>PSLO01000144.1:0-7899 GCA_040289665.1 Leptolyngbya sp. ERB_1_1 | reverse complement strand
ATCGCTCAAAGCTCATCGAGTCGCACTGGTAGAACCAGTGGCTTACCCCAAAGATTCAGTTAAGGAGAAACGATGCAAAATCCGTATTATCGACTAGCCCCATTTATTCAAGAGTATATTTACAAACAAGGATGGGCTAACTTACGTCCGATTCAAGCGGCAGCCTGTCAGAGTTTGTTTGAAACTGATGATCACTTGCTGATCGCGGCAGGAACGGCATCTGGGAAAACTGAGGCGGCATTCCTTCCGGTGTTGACGTTGCTGCATGAAAATCCGTCTCGTAGTGTTGGTGCAATTTATATCAGTCCCATCAAAGCGTTGATTAATGATCAGTTCGATCGATTAACAGATCTCTTGCAGTATGCGGATCTTCCCGTTTGGGCGTGGCATGGTGATGTCGCGCAAAGTCGGAAAAAAAAGCTGCTCATACATCCACAAGGCATCCTACAAATCACGCCAGAATCGTTGGAAAGTTTGTTGATCAATAAAAGTACGGAGATCGATCGTATCTTTGGTGACTTGCGGTTTGTGATCATCGATGAAGTTCATGCTTTTATCGGCAGCGATCGAGGTTGCCAAATTTTGTGTCAACTGTCACGGCTTGCAAAGCTAACAGGAAACCAACCTCGTCGAATTGGCTTGTCTGCTACGCTGGGTGATTATTCTTTAGCAGAATCATGGTTACAAGCGGACACTTCTCGATCTGTCATCACTCCGAATATCTCAGGAGCAGAGAGAAAAATTCATTTATCGATCGAGCATTTCTACGATCCGGGTTTAGTCGTTCGTGCAAAGGGAGACGACCGCGATCAAGTCTTTAATCCTTATCATTTGTATTTGTTTCGGCAGACCGAAGGGCGGAAGAGTCTGATTTTCGCTAACGGGCGAACGGCGACCGAAGAAGTGATCGCGGCACTGCGGGAAATTGCTCACGTGAAAGGCGCTCCCGATGTTTACCACGTTCATCACGGCAGTATTTCGGCAGCGTTGCGAGAAACAGCAGAAGCGGCGATGCGCGATCCAGAAAAAATGGCGGTGACAGCAGCGACCGTGACGTTTGAAATGGGGATTGATTTGGGACAGCTCGATCGCGTTTTGCAGCTAGAAGCGCCTTCATCGGTTGCGAGTTTTTTGCAACGGTTGGGACGATCAGGGCGACGTGGGGACACGGCAGAAATGCGGTTTATTTGCGCGGAAGACAAGCCAACAGGCGAAGAAGTTTTACCTGAACAAATTCCGTGGCAGTTGCTTCAATCGATCGCAATTATTCAACTTTATTTAGAGGAACGATGGATCGAACCTGCTCGGACAATGCACTATCCATTCAGCTTGCTCTACCACCAAACAATGAGTACGTTGGTATCTTTGGGAGAATTGACACCGAGCGTGATCGCGCAAAATGTTCTGACGTTACCACCGTTTCGATCGATTTCTCAGGATGATTTTCGATTGCTTCTCCGTCACTTGTTAGCAATTGATCATTTAGAACGCACTCCAGAAGGCGGTTTGATTGTAGGTATCGCCGCAGAGAGGTTGATCAACAACTTCAAGTTTTATGCAATTTTCCCAGATACCGACGAATACATTGTCAAATACAACGGTAAAGCGATCGGAAGTATTATCGTTCCGCCAATGGAAGGCGATCGCTTTTCACTTGCTGGAAAAACCTGGGAAGTCATCGAAGTAAACGCAAAAAAGAAAGCGATCGCAGTCGAGCCAAGCAAAAAATCAGTGACATCAAGTTCATGGCGCGGTAATACAGGCGAGATTCATTCTAAAGTATTACAGCGAATGAAAAAGGTACTGCAAGAAACAACACTTTATCTGTATCTACAACCCGGAGCGAGACAACGGTTACAAGATGCGAGAGAATTAGCAAAATCAACCGGACTATTGCACAATCCGATTCAGTCTATTGATCAAGAAGTTTGCTGTATTTTTCCTTGGATAGGCACGATCGCGTTTCGCACATTAGAACGATTTCTACGCTTTTATGCCAAAGATGCGTTGGGCTTGAAAAGCATTAAAGCGCGATCGCCTTATTTTCTCATCGTGCGTTTAGGAAAATGCAAGCTTGAGAGTTTGTACGCGGAAATTCAGTCGTTGAGCGATCGCAAAGTTAGCGTTTCGGATTTGATCAAACCGGATGAGACATTAGCTTTTAATAAGTACGATGCTTACCTACCAATTGAACTACTCGAAAAAGCATTCACTCAAGATTATCTCGATTTAGCAGGATTACAGTCTTTACTTGAAAGCTGGTGAATTTCTCCGTAGGTGGATAATTTTTTGTTTAACCCCCTCACAGCCTGATATGCTATCTTGAAGCGTTCAGGAGAAAAATACTGTGCGAACTTCTCAGCCGATTGTTGTTGATCTAGAAATGTCCGATATCGAGTATCTAGAACTGTTAGCGCAGGGACGTAATCCTCTCCATGAGCAATCCTACACGCAACAACTGATCCACTTTGGATTCAATTTGACAGAAGCAAAACAAATTGCTCCCTTATTTGAGAAAAAAGAAGCCTCGATCGCTGAAAAAATCGCAGTCAATTGTGCCCTTAAACAAGTGTGGAACCGCCTAATCAAAATGGCGTGGAACCCGCTACTACAGACTGATTTAGCAATTTCGATCATTGTCACAATAGAGAAGTAAGACAACGATTGAGACGCATGGTAGTCACTGCTCCGGTTCGTGAAGTCCGAGAATCTAAGTTATGGATGCCTGATCGCGTTTTGTTTACGCCTGCTGCTTTAGACGAGCCGTGGGGACAGCAGATCAAGGCGCGCCTTCAGCAGTTGAATTTACCGATCGAAGAATTGCCGCGCAATCGACTCACCGGACTCCGAGGCGAGGATGAGCGCGAGACCTACAGCATTTCTAAGCGCACTTTAGCTGTTGTTACTGCTCCTCCGAGCCAGTTTAAGCTCAGTCCAATTCCCCCTTCTGCGGATTGGCAGTTTCACATTGCAGAAGGCTGTCCAGGACATTGCCAGTATTGTTATCTTGCAGGTAGTTTGTCTGGTCCTCCTGTGATTCGGGTTTATGCTAATTTGCCGCAGATCCTTGAGAACTTAGGACGATATGAGCGTCCTGGCAGCGAGACTAGCTATGAGGTGAGTTGTTACACCGATCCATTAGGAATTGAGCATCTTACCGGAAGTTTAGCAGAGTGTATTCGCTACTTTGGGACGCGCGAAGATGGGTATCTACGCTGGGTGTCGAAGTTTAGTCATGTCGAAGGGTTATTAGACCTGCCGCACAATGGTCATACGCGCTGTCGGGTTAGCGTAAATGCTGCTCCTGTGAGTCAGCGTTTAGAGGGCGGTACAGCTTCGGTGGAGGAGCGGCTGCAAGCATTACGTCGTCTAGGTTTAGAAGGTGGTTATCCATTAGGGATTGTGATTGCGCCGATTATGCCGATCGACCATTGGCAAGAGCATTACACACAGTTACTTGATCGAATGTCTGAGTTGATTGATTTCGATTGTGATCTAACGTTTGAGTTGATCTCGCATCGCTTCACCCCCGGATCGAAGGAAGTCTTGTTGAATTGGTATCCGAATACCAAGCTAGATATGGATGAAGCCTCGCGTGTGGTGAAGCGCAATAAGTTCGGTGGCATGAAGTATGTGTATGATGCCAAGACGATGCGCGAGTTGCGTCAGTTCTTTGAGCGTGAGTTAGCCAAGCGATTTCCGCAGGGTAAAGTTCTGTATTGGACTTAAGACTTAGAGCGATCGCAGAGTTGACGCTCTCGATCGCTCACCATCGGATTCGAGGTCAAGTAGTCGTGCAACCAGTCACACGCTCTTGTCAGTAATCGATCGAGTGATTCGTTTTCAAGCACCCGCAGCATTCCTTTCTCGTCAACGGTAACTATCCTCTGACCATCCCGGCTGAATGCAGCTTTGTTGCCCCGCCATTCACCGAGCTGCTCACCGGATAAAGTCCAAAGTCGAGTGATTCCACTTGCACTACTGGTGAGTTTACATCAATTTCCCGTTACGGTATTAGTACTTGTTTGAATGTCATCGAATTTACTTCGGACACTTTATCTCAGATTTGATTTCAAGGTGTTTCTCAGGGTTCGTCAGATTCTTGCTCCCTACCTGAACAATTTCATGCTAGATGACTCTCCAATGGATCGCGATTCGATCGAAGATGCACTGCCGTCAGAAGCCCCACCCGTTCAACCACCAAATCGCTTTAATCCAGAGCCGTCGATCGTCAATCCGTGGCGACATCTCAAAATCGTCAGTCGTCGCCCATATCGGACTGAATCGTTTGATCATGCTGCACCGCTATCACCGTTACGCGATCGTGATTTAGAAATTATGGCGAGATGGTTCGATCGAGTTGACATGACCGAAGCAGAGCAGGACATCGACTATCACTTATCGATGCTGTATCCTGAGCCACCCTGGGAAGAAGATCTCGATCTAAATTTTCTCAAGGATCATCTATAACAGCTCAATGACAAGCCCCCGTCTCCTGTAGTTAAGAGTTTGGGGGTTATTTATGGGATTGAATTGTGAGTTATGCGCCGTGTCCATCTGATTGGTGCTACTGGAAGGTGTCAGCGAGTTGCTGAATCATGAGCGCAATTCGCTCGATGTTGCGGTTCTGCTATTGTTGGACTTCCACAAGTCCAGAAATTTGCTGACTGACAATCGTTGTGGTTTCCCTGACGGTCTCCCTCAAGTTGTTGACTGCTTGAGATTGTGTCTCCTGTGCTTCTCTAAGCTGAGCAATCTGTTGCGATTGGCTCTCCTGACGAGTTCTCAAATCTGCAAGCAGTTGCATTTCTCGATCGAAGCGCTCCTCGTATCGACGATCGTTTTCTTCGATACGGGCTTCAATTCGATCCAGTCTTGAGGGTTGATCTTGTGTCATGACGAAGCCCTTAGTCCTTAGAAAAGTGTAGCCCACTTTGTATATTGCATTGGGCTTTTCCAATTGCATTGGGCTTTTCCATTCGTCATAGAGTAGTTAAGTTTGCGATCGCTTACACAACTTCGTGAAGTTTGATTGAAAAATGAGGCACTTCTGAAAACACGGTGCGACCATATGAGGGAATTGTCGCTCGTCGTGAGAGTTTAGAATGCTGGATTTAAATTCCCTGTTTGAATTTTCTCGAACAAATTGCGTAGGGATTTGCGCGCTTCTCGTCCCTATCAATCTGCTCATGACTTCCCTGACATTGACACTCACAGGACTGGGGCGATCGTCGCAACAAGTTTTCATCGCGGCAGGTGTAGCATCACTCTTTTCGGGCATTATGGTGCTGCACGTTCTCACCTGGTTTTTAGTCGGTATCGTGATGCCGCCGACTTATATTTTGTTAGGTTTGGGCAGTTTGTGCTTAGTCACCAACCTGATTGCATTCTTTCGACAAGAACAGATCAGAGAATTGCTACGCGCTTTAGTGAGAATTTGCACTAGAGTAGATGTGCCCGCCAGAATCAAGTTCAATGACTGAATTGCCCAAGGACGATAGAGATCGCCGCAATCAAGCAGTAGGCGCAAGCCCGATCGACCCTTCAGACCTCGATGAGGATTGGATTCCTGATGTTGATCCGGCGCCGGATTTTGAAGATCAGCGTCCGGTACGTCGTCGTGTCGATCCCGATAGCCCGATCGTCATGGTGGAAACGGCGTTTTTAGCGAGTGCTGCGAGCTTGGTTTGGCTCGTGAATACGTATTTTCCAATGGGTCCAATTCTGCAAATCTTTTTCCCGATTCCGATCGCGTTAATCTACTTGCGGTGGGGAAGTCGCGCGGCGTGGATGGGATGCGCGATCGCTGGATTATTGCTCTCGGTGCTGATGGCTCCGGTGCGTAGCATTCAGTATGTCATTCCTTATGGATTGATGGGCGTATTGCTGGGTGCATTATGGTATCGACGTGTAAAGTGGTTTGTTTCGATTCCACTTGGAACGTTGCTTGGAGTGTTGGGCGCGTTTTTCCGAGTGTGGTTGGTTTCGATTCTACTGGGTGATGATTTGTGGTTGTATGGAACGAGTCAAGTCACGAACTTTTTGGATTGGGTTTTTTCGCTTTTAGGATGGCTGATTCAACCATCGCTTGCATTGGTTCAACTATTTGTATTTCTATCAATTATTACGGTTAATACGGTATATCTGTTTGTGGTTCACTTGGTAGCTTGGTTTTTGTTCGATCGCTTAAACAATCCAATTCCCTGTCCGCCTCAGTGGGTTCAAGCAATTTTTGACAATGACTGATGCCATTGCAATTTATACACGGGAAAAGCAGGCGTATCGTTGGCTCGATCGCTATCAAGGAAAAAAGCCTCATTTCGCTTGTACTCTAGGATTTACAGAAACCGGATTAATTCCAGGAATTTCAGCCGCAGGCGCGACTCCTGACGATCGACAATTTACCGCGATAGCGGATGCAGAATTTCTCGTCAACGGAGTGCAACCAAATCCGAAGTTTCCTTTACCGCCGTTGCGGATTGGCGCGTCTCCAGTGTTTATTTCTCGTGCAGTGATTGAAGCGTTAGAGATTCCGGTGAGTGTTTTGAATGCTGGATTGCGGAGACCGCCTTCTATTCCTGCAATCGATTTACAGGGCAGTCCTGCTCGATGTGTGAGTACGGGCGCAGCATTGGATCTCCGAATCGTCCATCACTTATTTAATCAAGGCTTGAAATGGGGCGAAAAACTTGCTGAAAATGCGGATTATCTGATTTTAGGAGAATGCGTCGTCGGTGGAACTACAACTGCGCTAGCAGTTTTAACCGGGCTTGGAGTTGATGCCGCTGGAAAAGTGAATAGCAGTCATTCTGTTTGCAATCACGCGCAGAAATGGGAACTCGTACAGCGCGGATTAGCGAACCAAACGGATAATCCTTTCTCGATCGTGGCTGCGGTAGGCGATCCGATGCAAATTACGGTAGCAGGAATGGCGATCGCGGCGAGTCGATCCAGTGGCGTTCTATTGGCAGGGGGAACCCAGATGTTAGCAGTGTATGCGTTAAGTCGCGCGATCGCGGACACTCATTCCCTCAGTTGGAATCGGGATCGAATTGTCATCGGGACAACGCGATGGGTTGCAGAAGATCCGACGGGTGACACCGTAGGACTTGCGGCATCGTTGAAAGATGCAACCCTGATTGCCACTCGATTAAATTTTGCAGAATCGCGCTGGAGCCAGCTTCAGGCTTATGAGCAAGGTTTCGTCAAAGAAGGCGTTGGAGCCGGAGGATGTGCGATCGCGGCTTCGGTTTTTCAGAACTGGGGGCAGGCTGAATTGCTAGACGAGATCGAACAGTTAATCGATCGGCAGCTTGTCGATCAACAGGACTAGTGGACTCTTTGCGCTAAAAGCTGTTCTTCCAGGGCTGCAATGCGGTTGTAGGCAGCGGTCAATTGAGCGGTGAGGCGTTGAATCTGGATCTCTGGAGCAAGCGATTTCTCGCCACTGTGAGAAGACGAATCAACGGTGTGGCTATCCGATAAAACGTCTTTGTGTTCGAGCGAAGCATCACTCAATCGCGAATAGGAATAGCCGAATCGTCCAGTCGTGGTTCCGAAGGTCGATCGACTAATGCCGTCGTTAGAATCGGACTTCAGTTCGGTCAAGGCTTGTGCCAGATTCGCTCCTAAATGTTCAATGATCTGGTGCAGCGAATCTACCTTGCTGTTGAGAGCGTTGATCTGGGTCTGGATGGTATCCATTAGTTAACCTTTACCCCTACTTTTCATACGCCTCATGTTAGTTCAGCAATCCTGATGCTATGGGTTTATTCCTGAATCATTTAACTTTTTGTGGTGATTCAAAACGTAGCGAAAAATCCTAATCACTAATACCAAATCTCCAAAACCAGACTACAGATGATATAACTCAAGTGTTGCATTCTGTTCGCAGTCATG
>PSLO01000143.1:0-7999 GCA_040289665.1 Leptolyngbya sp. ERB_1_1 | reverse complement strand
AGGAATGCTTGACATAGGAGATGAAGATAGCAGTCACCCCTTATTTTATCTACCCTTTACGAAAAGGCACTACCGTTAAATTTGGCGGCGGCAAAGTGATTCGTGATGGTATGGGACAATCTCCAATTACCAACGAAGATGGCGCAGTGGATGCAGTGATTACCAATGCGCTGATTCTGGATTGGTGGGGCATTGTGAAAGCAGATATTGGAATTAAAGACGGGAAAATTCACGCGATCGGGAAAGCTGGAAATCCCTACATTCAAGACAATGTAACGATCATTATCGGACCTGGAACGGAAGCGATCGCCGGAGAAGGAATGATCCTCACCGCAGGCGGAATTGATACGCACATTCACTTTATCTGCCCGCAACAGATCGAAGTTGCGATCGCGTCTGGTGTCACAACCATGATCGGTGGTGGAACTGGACCTGCTGCTGGAACCAATGCAACCACTTGCACTCCTGGACCTTGGTACATTCATCGAATGTTGCAAGCGGCGGAAGCTTTCCCAATGAATTTAGGGTTTTTGGGCAAAGGCAACGCGAGCCAACCTGATGCACTCGAAGAACAGATTAAAGCAGGTGCAATGGGATTAAAGCTCCACGAAGATTGGGGAACAACACCTGCCGCGATCGATACTTGTTTGAGTGTTGCTGATGACAATGATGTGCAAGTTGCAATTCACACCGATACTTTGAATGAGGCGGGCTTTGTTGAAGATACGATCGCTGCGTTCAAAAATCGCGTGATTCATACCTATCACACTGAAGGTGCAGGTGGCGGACACGCGCCAGATATCATCAAAGTTTGTGGTGAAGCAAATGTGTTACCTTCTTCGACCAATCCGACTCGACCTTACACGTTGAACACTTTGGATGAACACTTGGATATGTTGATGGTCTGTCACCATCTTGATCCGAGCATTCCCGAAGATGTTGCATTTGCAGAATCGCGCATTCGTCGAGAAACGATCGCAGCCGAAGACATTCTGCATGATCTTGGAGCGTTTAGTATGTTGTCTTCTGACTCTCAAGCCATGGGACGCATCGGAGAAGTGATCATTCGCACTTGGCAGACTGGGCACAAGATGAAAGTTCAGCGAGGCGCATTATCCGAAGATAGCGATCGTAATGATAACTTCCGAGCAAAACGTTATGTCGCAAAGTACACGATCAATCCTGCGATCACACATGGCATTGCAGATCATGTGGGTTCTGTTGAAGCTGGAAAGTTAGCTGATTTATGTTTGTGGCGACCTGCAATGTTTGGTGTGAAGCCGGAAATGGTGATCAAAGGTGGCATGATTGCTTGGGCACAGATGGGAGATGCTAATGCGAGTATTCCGACTCCTCAACCTGTGCAGATGCGACCAATGTTTGGGAGTTTTGGCAATGCGATCGCGCCGATTTCTCTCACCTTTGTGTCTCAAGCATCATTGAAAAAAGGCGGATTAGATTCGCTGCATTTGAAACGTCAGTTAGTTCCCGTTTCTGGAATTCGGACATTAACAAAGCGCGACATGAAGCTAAATGATGCGATGCCTCACATGGAAGTTGATTCTGAAACTTATCAGGTTCGAGCCGATGGAGAACTATTAACCTGCGAACCTGCAACGGTTCTACCAATGGCACAACGATATTTTCTCTTCTAAGCCGTTCGCTAAAATAAGAATATTGCACTGCGAGGTGGAGCATGAATCAACCTATCACTGATCGAATGCGCTGGACGAGTGCGGATCTAGAGTTACTTCCACAAGATGATCGACGATATGAAATTATTGATGGAGAATTGCTTGTGACTCGTGCGCCACATTGGGAGCATCAGAAAGCAACAGGTCGAGCATATTCGGCTCTCGATCGGTGGTCTTTAGAAACTCAATTAGGGGAGGCATCTTCTAACCCTGGACTGATTTTCGGAGAGGCTGACAATGTGATTCCCGATGTGGTCTGGATTAGTCGTGAGCGGTTGGCGGCAGGATTAGATCAGGCAGGACATCTCATTATTGCGCCAGAGTTGATTGTAGAAGTGCTTTCATCTGGGGCGGAGAATGCTAGACGCGATCGTGAACTCAAACTCCGCCTCTATTCTGTGCGAGGAGTTCGAGAGTATTGGATTATCGATTGGCAAGCTCAACAAGTAGAGGTTTATCGTCGAGAATCCGCAGCCCTCACGCTAATCGCAACTCTATTCCCAGGAGACGAAATTACAAGCCCAATTTTGCCTGGATTTAAGATGTCGATCGCATCTTTGTTCGCCTAGATTGATCCGCAACACAAGTCTCTACTTTATTGCTCGGCTTAATTTCCACAGAAACAGGTTCTCCTGCATTCAAAACGATCGTTTCGCCTTGATGCTCGATCGATAACTCCGTCCCTTCTCTTAGTAAGTAAGTTGCTTTGTCATGAACAATCTCAACTTCTAACCGTTGTTCGCGTACGATCAATGCAAATTTCATTCGCTTAATCGTCTTTGGCAGTCGCGGATGGAACGAAAAGCCACCATCTGAGTCTCGTAACCCTGCAAATCCGTATATCAAAACCATCCAAGTCCCGCCCATTGATGCAATGTGACAACCATCTTTTACATTCCCTGCCACATCTCCCAAATCCATTAGCGTTGCATATCGGGCATAGTCGATCGCTTGATCCATCTTGCCAATTTCGGCTGCTACAATGCTCTGAATGCAGACTGAAAGCGAAGAGTCGCCTGTTGTAAGGGGATCGTAATACTCAAAGTTACGACGCTTTTGATCGCGCGAAAACTCATGTCCTAACAAAAACATTGCCAGCACAATATCAGCTTGCTTGATCACTTGATGTCGATAGATAACTAAAGGATGAAAGTGAAGCAGCAGAGGATACTGATCAGCAGGTGTGTTTTCAAAGTTCCAAACTTCTTGGTCTAAAAAGCCATCATGTTGCGGATGAATGCCCAATCGCTCATCAAATGCAACATACATTTGATCGGCGGCTCGCTGCCAGTCTTCTGCTTCTGAAAGGTTTACCCGAGTTTTTGCAGCCAATGCCTCAAAGCGATCGCGATAGTTTTCATGCAGTTGTCTAACAATCTTGGCAGCATACCAAAGGTTCTCTCTTGCCATCAGATTCGTATAAGTATTGTTATCGACAACAGTGTTATATTCATCCGGTCCTGTGACTGCATGAATGCAGAATTGATTGTTCGATCGGGCTGAGAAAAATCCTAAGCTAAACCACATTCGCGCAGTTTCTACCAGCATTTCTGCCCCTGCTTGACACAGAAACTCCTCATCCTGTGTCGCTTTGACATACTTTTTCAGTGCATACATGATGTCAGCATCAATGTGATATTGAGCCGTTCCTGCTGCATAGTAAGCTGAAGCTTCTTCACCATTAATGGTTCTCCAGGGAAACAGTGCCCCGGCTTGACTCACTTCCTTCGCCCGCTGTCTTGCTTGATCCAGCATTCCATAGCGAAACATCAGTAGATTCTTCGCGATCGCAGGTGCTGTGTAAGTCAAAAATGGCATCACATAGATTTCTGCATCCCAGAAGTAATGCCCGTCATATGCTTGACTGGTTAACCCTTTCGCTGGAATTCCCACTCCCTCTGATCGTGCAGACGCTTGCAGAATGTGATACAGATTAAATCTTAGAACTTGCTGGAATTGCTCTGGCGTTTCATCCGGATGATCGGGTTCACCATCAATCTCAATATCACTGCGATACCAAAAATCATCAAGATATTCACGTTGACTAATAAATAGTGCATCAAACCCTTGTTTCATGGTTCGATCGAGGGTTCGTTCTGCTCGATCGTGCAACTCCTGACTAGAACACCGCGCAGAATGATGATAGGTAATAAACTTGGTGAGTCGAATCGTCGCATTCGGTTTGCCTTCAATGCTAAAAACGACTTTACCGCTATCTTCGGAACATTCATTCGTAGTAATGTAATCACACTCTGATTCAAACTGATGATCAACACCACAAGCGATCGTCATGTGACTATTTCGGGTGATGTGACTGAGAATCAATCGTTGGTCGCATTTCATATGCTGCTGAGGGAGCAAAACACGATCGGTAAACTTTTTCGCTAACCGTGGATCGTTGATGCCTTCGCTACTTTCCGGCTCGTAGCGAACTTCAGAAGCAATGACGATCGGTGCCTCCGCATTCAGCAACGTCACTTCGTAGGAAATTGCTGCAACATGACGCTGTACAAAAGATACCAACCGCTGCGATCGGATCAAAACCTGTTTTCCGGCAGGTGTTTCCCACACAATTTCTCGATCAAGCGTTCCCGTCTGCATATTAAGTGCGCGTTCAAACTTCAACAGATTGGCAGTCGGTAAATAAAAGAGTTCATCGTCTATGTAGAGCTTAATCCGTTTGCTGTCGGTGACATTGACGATCGTTTGTCCCGTTTTCGCATAGCCAAATGCTTCTTCGGCATACTCGATCGGATAAGTCTCATAAAATCCATTGATGTACGTCCCGTTTTGCGCCACGGGATCACCTTCTTCGCACACACCCCGCATTCCTAAATACCCGTTTGCTGTAGAAAACAAAGTCTCCATCTGGGCAAGGCATTTAGGATAAAATTTTGTCTCAACCCATCGCCAAGGATCACAGGGATAAATACGTTTGGGCGGATGAATGGGTTTACGGTGTAGCATTGGGGCAAAGGCTTTAGAGTTAGATGACTCTTATCCTCTAGTGTCAGGAATTCGATCGCATCTGACTTTCTGCATAAGTTAAACGATCGCACTTTCATTGCTTATCTTGAATTTATGACTGTATCCGACTCATTTTCAAACTGTGTTCAGACCTTGGGACTCGATCGTATCGATCGCCATGTTTTCATCTGTGCTGACCAAACAAAACCGATTTGTTGTAGTAAAGAAGCGGGGATCGAAGCCTGGGATTATTTAAAGAAACGCTTGAAAGAACTCAAGCTCGACACGCCGACCGCGGAACGCCCAAGCTGTATCTTTCGCACTAAAGCCAATTGCTTGAGAGTGTGCGATCGCGGTGCAATTCTTGTCGTTTATCCCGATGGCGTTTGGTATCATTCTGTTACTCCAGAAGTAATCGAACGCATCATTCAAGAACACCTGATTGGCAACCGAATTGTTGAAGAGTTTGCTTTTTTGAGACACCCGCTCCCCGAACCAGAAAATCACTCCGAAAAAGACGAAGATTGTATCGTTTCTGACTAGAAAAAGGTTAAATTTCAACTAGAGTGAAAATCAATAAACCTTGGGGAAATTTGTGACTTGCGATCGCCAAAACCGATGACTCCCGCGTAATTCCTGTATTTGTTTCAACACTGCCAGATCCACTTTGTAGCGAGTAGACCCTGTTTTTAGAAACCAATCGTTCTAAATTCTGCCGACTTCATCTGAAAAAAGTTTAACTTCTTGACGAGTCGGATATAATGACACGTGACCTACAGACAGAAATCTGGATTCTTTTAGTTCTTGAATCAAATTCAAGCTGAGTGATCCAGAGTTACAAGTCCTATCGAGCCGAGATACGCGACTCTGAAGCCTCAGACTCCGTAGAATAGCTCAGTCGTGAAGTCGATTTAGTGTAAACGTTGATTTAGATTCAGGCAGAGCGAGTAGCACAGCATGAAGGAAACCAGTTCAGGGAATCACAGACGATTGCTGCTGATTGATGATGACCCTAACCTTATTCTGTTGGTTAAAGATTATCTGGAGTTCCGGGGATACGAAGTCGTGACCGCAGAAAACGGGCGGGAAGCGCTGGAAGTCCTAGAACAGGATCTCCCAGATATGATCATTTGCGATGTGATGATGCCCGAAATGGATGGCTATCAACTCGTCAGCAATATTCGTCAAGACCCCAAGACAAGCTGGATTCCAGTGTTGTTTCTGTCAGCAAAAGGTCAGAGCCAAGACCGTGTGAAAGGTCTAAATATCGGTGCAGATGTTTATATGGTGAAGCCATTTGAGCCAGAAGAACTGGTGGCGCAGGTGGAATCTTCGCTCAAGCAAGCCTCGCGCCTGATTCAGCATAAAGATGCGAAGGGCGGTGATAATGCTCCGAAGATCCAAGTTCCGTTTGATGTTGAATTAACGCCGACTGAATTAAGGGTGGTTCAGTTTGTGGCGCGCGGTATGGCAAATCGCGAAATTGCAGAAGAATTAAACGTGAGCCAAAGAACGATCGAGAGTCACGTCAGTAATATGCTGGGTAAAACCGGATTACATAACCGGACAGAATTGGCGCGGTGGGCGATCGAGAACAGCATGGCGTAGTTTTGCGATGATAAATCTGGAGAAGGGCGATCGAGATTTGTCGATCGCCCTTTTGCTTTCGACTGTCACAATTTCGATTTGAAATGCGATCGCTTCGCTTCATAAAGTGTTCGTTGATGCAAAAAGTGTGGACGTTCCTACTTTTTGGGTGAATGGCGATGAAAAATCTGTGATCGTTCCCCTCTGAAATGCGGTAGCTTCGCTTCCCGGAAGGTTCGCTGGGGTAAAAAGTGCGATCGCTGCTTACGCTTCCTCGTTCTGTAATGGTTGAAGGAGCGATCTGAATCGACCGAGCCAAAAATGAGAGACTAAGAGAGGAGAATTTCTCCTTTTTTGACATTAATTACTGCACCAATCGTTATCAAGAAATCCATTCCTAGTAGTCCCGCAGCGGGCGATCGCGTAGGAAGGTCTAAAGCAACAACTGAGAAGTTTTCAATCCCATGTCCCAAGCAATTAAACTGAGGCACGATTGCTTTTGGAGCACGAATCATTCCTCCAGCAGCAATTACAGAAACTTGCTGTTCAGGTTTTTGAAGATCACAGCCGATTTCAGTTAAAACATCGCTGGGCAAGACTGTAAAACTTGACCCGGTATCGAGCAGAAGTTGAACAATCCGCAATTCTTGCTGGTTACTCAGCGAGGCTCTAAGCAGAAGAAGATTACCCCATCGAATTAAGGGATAGAGTTTACGAATTTTTCGAGAGGAGGATGAATCGCTCATAAAATGTAAGCGACATCTGCTTGAGGTTGACCGACAAATTCGATCGCGGCATCTTGCCCTTTCACAAGAGGCAACGATCGATAAATCTCTTCGACCTCCGCTGAGTGAGCAACGACTTCACCTTCGAGAACTTGCAGGGTGTCTGGCTCGATTTTGGTGTAAGCGATTAAGAGCCACTCATCGGGATATTGCTGTTTCATTTCCTCGTAGGTCAGAAGCTGCGCCATTTGACTTTTTTCTCCGGATTGCGACTAAGGCTATTTCTATGGTAAAAGATGGTTCGCGATCGTTCTTCATTCCGATGAGTTTTGAAGTTCTTCAAGGAGCGGTAGCTTCGCTTCACTTCGTGTTCGTGTCATCGGATCATCCGAGAGTTCATCGGTGCGGTTCTCTTGGATGGCTTTTTGGAGGAGCGATCGGAAGTTTTTTGACGCTTCCTGTCTCCAGATATGGTTTTCCCCTACCTTGGCAGACAAGATGGGTAAAGATTGTCGGTAGAGGGATTCTGCCTCACAGCATCGTCCTTGCAAATTGTAAAGATGTGCCAGATTACTCACGACCCTTGCTGTTAAAGGATGTTCCACAGGAAGCTGAGTTTGTAGGATGGAAAGTGATCGTAGAAAAAGTGGTTCTGCATCGCTGTAACGTGCTTGCGAACAGTAAAGCCTTGCCAAATTGCTCAGGCTCGTAGCCACATGGGGATGGTCTTGTCCCAACTGCCGTAGCGAGATTTCCAGGGATTGGAGATACAGCGGTTCTGCCTCTTCATACCGTCCTTGCGAAAGGTACAATCCTGCCAAATTGTTCAGGCTCTCTGCCACATCGGGATAGTCGCCTCCTAATTGCTCTTCCCGGATCGAAAGCGATCTTACATACAGCGGTTCTGCTTCCCCATATCGTCCTTGAAAGCGGTAGAGTTTTGCTATCCAAAAGGCTTTGTTGCATGAATCATAAACGCTAAGAGATTTCCGACAGATTCAATGACTTAACGCACAACTCGAACGG
>PSLO01000017.1:58545-59714 GCA_040289665.1 Leptolyngbya sp. ERB_1_1 | reverse complement strand
TTTAATTTTTCAAAGCTATTTACCTATGGCTGCTTCTCATAACTGATTTAGGATCGCTATATCTACAGTCAAACACTCGGACTCGATTTAAGACTAACAGATGGTGAACTACGCTACTACGATCCGCAGACTGACACAAAGCTTTTGACTCATGCCGAGACAGAGCAAGCACGACAAGAAGCAGAGCAAGCACGACAGGAAGCAGAACGGGCGCGATATGAAGCGATCGCTCGTTTAGCAGAAATGGGGCTGAGTGTTGAACAGATTGCAATCGCCCTAAATTTACCGATCGACCAAGTACAACAATTCACCCAATAAAAAAGAGGGACACGGTGCCCTCTTTTCCAAAATTTTGAGTCTGATCTAAACTTGGCCACCAGCCGCCTGAAGACGGACACGAGCACGCTTTAGCGCTTGACTCGCTTGCAGTTTCTCTTGTTTAGAACCGCTTTGATCCGCTTGAGCAAACTTTGCTTCTGCTTCAGTGTAAGCAGTTCGAGCCGCTTCACGATTGATCGATTCGCCACGCTCTGCTGCATTGACGAGAACTGTAACTTCGTTCTTTTCAACTTCTGCAAACCCGCCCATAATGGCGATCGGAAACCAGCTTTTGTCTGATCGAACGCGCAAAACGCCTGTTTCAAGTGCCGTCAACAAAGGAGCGTGACCGGATAAGATGCCAAGCTGCCCTGTGGTGCTCGGAAGAATCACTTCCTCAGCCGAAGAATCCCAGACCGTTTTATCTGGCGCAATGACACGAACCGTTAAAGCCATAGTAATTAAGGAGAATAATGAACGACGGTAAGAGTGTAGAAGGATCTTCTACACTCTTGAGATTTACTTGGCTTCAGCCTTCATTTTTTCAGCTTTTGCGATCGCTTCATCGATGTCGCCAACCAAGTAGAAGGCTTGCTCTGGCAGATCATCCAGTTCGCCGGATAGGATCTTCTTAAAGCCTGCGATCGTTTTTTCCAACGACACATATTTACCAGGTGAGCCAGTGAAGACTTCTGCCACGAAGAATGGCTGCGACAAGAAGCGTTCAATCTTCCGCGCACGCGCTACAGTCAGGCGATCGTCTTCCGACAATTCATCCAAACCGAGAATGGCGATGATGTCTTGCAGTTCTTTATAGCGTTGCAGAGTTGCCTGGACTGCACGAGCCGTAT
>PSLO01000017.1:7285-58535 GCA_040289665.1 Leptolyngbya sp. ERB_1_1 | reverse complement strand
GGGGGGGAGCCGTATCGTAGTGGTCATTTCCGACGATCGCGGGTTGCAGCATGGTGGAAGTTGAATCCAACGGGTCAACTGCGGGATAAATTCCTTTTGAAGCCAAACCACGAGAAAGGACTGTAGTTCCGTCCAAGTGCGCGAAAGTCGTTGCCGGAGCGGGGTCAGTCAAGTCATCCGCAGGCACGTACACTGCTTGAATCGAGGTAATCGAACCTTCGGTCGTCGAGGTAATCCGCTCTTGCAAGTCACCTACGTCTGTACCCAGAGTCGGCTGATATCCTACCGCAGAAGGCATCCGACCGAGCAGCGCTGATACTTCAGAACCCGCTTGCACAAACCGGAAGATGTTATCCACAAACAGCAATACGTCTTGCTTGTTCACATCGCGGAAATATTCTGCCATCGTCAGACCCGATAGACCCACACGCATCCGCGCTCCGGGCGGTTCATTCATTTGACCATATACCAAGGCGATCTTGGACTCGTTGAGATTATCCTTTTTGATTACGCCTGATTCGATCATTTCGTTGTAGAGGTCATTTCCTTCACGAGTGCGCTCACCCACACCCGCAAACACTGACACTCCACCGTGATTGGTTGCGATGTTGTTGATTAGTTCCATCATGATGACAGTTTTACCGACACCTGCACCGCCGAACAGACCAATTTTTCCACCCCGACGATAGGGAGTTAGCAGGTCGATCACCTTAATTCCGGTTTCAAACACGGACGGTTTGGTTTCGAGTTCGGTTAGTTTTGGTGCAGCGCGGTGAATCGGGGAAGTTTCCGTATTGTTGACTGGACCTTGGTTATCTACAGGTTCGCCTAAGACGTTAAAGATTCGTCCCAGAGTTGCAGTTCCGACGGGAACGCTGATTGGTGCGCCAGTATCAGACACTTCCATGCCGCGAACGAGACCATCGGTGGTACTCATCGCCACCGCGCGGACTTGGTTATCGCCCAAAAGTTGTTGCACTTCGCAGGTCACAGCGACTTCTTGACCGGATTCGGTTTTGCCGGAGATGGTCAAGGCATTGTAAATTCGGGGCATTTTGCCACCGGGGAATCGCACGTCCAGCACTGGACCGATGATTTGCGTGATGTAACCGATGTTTGTTTTCTCTGCGGTGGTGACCATTATCGGTGCCCTAAAAATGATGGTTCAACGATTGTGTATGCACGAATTGCGCTTATTCGCCACAAGTTAGCTTATCACTGAAGGGTTACAGATGATTAAGCAATTTTTCCTATTGAGAAAGGCTGTGTACTCTATGACACTGGTAGGAAAAATGAGTGATCGAACTATCGCTCAATTTCACAAAATCTCATCAATTACAGGAGACTATGTCTCTTTGCCTAAAGAGTGCTGCACCCTTTGGAACTTTTTGAAGTATCGAGCGATCAGCAACAGTCGAAAGCCCATCTTTTCATAAAATCTTAAGCCTCTAAGTCTAACTTCTGAAGAGGCGGCTGTAGAGTGTTTCGTGGATCATGCTGGCGATCGCAATTCCCCAACCACAACTTTCAAGCTCCGAATCCGCTAGTTGAGCCACTTCAGCCCGTTCTATTTCTTCACCTAATTTCAATAAAAGTTGCTGTCCTGCGGTTTGTCCCAACGGAATCAGCTTTACGCCTGCACTCACTAAGTTCGTTGCCCAACTGTGTAGATAGGCGAGAAGTGCAGCGGATTCATCGATTTCCCAGAGTGCGGCGACGAGACCGAAAGCGATCGCGAAATTACATCCATTTTCAAAATTTGGAATCGGTTCGGGATGGAGCGATCGGAATAATCGTAAAAGCGATCCGCCCATTTGGAGGCTTTGCGATCGTAGTTCTTCGGTTTCTCGTGCGGCGGTAAACCATTGATTCCAATAGAGGACTTGATCGAAATTTTGGTCGATCGTGGCGCGATGCGATCGAATTAACATCGCTGCTTCTAATCGAGCCGCTCCATACTGCAATTCTTGGACGATCCAATGTTCTAGATCGTCTACGGTTTGAATGACTCCGGTATGAACCAGCGTTTCTAGCCCTTCTGAATAGCTGTATGCACCGACAGGTAAAGCAGGACTTGCTAACTGTAACAGTCGTAACAAGGCTGGATTAGTGAGCGTGTCCATAAGCACCAGATTCAGGTTGGAATGGAACCGTTTCAGTTTTGATCTCTAGTCCACGATGCTCTAGTAAATCTTGTAGAACCGGATCAGGTGATAATCTTAGATATGAATCTGTGATTTCTAATGGAACGTGCCGATTTCCTAAATGATACGCTGCTTGTAATAGATCTAATAATGCTGAAGTCGTGACGGTTAGAACAGGTTCAGGTTTGGCTTGAATCTTGAGAAATTCGCCTTGCTCAGACTCTAACCAGTCTCCATTTCTTAGTGTTGTGCCTCTGGGTAAATTCAGATAAATTTCGCGCCCGTCGTCGGAATGGAAGAGAAAGCGCGATCGTGTTCTTTCTTCAGCGGTCAGCGACAAAACGTAGTTAGGCGGTTCAGATTTAGGATGAATTCGGCGCGTAAAAGTCGGAGTCACAATCAAATCCACCAGAAACTTACCGTACTCAAAATATCGCGCCTTTTTGAATTCAAGCAATTTTTAGAGCTTTATTTAATAAGCTCGATCGCTCTCCCCTGCCGCATCGATTCAGAAAGCGCCACTAAGATCTGTACCAGTTCCGCACCTAGCCATCCTGAAGAAATCTCAGAAGCTCGATTATGTTTCACACAATCGAGAAAATGATCACAAACTTGTTGTAATGGCTCGTGTGGCGGGATCTCAAGAATCTCTCGGTGTTGTCCGATCGGTTTAAACTGCGCGTCGAATTTTCCCCATTGCACGGTTAAAGGATCTTGAGCAAGTTCGTCAAAAATAAGGCTGCCGTTCTCGCCTACGATGCACGATCGACGCTGTTTATCTGGATTGAGCCAACTAAAATGAAGCGTTGCCTGAAACCCACTCGGATAAATTAAAGTTGTCCACACTGTATCCGCTAATCTTTCTTGTAACCAAACCGATCCTTTCGCTTCAACTACACACGGGCTTTCTCCTAGCCAAAAATTCAAGATTGCAATATCGTGGATCGCTAAATCCCATTGTGCGTCCACATCGTATCGAACTGGACTGAGATGTGTTCGAGTGGCATATCCGTAACGCAGCTTGCCGAGTTTGCCTGATCGCAGCAACTCTCGCCCCCGAATCACGGCAGGATGAAATAAATAAGTGTGATCCACGATCAATTGCCGCTGTTGCTGTTCTGCAAGTTGGCAAAGCTGGATTGACTCAGCCACACTTAAAGTCAGCGGTTTCGCTGCAAGAACGTGAAGATTTTGCTTGAGTGCTGCTGTGATTAACTGATTGTGAGTTGTTGCGGGAGTGGTAATTGCCACCGCATCCAACCCGCTCAACTCTAATGCATCCTGCCATTGTGTAGTGAGAAAGACTCGGCGATCGAATTCAAATCGCCCTGCAACGGTTTCTAACTTTTCAAGACAAGGATCAACCACCGCAACGACACGCGCATTGGGATGCTGTAAGAAATTTCGCAGTAAGTGAACGCCCCAATGCCCAGCCCCGAAGAGTGCGATCGTGATTTGCTCTGACCTAATTTGCTCTGACATACCAGTTCCTCTAGAAGTTCGGCTGGCAGGTCAGATGAAATTAAGTCTCCTGACGGCTCAGCACCAAAAATGCTTCTTGTGCCGCTGCTTGTTCGGCAGCTTTACGCGATCGACCCGTGCCCTGCCCTAAGCAGCGTCCTTGAATCCAGACTTCTGCAACAAAGCGGTGAGGATCGTTGTGAGTATTCCCGGTTTCTTGAGTGCGATATTCAGGTAAGGTTCTCTGGTGTCCTTGCGTCCAGTTTTGCAGAGCGGCTTTATAGTTTTGGCGAGCCGGATCAGCGAGGATTTCTTCAGCAAGCGGTTGGAATTGTTCATCCAGCCAAGGGTGAATCAGGCTGAGATCTTGAGTGCTGAGGTAGAGGGCAGCAAGAACAGCTTCGAGAGAATCAGCAAGCCGCGAATCACGACCAGCCGGATCAGATTTCGCACTCGAAGCTACGAGGAGATAACGATCAAATCCATAAGAATCCGCAATTTTGGCAAGAATGCGATCGCTGACTAACACCGATCGCAAGGCTGTGAATTCTCCAACTTTTAAATCTGGATAAGCCCTGAGCAAAAATTCAGCCGCTGCCAACTTCACTACGGCATCCCCGACGAATTCTAGCTGCTCATAATTGCGCTCGGCAGAAAACGTCACATGAATCAGTGCCAGATCCATCAAGTCCCAATCGATCGCGTCGAATTGCGATAGCCCCAATCGTTGAGCAAGGGCGCGAAGTTCCTGCTGGCGGCGCGGATAGGCAAGAGTCATTAGTGGCAAAAAATCAGTGCAATAAAAAATCAGGCTGATTCTATCGTAGGGGTTGAATCGGCTCTCCGACAAATTATGCAGATTTTAAGACAGCGTAGGTGCGCTCGATTTCGCTGACAGTTGCGGTAGTTAAAAGCGGAACGGCTGGGATTTCTTGGGGGTTCAGGGAGATCGTGGTGACTTTAAGCTGATCAGAACCGTGAAGAAAGGGCATTGCTCCAACTTTGCTGCCGCGCCAGTGCTGCGATCGTACTTGCTCGATCGTGCCTGGAAAAACACCCGCGAGTAATGCTAAAACTTCATTCGGCAATCCAGTCACAACCTGTCGCCCAAAAAATTCTTCAAATCCTGCCAACAACTTCTCAGCCCGAACCATCGAATCCGGGTGCTCAAGAATTTTTTGCAACCAGCGTCCCCATTGAATTCTACGTCCGTATGCCCGACGACGTTCCTCCACCGTCGTGGTGGGAATGAGTTCGGGAGAGCCGATCGCAATTACGGCACGATATGCAGGCTCAGCCGCGCAATTGACCGCAGCCCCAGGACCTGCAAACTCAGCGTGATACTGCTTGCAGAGAATCAGTGCGCTTTTCTTATGTTCGCTAATAGCAAAGAGCGGCTCTTGTGAGACAGGAATCTCACAGTACGACGGGAGTTCGAGAGTAGAAGCTTGACTTTTCACAGACTTGCCCTACACAACTGTAGGAGGGAACGATCGTAGGTGAGAAGTTGCCTGACATCACCAGGCACTTAACATTCTCATCCTAGATCAGGAAGTCTGAGTTGAATTCCTTGACGCATCTGACTTTGCTGAATCTACATATTGCTTCTTACAGTTTAAAGCAAGGTCAAAAATTAAGCGACTGATGGTCGCTTCTGCGGTGATCATCATGAGTTATGAAGGGTCGATCGTCAAGAATGTTCCGTATTTTCCACAAGAACTGCAAGAGTTCTGCGTATTTTCCGCAAGAAGTCGAGAAGAGTTAGACATAAGCCGGATTCTGTTCTCACGATGCCAAAAGCACGAGAGGGCAGTTATCTATCTAGGATTGAAGTTACCTTCAACCTCAAGCGGTTCTCGCTCACACAGCTTCCGAGAAAGTGGGTGAACTACCGAAACAGGAAAAAACCCAACCCTTGTTTCGTCCGACCTTGCTCCCGACCGGGGTTTACCGAGCCAGTACCTCTCGATACTGCTGGTGCGCTCTTACCGCACCTTTGCACCCTTACCCGAATTCACGGGCGGTATTTTTCTGTGGCACTGTCCTCACGCTCACGCGCACTGGGTGTTACCCAGCAAGTTTGGGTTTTTGGGAGTCCGGACTTTCCTCAGATTCAAGCTGAATCCGCAACTGCCTCGCCAACTCTTCTCTAACTTACAGTCTACCCGATGCGAGTTCGGGGAAATTAAGTTAGGGCGTTTTCGGATTCCAGGGCAGTCCGGCTGTCCAGTCGAGTTTGCGGACATTGAAGCGGCAGACGATCGAAACGCGATCGCCCCCCGGAGAAGAGCCAAATCCCATAAAGCGCAGAACTAAGTAAAGCTCAAATTTAAATAATTCCTCACCGGACATAAAGTTTTTGAAGCGCTTCTTTTTGGCTTCGGGGGCTTTTTTGTTCGGCGGTTTGAAGTCAAGAACAGTTTCACTCGCTTGTATCGGGCTTCCCTCATCTTTGCGAGTTAGCATATCTTCTGCAAATAGGTCTTCCACCAACGTTTTGCCAGGAGCAATGGCGCTGAAGGCTTGCCGCTGAAAGACATCGAGTGGAGATCCGGCAACGGCACGAGTGACACGACGCGATCGAGGTGGCTCATACTGATCGGTCAGGGCGCAGTAGTCCCAATCGATATAGATGGCGTGATCGCTTGATTTGTTGGTAACGCGAATGGATAGTTTCTTGAGTTTGTCGAATTCGTAGCGGTTGTCAAATTTGAAGCTGATGCCGATCGTGTCTTTCAAATTAAGGGCTGTGAGTTGTTCGTCTAGGTATTCTTGATCGAGCCAGATGGTAAGTTCATCGTTAAATGAAGTGACCATTTGGTAAAGAACATAGGTAATGCACAAAAAATAGACTGTCAGTAAAACAAAATCGAGTTCAGTCATTCCCTTTGAGCAGATACAGCTTTAATTCTGTCCTTATACCATTTTGGTGCTGATTGCGTTTAGAGACTTTAGGATTTCGCTGACGGGGACGATCGCGCAATAAAAAAATCGGCAGAAGCAATGCACCTTCTACCGATTCCCAGATGTTGCAAATCTAAAACCTGATGCGCGTTGTAGCGTTAGCGCTCGAAGTGTTTTTTAACGTGTTTCTTGTCATAAATATCGCCGTTGAAAGGTTGCACTCCTGTACCTGGGTAAGCATCATCACTCAAGCCGAAAATGCGACTTACAGCACCCGAAAAATAGTCCATCAACTCATCTACTACTTTTGGAATAGACATAAGAAATGACCTCTGTGGTTAGCGTGAATTGGAGCAAAACAATCTGGTGTTGGTGAATGATTGTATTCACGGATGGGCGAATAACTTCATTATGAGAAATTCTTTGAAAGTTAGCTAGCGATCGCATTAATTATTTAGAAAAAAGTTGAGCTATTTTGTCTTTCTTGAAACTTCGTATTTTTCGTTTTAATAAGGTCATAAAATCTGAGTCAAGAGTTCAGCGATCGCAACAATTTCTTTACATCAATAGAGCCGCTTTATTTGCAAAAACAGACTAGATTAATGCCCTATTTTTGTTAAGTTTACTATAACGATAGCAACGCAGACTGAATTTCAATTGTGAAATCTTTAGTTTTAGTTCTTGACTTTTGGTTGAAACAACTATAATTTAGGGGAACAGCAATTCTTAATCTGTCTCCTCACGCTCACAACCCTTTTAAATCCAAGGAGGATTTGGGTGGAAGATCTTGAACTCATCATTCGTCCAGAAGATTACAGCTTGTTAACCGATTTATATCAGTTAACAATGGCAGCTTGTTATGTTGGAGAAAGTCTAGATCAAAGTCTCGCTAGTTTTGAGCTTTCAGTGCGACGATTGCCCAAAGGATTTGGATATTTGATCGCAACGGGACTCGCGCAAGCGTTGGAATATTTAGAGAATTTTCGGTTTAGTGCAGATCAAATTTTAGCCTTACAAGCAACAGGCATCTTTGATCATGCACCGGAGCAGTTTTGGACGCTGTTGGAGAGCGATCGATTTGAAGGAGATGTTTGGGCAGTACCAGAAGGGACAGCGGTGTTTGCAAATGAGCCATTACTCCGGGTTGAGGCTCCCTTATGGCGAGCGCAGTTGGTTGAAACTTATTTGCTAAATGTGATCAATTACCAGACCTTAGTGGCGACTCGTGCAGCACGAATGCGAGATGTTGCAGGTGAAGAGGCGACCCTATTAGAATTTGGAACTCGACGCGCGTTTAGTCCACAGGGAGCGATATGGGCGGTGCGGGCAGCTTTAGCAGGCGGATTAGATGCCACCTCGAATGTACTCGCCGCTTTGAAGTTGGAGCGCAAACCGACGGGGACAATGGCACATTCATTAGTGATGGCATTAAGCGCGATGTACAAAGTACACCCCGAAGGGAACGAGGGTACTGAATCCCAAGCATTTACCGCTTTTCATCGGTACTTTCCAGGTGCACCTTTGCTGATTGATACCTACGACACGATCGCGGCGGCTGAATCACTGTCAAAACAGCTCCAGGCTGGAGAAATTCAGCTTGCCGGAGTGCGGATCGACTCCGGCGATCTATTGGATCTCTCGAAAAAAGTCCGATCGCTATTACCCGGAGTTTCAATCTTTGCCAGCGGTGATCTGGATGAGTATCGGATTGCAGACTTGAAAGCAAACGGAGCTTGCATTGATGGCTATGGATTGGGAACTCAACTGGTGACGGGTGCGCCTGTGAATGGCGTTTACAAATTAGTTGAAATTGATGGAATTCCTGTGATGAAGGAAGCGACTGGAAAAGTAACATATCCAGGACGTAAGCAAATTTTTCGCCAAGCGGGAGTGGGTGATCGCTTAGGACTCATAACTGAAGATCCACAGGGAGAAATGCCTTTATTACAATTAGTTTTCAAGCAGGGTCAGCGGATCAGCGAACCAGAAACGATCGCCCAAATTCGCGATCGCACGACGGCAAATGTTCAAAGCTTGCCAGAATCCGCGCGACAGCTTGAAAATCCAGTTTCATTTCCAGTAGAACTATCTCAAGCGCTATCTGAGTTAACCGATCGCACTCGTCACAGGAGCCAATCTGCATGAGAATCGCACTCTTTGGAACCAGTGCTGATCCCCCAACGACGGGACATTTGGAGATTTTGCGCTGGCTGGCTGGGCAGTTTGATCAAGTTGCAGTGTGGGCAGCCGATAATCCGTTCAAATCTCATCAAACCGAATTAGCGCAACGCACTGCAATGCTGAAGATTCTGGTAGACGAGTTAGCTTGTCCAAATGTAGCGGTTTATCCAGAATTGAGCCATCCGAGAACGATCGTGACCGTTGATCGCATTCAAGAGCGCTATCCGAACGCAGACCTAACCTTAGTCGTCGGATTTGATGTGGCGCAGCAGTTAGCGAAATGGTATCGGGTGACGGAACTCTTGCAGCGGGTTGAAGTTTTAGTGATTCCGCGATCGCGCTATCAATTTGAAACAGAGGATTTGAAACGGTTAGAAGCGCTGGGAGCGAAAACGACGATCGCGCCTGCGACGGTTCCAGATGTTTCTTCAACTGCATATCGCGAAGGCTGTGACTTGTCCGGGGTGACAGCTTCGATTCAGGCTTATATCGATCGGGAGCAACTGTATCCATGCCACGCACACACAGAAAAAC
This sequence comes from Leptolyngbya sp. ERB_1_1, assembly GCA_040289665.1. Lineage (GTDB taxonomy): Bacteria > Cyanobacteriota > Cyanobacteriia > Leptolyngbyales > Leptolyngbyaceae > Leptolyngbya. The sequence continues at coordinate 49,311 of PSLO01000017.1, read as the reverse complement.
AACCAGTTCATTGATGGGGGAGAAGCTTGCAGATTTCAGGGTCGGAGTCGATAACGTCATTTTTTCAGTCGATACAGCGCAAAATCGCTTACTGGTTTTGCTGGTGATGCGACATGATGAACCGTTTTTGGGACAGTGGAGCTTGCCCGGAACATTAGTGCGACAAGGCGAATCGCTCGAAGATGCAGCCTATCGAATTTTGTCCGAAAAGATTCGGGCGAGGAATCTTTATTTAGAGCAGCTGTATACGTTTGGCGGACCCGATCGCGATCCGCGTGAGGCGAAAGAGAGTTATGGGGTGCGATATCTATCAGTCAGCTATTTTGCCTTAGTTCGGTTTGCGGAAGCTGAACTGATTGCAGACGGAGTGAGCGGAATTGCTTGGTATCCTCTAGATCAATTGCCTCAGTTAGCATTCGATCACAACGAGATTTTAGAGTACGGTCATCGGCGGTTGAGAAACAAATTAGAATACAGTCCAGTTGCGTTTGATGTACTGCCTGAACTGTTTACATTAAGTGATTTGTTTCAGCTTTATACCACTGTTTTAGGTGAAAACTTTTCGGATTATTCTAACTTTCGATCGCGGTTATTGAAGCTCGGTTTTCTTTCGGATACGGGTGTAAAAGTTTCAAGAGGAGCGGGGCGACCTGCGAGTTTATATCGTTTCGATGCCGAAGCATTTGCACCGCTAAAAGATAAACCTTTAGTGTTCATTTAAGATTGAAGTTATGGGACTTGGAATCGAGGAACTATTAGCCGATAAGCGCGAAGAGATTTTAGCGATCGCTCAAAAACACGGCGCTTACAATGTTAGAGTTTTCGGCTCAGTAGCGCGGGGTGAAGCAGACGACAAGAGCGATGTGGACTTTTTAGTTGAAATGGGAAAGAATCGAAGTGCCTGGTTTCCAGTTGGACTCATCCAAGATCTTGAAGATTTACTGGGGCGGGAAGTCGATGTCGCAACTGAAAAAATGCTGCATGAAAGAATCCGCGATCGCGTTTTGAAAGAGGCGATCGCACTATGATTGATGATGGATTAAACATCACCTGTATTGCAGAATGTATTGCTCGAATTGAAGAATACACTTCTGAAGGGCGAGACGCATTTGAAGCATCAAGATTGATTCAAGATGCTGTTGTGCGGAATTTTCAAGTCATTGGTGATGCGACAAAGAATCTTTCTTCAGAACTTAGACAAGCTTATCCAGGTGTTCCTTGGCGGCGCATGGCTGGATTTCGAGATGTACTTGTTCACGACTATCTGAGAGTTGATTTCAATATCGTCTGGGAGATTATCGAAATCGAGCTACCTAATTTCAAACCGCAAATCTTAGAAATCTTGCAAATTTTGAACTCAACATCATGAAAATTGCGATCGCACAACTCAATCCGACGATCGGTGATATCCAAGGCAATGCCGACAAAATTCTCAAAGCTGCCGATCGAGCCGCTACCGAAAATGTTCGCTTACTGCTCACTCCAGAACTTTCGCTCTGTGGTTATCCGCCTCGCGATCTGCTGCTCGATCCGAACTTTGTCGAAACGATGGCAAAGCAACTCTCGGAACTAGCATCGAATCTGCCTGAAGGCGTTGCGGTGTTAGTGGGAACGGTTGAGCCGAATGCAGAGTCGATTTCTACAGGTGGCAAACCTTTGTTTAACAGTGTGGCGCTGATTGAGAAAGGGAATATTCTAAAAATTTTTCATAAGCGCTTATTACCGACTTATGACGTGTTTGATGAAGATCGCTACTTTGAACCCGGAAATCAGCCAAATCAGTTCGAGTTAGATGGCGTTCCGATTGGGGTGACGATTTGTGAGGATCTTTGGAACGATGAGGAATTTTGGGGAAAACGAACCTATACCTTGAACCCGATCGCAGATTTAGCTCAAACAGGCGTGAAGTTCACGATCAATCTTTCGGCATCGCCTTACACTGTCGGAAAGCAAAAACTCCGGGAAGCGATGTTGCGACACGGAGCATTGCGATTTAACCAACCTTTGATTTATGCCAATCAAGTCGGCGGCAATGATGATTTGATCTTTGATGGGGCGAGTATTGCGATCGATAGAAAAGGCAAACTGACGGCACGCGCCCTTGGCTTTGAGGAGGATTGGTTAGTGATCGAGTACAACCGTGAAAAACAGGACTTTGAGAAAAGCTCGATCGCTCATCCGCCCGAATGTGATGAAGCTGAACTCTGGTCGGCGTTAGTGTTGGGTGTGCGAGATTATGCCCGCAAATGCGGCTTTTCTAAGATTGTATTGGGTTTGAGCGGAGGGATTGATTCTTCTTTGATCGCAGCGATCGCATCCGAAGCAGTTGGAGCCGAGAACGTTCTCGGTATTTTGATGCCTTCTCCTTACAGTTCCGATCATTCGATTCAAGACGCGCTCGATCTTGCCCGAAATTTGGGCATTCAAACGCAAACGTTAGCGATCGGGACAATTATGGAATGCTTCGATCGCACGCTTGATCTATTATTTGCAGGAACACCATTTGGATTAGCAGAAGAGAATCTACAGTCTCGGATTCGTGGCACTTTATTAATGGCAGTATCGAATAAATTTGGACACCTTTTAGTCTCAACCGGAAACAAATCTGAAATCGCTGTGGGATACTGTACGTTATACGGAGATATGAATGGTGGATTAGCTGCGATCGCAGATGTTCCTAAAACGGCAGTCTACAGGCTTTGCGAATGGATTAATCGATCGCAAGAGATCATTCCCGTAAATGTGTTGGTTAAACCGCCAAGTGCAGAATTGAAACCAGGACAGAAGGATCAAGACTCACTGCCAGACTATGACACCTTGGATGACATCCTCGATCGCTATATTCACCAACATCAAGCCCCCGCAGAAATCGTTACAGCCGGACATGAAGCGGCGATCGTCGAGCGAGTCGTTAAACTGGTGAGGATTGCAGAATTCAAACGCAAGCAAGCACCACCCGGATTAAAAGTGACCGATCGTGCGTTTGGAACTGGATGGAGAATGCCGATCGCGAGTCGTTGGATTGCTCGAATTTAAACTAAAAAACGGATGCGGCAGAACTAGCTACCACATCCGTTTCTAAGCTGAGACCGCCTACAAAATATACAGCAGCAAAAACAGAATGATCCAAATGACATCGACAAAGTGCCAATAGATTTCTGCCGCTTCGACTCCGAAGTGTTTTTCGCTGGTGTAGTGATTGGGCTTAAGCGATCGCCAAAGTACCGCCAAAATTAGAATCAACCCGAAACAAACGTGCAGCCCGTGAAATCCAGTCAGAACATAAAACGTGCTGGCAAAAATGTTTGTCTTCAGCCCAAATTCTAAATGGAAATACTCATAAAGCTGACCCAGCAAGAACACTAAACCCATCGCTGCGGTAATCGAAAACCAGAGCCGCAACCCTTTCACATCGTTTTTCTTGATGGCAGTATCCGCATTGTGAATCACAAAGCTACTGCTAATCAGAATCGCTGTGTTAATTCCAGGCAGTAAGAGTTCAAGCTTTGGAGTTCCTTCTGGGGGCCAAGTCGGTGTTACCGCACGAAACGCAATGTACGCCATGAATAACCCCAGAAAGATCATTGCTTCTGCGGCAAGAAACACAATAATGCCCGGAATGCGAAGATCCGGGTGCTCATGATGATGCGCTTCTGCGGTCGCTTCGTGGTGGTAGTTAAGAGAAGTTTTTGCAGGATCGATTGTAGTCATGGTGTTGAAGAATGAAGGACAAAGGATGAAGAAGGCTCCATCCTTTCAAGGTTTATCGATTGTTGCTTTCGGTTCCTCGATCGCTCGGATTTGCTGCCACGACTGGATCAGGCTTCGCTCTCAAAGTCGAACTCGGTCCGGCTGAAAGCGCTGGATCACTCGCATCCGAGAATGGCACATCTACCTCAGTCGATCGAGATCCCATGCCGTAATCGTAAGGACCTGTTGCCAATACCGGATCAGCGTCAAAGTTCTCAACCGGAGGCGGCGAAGTGGTCATCCATTCCAGCGTCAAACCGCGCCAAGGATTATCGCCCGCAGGCTCACCGCGCAACCAACTCCACGTCGCATTCACCAAGAACGGAAGGGTTGAAACCGCGAGGAGATACGCACCGATCGTACAAATCAAATTCAACGTCGCAAACTTCGGATCATACTCAGCAATCCGGCGATTCATGCCTTCTAAGCCCAATTTGTGCATGGGCATAAACGCTAAGTTAAATCCAACAAAGCTCAACCAAAAGTGAACCTTGCCCCAAGTCTCATTCATCATGCGTCCCGCAATTTTCGGGAACCAGTGATAGAACCCGGCATACAATCCGAACACACTCCCACCAAACAATACATAATGCAGGTGAGCGACGACAAAATAAGTATCGTGAACGTGAATATCAAATGGAACAGAAGCGACCATTACTCCGCTAATGCCACCGATCACGAACAGCGAAATAAATCCCATCGCAAACAGCAATGCTGAACTGCCGTCTAATTTTCCGCCCCAAAGCGTTGCCAACCAGCTAAAGATCTTAATTCCAGTGGGAACGGCAATGATCATTGTTGTGATCATAAAGAACATCCGCATCCAAGGAGGCGTTCCGCTGGTGAACATATGATGAACCCAGACGATTAGCCCTAGACCGCAAATGGCGAGACTGGAATACGCGATCGCTTTGTACCCGAAAATCGGCTTGCGGGCGTGAACGGAAATAATATCTGAGATCATGCCGAACACAGGCAAGATCATGATGTAAACGGCTGGATGCGAGTAAAACCAGAACAAGTGCTGATAAACGATCGGATCACCGCCACCTGTGGGATTAAAGAACGCCGTCCCGATCAACACATCAAACGACAGCAGAATCAATGCACCTGCTAACACTGGAGTCGCAATCAACGCCAAAATCGAAGTTGCAAACATTGCCCAGCAGAAGAGTGGCATCTGATTCCAGCCCATTCCTGGTACTCGCATCTTCCAGATCGTGACGAGAAAATTCACAGCTGCCAGAATCGACGAGGTTCCCAACAGTAGAACGCTGAGAATCCAGATCATTTCTCCAGCCTTTCCACTAATCAAACTCAGCGGCGGATAGTTCGTCCATCCTGCTCCGGGTGCGCCGACAAAGAAACTGCTGAGCAACATAATTCCAGCAGGTGGAATAATCCAGAATGCCACAGCGTTGAGTTTCGGAAACGCCATGTCCCGCGCTCCGATCATCAATGGCACAAGATAGTTTCCAAAGCCTCCCGTCCCCGCAGGCACAATCCACAAAAAGATCATTACCGTCGCGTGAACGGTGAACAGGCTGTTATAAACTTCGCGACTCACAAAGTCGGATTCTGGAGTTGCTAACTCTGTCCGAACCATTGTCGCCAGCACCCCGCCAATTAGGTAAAAAGCGAAAGTTGTGACCAGGTATTGAATTCCAATCACTTTATGGTCAGAACTAAAACTAAAATAGCGCTTCCAATCGCCCGGTTCTTGACCGTGAGCGGGGCGATTCGCTTGTTCTTGAATTTCGGCTGCTTGTGTCATAGCAAAGTATTAAGAAAAAGAGCGGCTCCAGTTTCAGAGCGGGTTAGCTCATCGGATGAAGTTGATGCAGCATTTCAGAAGTCACACCCGCTTCTTCAGCATAAGGCGCGAGATATTCGGTATCAGTCATCCGAGCAGGATTGAGCGCAACGGTACGATCGCTTTCATTCGCCTGAGCCACCTTCATACTCTGTAACCAAGTTTCGTAAGCTTCGGGCGATTCCACCACGACATGAGTTTTCATTGCCCCATGATATGCGCCGCACAGTTCGGCACAAATCACCGGATAATCTCCTTCTCGGTTTGGAGTAAAGCGAATTTCGGATTGTCGCCCTGGAATAGCATCCTGTTTCAACCGGAACTCCGGCACCCAAAACGCATGAAGTACGTCATTCGCAGTGATATTCATCACCACCGGATGATTCACAGGTAAATGCAGTTCACCCGCGATAATTTCATCAGGATAGGTAAACAACCAGGCATACTGCATTCCGGCTGCATTGATTACCAAAGGTTCTTGTTCGCTAGATGGCGAGATTGAACCCGCTCTCGGTGAAACGACTCCAGCCGCAGGCGCATCTTGACGAGCGGGAATGTCTTCTTCGATCGCTTTCGTCGCCGCATTCTCTCGCACTTCTTCTGTTTTTACCAAATTGGGATCAGCTTGTGCGACGAGTGGGGCTGCGATCGCGGCTCCTTTCATGCTGTGATGCTGCGCGACTTGATGCTGCGTCCCATGTGCCGCCATCGAATGATCCATCGGATTCATTCCGTTTTCAGCGCTGTAGATTTCAAAGCTAAACACTGAAATTCCCAACACAATCACAGCAGGAATCGCCGTCCAGAGAATTTCGAGTGGGATGTTGCCGTGTACCGGAGCGCCATCGCTCAAATCACCGGGTTGACGACGAAAGCGAAAAGCGGAATAGAGCAGCACAAAGCTCACAAGTAGAAAAATGCCAGTACCGATCGTTAACATTGCGTTGAACAATGTATCAATTCGTGTGGCTGTCTCAGTTGCAGCAATCGGGAGCAGGTGATGATTCTGACCGTACCAGAGGCTTACGAGTGTCAGAACGATCCCCGCGAGGAGAGTTGAAATTTGACTAGGGATGTTCACGGCTCACCAATCTTGCCTATAACTACTTCTAAGGGTTCTAGATCCTGGATATGGGGTAAACAGCTTTTGGGTAGAGATTTACGCTGCTTGATGCCGTCATGACAATAATGCCAACGCTGAGAGAGAACTGTATGTTTGAGAACTCTTGCTCAATTCCAGTATAGTCTCTTTCCACGGTAGGACAGGTTTCTCGAAAAGGGCGACAGCAAATCCTAAACTTTAATGTTTTTTTTGGGATCGAACTGGAGAGAGATGTAGCAAGGCTCTAATTTTGACTAAATCCAAAGAATTTAGAAAACTGAAAGCCGATCGAAGATTACCTCACTAAAGTAGAACCTAGAGCAGATGCTCCGCCTTCCACGAACTTTTATTTCTAGAGAACCCCTATCCGCTTTTCGGAATTAATTTATGTCTGATTCATTGTTTAATCCCCCTACGATTTCTCAGCCGACTCAGGCTCGCAGTTGGGTTACTCGTCTCGTGTTTGCTTTGGCGATCGCCACCTTGTTTCTCATGGCGCTGGGGAGTGCGACACGGATAATGAATGCGGGATTGTCTTGCCCGGATTGGCCTCTGTGCTACGGCGAAATCGTGCCTCGCGACCAGATGAACCTTCAAGTGTTTCTCGAATGGTTTCATCGGCTGATTGCGAGTGCGATTGGATTTAGTGCGATCGCGCTTGTAGCGGTTTCCTGGTGGTTCCGTCGTGACTTACCAAAATGGACACCTTGGGCAACTTTATTTGCGCTGTTTTTAGTGGTGTTTCAAGGTGTGCTAGGTGGCTTAACGGTGACAGAACTGTTGCGCTTTGACATCGTAACGGCGCATTTGGCGACAGGATTATTGTTCTTTAGCACATTGCTCGCGATCGGAACATTATTAATTCCTTACCAGGGTACAGGAACGGTTGGAAAGCTACGTCTCCTTGGCATTGCAGCGACTGGATTCGTTTACTTTCAGAGCATTTTAGGCGGATTGGTTTCGTCTCAGTGGGCTTTACACCAATGCGTTGGACAATCGCAATTGTGTATGATCATGAATAGTCACATTGCCGGAATTATCCCTCCAACGCTGTCTGTTCTGGCGCTTGTGATCTTGGCTTGGCGCACGCCTGCACTCCATCCTTTACTGCGTCGCCTGATCAATGTTGCCGGACTGCTCCTGATTCTTCAAATTACGTTAGGAGTTGCCACCTTTAAGTTACGGCTTCAAGTTGAACTGCTCACCGTGGCTCACCAAGCGACCGGAGCCGCTTTGCTAGGAACATTACTCGTTTTTACCGTGCTGGCTTTGCGTGACTCTGCTGAGGGTCAGGTCGTCAAAGTTGAAGCTTGATATTTTTTGCCTACTCTCTCGTTTGACCGAAAATAAAAGATGCAAAATTCAGCAACGGGCGTAATTCGCCACAATCAAGATTTTCTACAAGTCGTTAAAAGCTATTGGCAACTTACAAAGCCTCGCATCATTCTATTGCTATTAATCACAACCGCAGGTGGAATGTGGATTGCGGCTCAAGGACAAGTCGATCCGGTGCTGTTAATCGTGACGTTGATCAGTGGTGCATTTGCGGCGGGATCAGCGAACACGATTAATTGTTTATACGATCGAGATATCGATTACATCATGGAGCGAACTCGCAGCCGTCCGCTTCCTTCTGGGCGTGTGAGTCCTCGCGATGCGTTAATCTTTGCAATCACGTTAGCGATAACTTCATTTGGTTTATTGGCATATTTTGCGAATTTGCTAAGTGCTTGTTTAGCGATGTCTGGAATTTTCTTTTACGTTGTCGTTTATACTCACTGGCTCAAGCGTCATAGTACTCAAAATATTGTGATCGGCGGGGCTGCGGGTGCAATTCCGCCCCTTGTAGGTTGGGCTGCGGTAACGGGAGATCTGAGTTGGGCGGCTTGGGTGCTGTTCGCGATCGTCTTTCTCTGGACTCCGCCGCATTTTTGGGCGTTGGCAATTTTGATTCGCGAAGATTATGCGAAAGTGGGTGTGCCGATGTTGCCTGTGATTGATGGCAATGAACCGACCAGTAAACAGATTTTCTACTACACATTGGCTTTGATTCCGGTGTCGCTGCTGTTGGTGTATCCGCTACACGTGATGGGGGCGGTGTATGCTGCGATCGCGCTTTTACTCGGTGGGATCTTCGTACAAAAAGCTTGGAATTTGATGCAGGCTCCGTCAGATTTGATGGTGGCTCGATCGACGTTCAAATATTCAATTCTGTACATGATGCTGCTGTGTGCCGGAATGGGAATTGATTCATTACCTGTCACGCGCCAGATTGTCAGTACGATCGTTCAACAGATTCAATCAGTGATTGGACTTCTTGCATAAATTCTAAGCGCCGACCGAATAGAATTCGGGGCTACACAGACCAAGTGTGCCTGTCTCACACTGACAGCCATTTTTCAAATCAGCCCGCGCCGGTGGGTTTCGTCTGTTTAGCCGCGAATTCCATTCGCCCAGACATTCATGCAGTAGGTTTAATGATTAAACGATCGTAAATGAACGACACAAATTCAATCGAAAGCTTATACAATCAGAATCTATGCGGGTATAGTTTAGTGGCAAAACGAGACCTTCCCAAGGTTTAGTTGCGAGTTCGATTCTCGCTACCCGCTTTCAAGCTATAAACGATCGCTCACCGGATTGCGTTTGGTTAGACGATAGACGATCGCTCTAATCGCAAATTTCGGTAATGCAGTCATGCGCTTCCATCGCCACGGTTCTTGGTAGAGTCGATACAACCATTCTAAGTGATTGTCGCAGAACCACTTCGGTGCACGCTCTTTTGTTCCTGCCCAAACATCGAAACTTCCGCCGACACCAATCCAAACCGAATTCGGACAAACATGACGATGCTGCGCGATCCACAACTCTTGTCGCGGCACACCTAGACCGACATAGATTAAGCGCGGTTGTAGAGTTTTTAATTTGTGCAGAAATTCGGATTCGTCTTCGGGTTTGAGATAGCCGTTTTGAACACCGACGATCGCAATTCCCGGTACGTTCTGCCGCCAAGTTTCAGCCGCAATTTCTGCCACACCCGGCGCACCGCCAAAGAAAAAGATCGACCAAGGCTCACTGAACTGCGTCGATCGCTCTAACAAAGTCTGCGCGAGTTCAATCCCTGGTGTTCGTTTCACTCGCCTGCCGTGAAGCCGCATATACAGTACAATTCCTGAACCATCTGGAATCACCAGTTCAGCTTGATGAATAATATTTGCCAGTGCCGGATTTTGCTCCGCTTGCATCGTCATTTCTGCATTCAGCGTGATCACATGGCAACCGAGACGCTGCTCAATCCGATGTGACAGCCAGCGATCGTAATCACTTACCAGGTGCATGGGTAGCCCCAGTACGGAAAAGGGCTGCAAAGATTCAGAAAAAGGAACGTGAGTCACAAGCTTTTTCAGCAGAGAGTTTCGGGATTGAATTGTAGCAGGGGGGATCACGAAAGAACAAGATTATCGCGATGCACGACGGTTTCTTCACCTTCGTATCCCAAAATTCCAGAGATTTCGTCGGATTGACGACCGCGAATTTTTTCCAGTTCTTCGCTGTTGTAGTTGACAATGCCACGAGCAATTTCTGTACCAGTGCGATCGCAGATTTTTACGGCGTTCTGACTGTCAAATTCGCCCTCGACTTGAATAATTCCAGCAGCTAATAGCGATCGTCCAGATTTCCGAATTGCCTTAACTGCCCCATCATCGAGATACAACTGCCCGACCGGAACTAAACCATGAGCAATCCACCGTTGCCGCGCATTAAACGGGCGAGGCTGCGGTTCAAATTGAGTCCCAATCAATTCACCCGATAGAATTTTGATCAAGTTTTGCGGCGATCGACCTTGTGTGATCACGGTTCTCACGCCTGCTCCGGTTGCAATTCGAGCCGCCTGAATTTTCGTCACCATTCCGCCTGTGCCCCATTGTGTGCCAGAACTTCCGGTTTGAACTTCTGACAACTCCTCAATGTGTTTGACGATCGTGATCGGTTGAGCATTCGGATTACTGCGAGGATCAGCAGAATATAAGCAATCGACATCGGTTAGCAAAAACAACCAATTCGCATCAACCACACTTGCCACCAGTGCCGACAGGGTATCGTTATCGCCAAACTTCAATTCATCGACTGAAACCGTATCGTTCTCATTCACGATCGGAATCACACCCAGCTTCAAGAGTTCTTGAAACGTCCGCAGAACATTGATATAACGGCTGCGTTGAACTAAATCCCCACGAGTGAGAAGAACTTGGGCGATCGGTTGCTGTAAAGCGGTGAAAAAATCATCATAAATCCGCATCAATCGCCCTTGACCGACTGCGGCAACCGCTTGCTTGAGTGCCATCGAGCGCGGACGTTCGACCAAGCCCAATCGCGCACATCCCACGCCAACTGCACCAGACGACACTAACACTACTCGATGTCCTTGTCGTCGCAACTGACTCAGAACCTCGACCAAAGCCGCGATCGTCGAAAGGGCAAGCTGTCCCGAATCAGGCTGCGTCAGGCTAGAAGTCCCGATTTTAACAACGACCGTTTGCACCATGACCCAACCTGTAAACCGCTTGAATATCCTACCAAGTCGATCGCATTAATCTGGCATCGCAAAACCAGTTCTCGGATCGCGAATATACAGCCCCAACACCAGCGAATTCATCACTTCATCCCAAACTGGGGTCAGCTTTTCGGCTTGATCTGCCCAATAATCGAACGTGATCAAACATTGAATATTCGATCCGAGTCCCACACAGATGCGAGAATACGCCTCACGATTTTCCTGCGAATCTAAGAACTTGATTTGTATCCAAGCAATTCGAGCCGTTTGACGCTTCAGCGTAATCACCTCTCCTTGTTCGATCACATCCCGTCGATCGCCAACTGCAATCTTCTTCACCATGTGCGCCAGCGGAAACAAACTCCAATCGTTTTCGGGCAAATGATTGTAAGACACCTCCAGCCGACAATCATCATTCGGCGGCACTGCATCATGGAATCGAAAAGACTTTTCATCCGGTTCAAAATGCCAATCTTGCGGAACATCAAATCGTACAGCACCCCGCCCCGCCACAAAAATTTTATAGCCTGGTTTTGAGTCCCAGCCATGATTTTCGCTGACTTGCAGCGTTTCTTTGATCCACTCTGGCTTACCTTTCTTGCGCTTACCCATAGATAAATCCACGATCGCGTTAAACCACATGGTAAAACATGGCGTTCGCGATCGTGCTTTTGTTCGTAATCTTTACCCAACTCTCGATCGATAATCCTCGTAGCCAAATTGCCGCCACAATTCAAACGATCCATCTCGCTTGAGACAGCCGATCGCAGGATGCGCTACACCGTTAAACATCGTTGTTTTAACCATTGTGTAGTGCATCATGTCTTCAAACAGAATGCGATCACCAATGGCTAAGGCTCGATCGAACTGATAATCACCCATGAAATCCCCGGCTAAGCAGCTTGATCCGCCTAAGCGATATCCGCTCTGTCCTGCTTGCAACACCGAAGCGCCAACGATTTTGGGCTGATAGGGCATCTCCAAACAATCAGGCATATGCGCTGCGAAAGATACATCAAGCATTGTATGAGTGAGATCTGGTGTCGGAATCAAATCGAGAACTGTACTCAACAGAAAGCCTGTTTGCCAAACGATTGCAGCACCCGGTTCTAAGAACAACTGCAAATGTGGATAGCGATCGTGAAATGCACACAGTACCGCGATCGCATGATCGACATCATAGTTTTGATGCGTCATCAAATGTCCACCACCCAAATTCAACCATTGAATCTGAGGTAACAAATGTCCATAGTGCTGTTCAATCTGCTGAAGCGTTTTCTCTAAAGCAAAAGAATCACTTTCACAAAGATTATGAGACAGGAAGCCGTTGATTCCTTCTGGTAAACGGTCGCCTAACTGCTCTGGTAAAACACCAAGCCGAGATCCGGGTTGACAAGGATTATAAAGTGCAGTTTTGACCGGAGAATAGAGCGGGTTGATCCTGATCCCGATCAAGCAAGATGCCGACGGAGAGCGCTCCCACTGACTCAACGAATTAAATGTGAGATGAGAAGCACGATCGAGCAATTCTGGCAGATCCTGATCTCGATAAGCAGGCGAATAAACGTGCAGCGCCCCCCCAAACTCTTCTGCTGCTAACCGCGCTTCCCAGAGTGAACTTGCCGAAGCTCCCATTAAGGTCTCCCGAATCCTCGGAAAAGCGTGAAACAGCGCAAAGCCCTTTAGCGCTAATAACACCCGAACCGGAGCCGCTTGCTGAACTCGATCGAACACTTGTAGATTCTGCTGAAGTCGCGCTTCATCCAGCACAAAACACGGCGACGGAATCGTCGTCAAGACTGTCTCATCGATCATGCTTCAGACCTCCACAAACGGCGAAGAATGACCAATCACTTCATGCCACGGTAAACCGAGCGATCCGATCTGCTGCATAAACGGATCAGGATCAAGCTGTTCAACATTAAAAACACCTGGTTTCTGCCAAGCGCCATTCACCACCATCGATGCACCAAGCGCGGCAGGTACGCCTGTTGTATAGGAAATCGCTTGCGCTCCTACTTCTTGGTATGCTTTAGCATGATCACAATTGTTGTAAATGTAATACTGCTGCGCCTTGCCATTTTTGATTCCGCGCAAATGACATCCGATCGAGGTTTGCCCTGTATAGGTCGCCGCGAGTGAAGCCGGATCAGGCAGTAGCGTCTTCAAAAACTTCAGCGGGATCACAGGGGTTCCTTCGTAGTCCACAGGATCGATTCGCGTCAAGCCTAAATTTTGTAGAACTTGAAGGTAAGTGAGATAGCTCTCAGAAAATGTCATCCAAAACCGCGCCCGTTTTAGTGTCGGAATGTGTTTCACGAGCGATTCGAGTTCTTCGTGATAGAGCAAATAAGATTCACGATCGCCAATTTCGGGATAAGCAACGGGTTGATGGATAGAAAGTGGTGGAACTGTGACCCATTCGCCTTTTTCGTAGTAGCGCCCAGGCTGCGTAATCTCACGAATATTGATTTCTGGGTTAAAGTTCGTTGCAAATTCCCGCCCATGACTTCCCGCATTGCAATCGACGATATCGAGTTCGTGAATTTCATCAAAATGATGTTTGAGCGCATATGCGGTAAAGATGCCCGTCACACCGGGATCGAAACCACAGCCGAGAATTGCCGTCAGCCCTGCATCAAAAAAGCGATCGTGATATGCCCACTGCCAGCGATATTCAAATTTTGGCTCGTTTGGTGGTTCATAATTCGCGGTATCAAGATAATGCACGCCTGCTTCAAGACAGGCTTCCATCAGCGCGAGATCTTGATAGGGCAGTGCCACATTGATTAAAATATCAGGGCGAAACGCTTTCAGCAGCTTTAAGGTTTGAGGCACGTCATCCGCATCGAGTTGTGCGGTCTGAATGGACTTTGTAGAAATGCTCTGAGCGATCTGATTACATCGATCCAGAGTCCGGCTGGCGAGTAGAATTTCATCAAACTCTTCCAGTGCAGCAAGTTTGTGGGTAACAACGCGGCTCACCCCACCCGCTCCAACGACCATCACTCGTGCCATTTTTTCTCCTTAATTGATTGGTTTTGGGAGTGCTATCAATTCCCCTAAGTATTCCAGACACATCATTATGCCACGGGATTTTGTTGGATGTTGATCGAAGTGCCCCAAAGCCAAAAAATACTGCTATGGGTCTAATTCTCCAAAGCGATCGCTGTCAAGTGTGCCGTAGGCATCGCGATATTGTTGCAGCAATGCTGCCATTTCGGTAGCTCGTTGTTCGGCTTGTTCTGCTCGTTGTTCGGCTTGTTCTGCCCGTTGGCGTTCCTGATCCAACATTTCATCGATTTCAGCAAACGAGAAAAAGGGCTGTCCGTCGGGTCGAAATAGTTGGAGTTCTTCACCTAACTCAAATCGAACTCCCAATCGGGGACTAATCCAACCACTCATTGATTCGATTTGGTCGAGCCAAGGATCATCTGACCGACACCATCCCGATAGCCGATTTTGATCTAGATCGTAGAGATAGTATTCCTCAACACCATAAGTACTGTAAAACAGCAATTTGCGATTCATTTCTCGCGGCGTGTTGCTCGGTGACAGAATTTCAAACACAACTTGAGGCGGAATATCTTCTTCTTGCCATTGTTGATAAGAACCTCGTGCTGCTCCGCAGATACCGCAAGGGTCACCTTTCGGTCTGCCAAACACGACCATTACATCTGGGGCAGTACTCAACCGATTGTTGCCTTCGACGGGATACCACAATAAATCTCCTGCGACGAAGACATCCGCATTGTCCGCAAACAAACGCTCTAGATTCTGCTCGATCACCACAATCCAGCGAAATTGCTTGGTGTTGTCCGCCATTGGTTTGCCGTCACTTTCCGGGTAGATGATCTCGCTGGGGGTTTGCTGCTGAGTGACCATCGATCGAATCTCCTGCAACGCGATTTCCTTCATCCTAGTATAAAGGTGCTACTGCTTCTGTGAAAGCGATCGCGCTACGAGTCAGATTTCAACTTTTAAGGCTGCGGTGATATGAAACTTGGTCGCGTTGGGCAGATTAAATTCAGGCGTTAGAAGTTCAAACAAACCGCATCTAAAAGGAGATACGTTTCTCATGAAATCTGAACTGAAGGCAAAATTCCTCAATCATCTGCTGTCGAAAAAGAAAGAAGAAGGCTTCACCCTGATTGAATTGCTCGTTGTAATTATCATCATTGGTATTCTGTCTGCGATCGCGCTTCCTTCGTTCCTCAACCAAGCTGCGAAAGGTCGCCAATCTGAAGCAAAACAGTATGTTGGTACATTAAATCGGCTTCAACAGTCCAACTTTGCAGAAAACGGCGCGTTTGCGACCACCTTGTCTGCACTATCGAACCCAGTTCCGTCTCAAACGACGAACTATAGTTACGCCGTCAGCGCAACTACTGGTGCATCAGCAAGTGCAACTAACACTTCTTCTCCTACTACCAATGCTGGTGCTGTCAAAGCTTATACAGGTGGCGTATTCTTGACTACTAACATCGGTGCAAACAGCGAAGCGAATACAACTGCGATTTTGTGCGAATCTGTTGCCCCAACTCCTGCTAATAATACTGCTGCTGCTCCAACCAGCGGTACTTCTTGTGCTACAGGTACTCAAGTTGTGACCAAGTAGGATAACGCTAACGTTGTTAGCAATCTTTGGGTGGGTAGATTTATTCTGCCCACTTTGTTTTTGCGTGTTAGATTTCCCGCAAAGCTGTCCATACTAGATCTGCTTTTGTGTAAATCCCCTATGACGATGACTCCAATGCCCCCGGCTGACACGTCTACAACCTGGCAGCAGCAAGCCCATGAGTATTTAGTTCAAGGACGATACGATCGTGCTGCCGCACTCTACGAGCAAGCGATCGAAGCCGAACCCAAGATCAGCTCTTATTACTGGCACTACGGGTTATTGCTTCTGTTACAGGGAGAAGAAGCAGAAGCGCAGACAACTTGGTTGCTTGCGCTTTCTGAAGTTGATCCAGAACAGATCGAGCAAAGCAATGCAGAGTTAATTAGCGTTTTACAGACCGAAGCAGAACGCCGCGAATCGTTTTGTGATTATTCGATGGCTTGGGCAATTCGGCAACACATCCGAGAAATTGCGTCAGACTACATCGATAACTTATTGCAGTTGGTACGGCTCTCGATCGAGATCGAACTATTCACGCCTGATATTTTTGAGGAAATCGGGCTAATTTATCAAATTCAAGTCGAACACTCTACATTTGATCCAGCCCTAGCCCTTGACGTAATAAAAGTCGTTCTGAGCCAACTTCTACCCTCGCCAGAAATTCTCAATTTGATCGAGGTCTGTAGAAAGCGGATTTCTTCCCCTAAAGCTTGGCACGATGTTCTAATTCCTGCGGCGTTCAAACTAGGCTACGATTTGCAGAAGCCAAAAGAAGCGGCAGCACTCATTGAAGCAGTTCTACGGATTCAGAATGAGCCAGATTTGCTAGGTGATCTAGCAATGTTTTACCAAAATGCTAACAACTACGATCCAGGAATTGCTGCCGCAAAACGTCGCCTTGAACTGCTAGACTCATTGCCCGACAAAATCTTCTCAAGCCATCTCCTACTGCGTGGGCTACTTGGTGCAGGTGGTTACTGGGAGGAAGCGATCGCAACTTCAGAAAAACATTTCGACTTACTGCAAGCACTGATTGCACAACAGCCAACAGGTATCCATCCTGGTCGAATCAGGCGAATATTTAATTCAGCCTATCACCTGGTTTACTTTAAAGATCAGCCCGAAAAATGGCGAACACTGCAAAATCAATTTATGGATTTTTGCCAGAGGAATGTGCAGCTTCAGGTGGCTGAACAGATTCAGAAGTTTCAGTTTGCAGAGCGGATTCGAGCTTGGCGCAGCAATCCAACAAGACCACTAAGAATTGGCTACTTGTCTCACTGTATGGTATCCCATTCTGTGGGATGGTTAGCACGTTGGCTATTTAGGCATCATGGTCACGATCAATTTGAAATTTACGGCTATTTCATCAACTATAAAGAGGAATTTGATCCGGTTCAGGATGTTTTCTCTAATCATGTCGATCACATCCGTAAAATCCCATCTTCAGCGCATGGAATTGAAGTCGCGGAGCAAATTTACCAAGATGAGATTGATATTTTGATCGACCTCGATAGCATTACGCTTGATCTAACTTGCCATATTCTTGCAATGAAGCCTGCGCCAATTCAAGTAACTTGGCTAGGTTGGGATGCTTCGGGAATTCCAGCGATCGATTACTTTATTGCTGATCCTTACGTTCTTCCAGCATCGGCTGATAGCTATTACAGTGAAAAAATCTGGCGCTTGCCTCAGACATACATTGCGGTTGATGGTTTTGAAGTAGACGTACCTACCTTGCGACGCGAGGATTTTGGCATTCCTGATGATGCAGTTGTCTTTCTCACTGCACAAAGAGGCTACAAACGCCACCGAGACACCGCTAAGATGCAAATGCAAATTATCAAAGAAGTTCCAAATAGCTACCTGCTAATTAAAGGATTTGCAGATGAGAAGTCAGTACAAAATTTCTTCTCAGAAATTGCAGATGAAGTCGGTGTTTCACACGATCGCTTGCGGTTTCCCAAAACTGATCCGCTGGTTCCTGCTCATCGTGCTAATCTCGCGATCGCTGACGTAGTTCTCGACACTTTCCCCTACAACGGTGCAACTACAACGCTCGAAACGCTCTGGCGAGAGATTCCGATTGTGACACGAGTGGGTGAGCAATTTGCTGCACGCAATAGTTACACAATGATGATGAATGTTGGCGTAATTGAGGGGATCGCTTTTAGCGATCGCGAGTATATTGAATGGGGGATACGGTTAGGAACGGATGTAGAGCTACGGCAAAGCATTATTTCTAAACTGCATCAATCAAAGCGATCGGCTCCTCTCTGGAATGGCAAACAGTTCGCTCGTGAAATGGAACGAGCTTACAAACAAATGTGGTCGATCTACGCGGAAAGCTGAACGATTGTTTTTGGATTGTATTGATATCTGGAGGTTGCTTTGACTGCTTCAGTTATTTTCGATCGCGTAATTTCATTCTTTTCCTATTAAAGCCTGCTTCTGCTTTGCAGCAGCTTTACCAGAAGCATGAGGATAATCTAAATCCTGTAGGAGGTTACGATATGGACTCGCTCAAATTACATCTTGGTGGTAAGGAAACTCATCCTGATTGGAAGATTTTTGATATTGAAGCCCGTCCAGAAGTTGATTTTATTGGAGATGCGGCAGATCTCAGTAACTTTGCCGATAATTCCATTGAAGCAATCTATGCTAGTCATATTTTGGAGCATTTCCACTATGGGCTGAACAACGAGCTTTTTCGTGCTTTGTCAGAATGGTTTCGCGTCCTTCAACCCGGTGGGAAGCTGCTAGTAAGCGTACCCAACTTAAAAGTAATGTGCTGGCTCTATTTGCAGCCAAATTTTTCGCCGCACGATCGGCTCCATCTGATGCGGATTATCTTTGGTGGACATACCAATGAATATGATGTTCATCGGGTTGGATTTGATCCAGAGACGCTTGCATTGTATCTAGAAGAGATCGGCTTTGAGAATTGTACAGCAGTAAGCGAATTCGGTCTGTTTAACGACTGTAGCAGTATGCGTTTGCTGAATACCTTGATCAGTGTCAACATGATTGCTGTGAAACCTATAATGAAGCCAAAAGCCAAGCTAGACCAGGCTTGAGAATACCTTCAATCAAAACGAAGTCTGACATCTCAATCTTATCATTTAGTCAGCATCGAACAATCTGCGAGTTCGATGCTGACACACGTAACTATGCAAAAGATCGCGATCGACATAACGTATAGCTTTAATTCGTTAATAGGGACTCAGAGGTGAAATCGTGGCGATTGTTCTGCTCATTACTGCTTTCGTTTCAGCTTTTGTAATCTTCTTTCTAAGCAACACAGATAAAGAAGGTAAGTTTAGAGCATCCATTCTAAAAGCACTCATTCTTCAAAGCTGTCTGATTGCAGTCTCAATAGAGGTTCTGAGTTCTATTAGTGCTCTAGATTTTGCTCACATTGCATTATTTTGGTTTCTAATTTCGATCGTCAATCTAGTAGTTCTATGGTTGCGCTACCGTAGCCTGATTAACCGCGACCTTGTCAAATCTATCGTTGCCGAATTCAAATTACTGAAGCAATTTAGCAGGCGATATATTGCGATTGTCACCACGATCGTAGTAATTAGCTTGGTGATCTGCCTAATCGCTCCGCCTAACAATTTTGACTCCATGACTTACCATATGTCACGAGTCATGCACTGGATACAAAACCGCTCAGTTGAGTATTATCCAACTCATATCACACGGCAAATTTATATGCCTCCGGGTGCAAGTTATATTGTTGCTCACTTTCAGATTCTTGCTGGAGGCGATCTCTTTGCAACATCTGTCCAGTGGCTTGCATTCGTTGGCAGTATTCTAGGCGTTTCACTGATTACCAAAGAGTTGATTGGAGATCGCGCCCAGTGGGTCAGTATGTTGATTTGTGCCACGATTCCAATGGCGATCGCCCAATCGACAACAACACAAACAGACTTAGTAACCAGCTTTTGGCTCGTCTGTTTTACCTATTTTCTGTTTAAGTTCCAACAGCACGATCGCTCTGATTTATTTTGGATGGCTGCATCTTTGGGATTAGCGATCGCCACCAAACCAACAGCAGTAGTCTTCGGATTTCCGTTGCTCGTTGTTTTTGCTTTTCTAATTGTTGGAGACAGCTTACAACGGACTCAAAATCTGTCCCTCTCTCTATCAAACAGTTTCAAGTATTTCAGCTTAGTTGGATTAGGAAGTTTAATTCTACCGATGCCAAGCTGGATGCGAAACTTTAGAGCAGTAGGTGATTTTTTTGGAGCAGATCAAACTACTAGAAGCCAGATCTACGGTTTATCTGAGTTTCTTTCTAATTTCTTCAAAAATCTTGCTCTCAATGTTCCAATTCCCGGATTTACTCAGCTTGTTGTTGGAATTCATGAACACCTTCTCAGAGCAAACATCAATGAACCAAGGCTAAATTTCGCGGCAATCCCGTTTGATACTGTGATGATGTCCCCTATTACGCTGTTAATTCCATCAGAGGACAATATTGCAAATCCACTGCACTTCATTTTAGGGATTTTAGCCTGCCTCAATGTTTTGTATGTGTTTTTCAGAAGAAATGATGGAAAGCATCTAAAAGTTTGCTTGCTATCAATTGCAACCTTTAGCGGGTTTCTCTTATTTTGCTACCTGCTCAAGTGGCAGCCTTGGGGAAATCGTCTAATGCTTCCATTATTTTTTCTTCAGGCTCCGATCGTCGCTCACTATCTCACAACCTCATCGATTCTGCAGAAATTTAGAGTCAGCCAGGTTGTTTTGTCATTCGCCTCGATCGTTGCAGTTTTTTATGCTCTAACTCCAATTCGGCATCCGTTAATTGCCCTGCCCACGCAGCAATGGTCGCCAACATATTTAGGTGGACACCAATCTGCATCAATCTTGCTACTAAAGCGAGATGATATCTACTACAGCGGTTCTGGTAAAGCAGTAAAGTCTTTGCATCACAATGCTGTAGATACAGTCGTGGGTCAATACCAATGCCGAAGGATTGGTTTCTTTTCCGGACAAGATGAATGGGAGTACCCGATTTGGGTATTACTAAACAAGAAAACATCGAATGATTTCCGCTTGAAACATATTGCTGTTCAAAATGAATCCAAAAACTTGAAGTCAGAATTTCCGGACTCAGAAATGTGTGCAATCCTTACGAGTCAGGGAAAAACGCTACAAGTCAAACCCGAGCAGACATCCTCAGAGAATCAGTCGTCTAGATAGTAGAGGTATCTACGAGCTGACTGATTAGTTTCACAGCGTTGGCTTTCTTTGTTCTTGTGTTAGAAGCAATGTCGGAGAGATATGAAACTATCAGTTGTTGTCCCCTGTTTTAACGAGCTAGGAACCATCATGCAAGTTGTAGATGCGGTACAGGCATCTCCGATCCGAAACATCGAAATCATCATCGTAGATGACTGCTCGACCGATGGAACTCGGCAACTTCTACGATCGAGAATCGAGCATAAAGTTGATCAAGTCATCTATCATCCTCGAAACCGAGGTAAAGGAGCCGCTTTGCGAAGTGGTTTTGCGGCGGCAACTGGTGATATTGTCATCGTCCAAGATGCTGACTTGGAATACAGTCCTGAAGAATTTCCGATCCTCATTGAACCGATTCTGCAAGACAAAGCAGATGTTGTTTTTGGTTCACGGTTTGTAGGCGGACGACCGCATCGAGTTGTTTACTACTGGCACATGGTCGGAAATCAGTTTTTGACGATGCTATCGAATATGCTGACCAACATTAACCTTACGGATATGGAGACCTGCTACAAGGCTTTTCGGCGTGAAGTCATTCAATCGATCGAGATTGAAGAGAATCGATTTGGATTCGAGCCTGAAATCACCGCAAAGGTTGCAAAACTAGGATGTCGAATTTATGAGGTAGGCATTTCTTACTACGGTCGAACTTACAAAGAAGGCAAGAAAATTGGTTGGAGAGATGGTTTTCAAGCGATTTTTTGCATTCTTAAATACAATCTTTTTCCTAAATATCGAAGCAATCTTTTTGTCACTCACAACTACAACTATTGATGCTTAGAGAAACTGTCAGAACTCTCAGGAACAAGAACTGGCATTTTGTAAAGGAAGAGCACTATCTCAACCTGACACTTTAGAATCGAGATGCCGTCCTCGATCGCGCATTCCTCATGACTCACCCAGACTTGCAAAATATCCTGTCTGAACTGCGGCAGTATCTCCAACAAGAATACGGCGATCGCTTAACTCACATCGTTCTGTACGGTTCGCAAGCTCGAAACAGCGCAACTGACCAATCTGATATTGATGTTTTAGCTGTACTTGACGACTCCTTCGATTTCGTTCAAGAAGTCAAGCGAACGAATGATTTCATCTCCGATTTGTGTTTAGACTGCGCTGTTGTGGTTTCCTTAATGTTCGCCCGTCGAGAGCGATTTGATCAAGAGAATTCGCCCTTTTTTCTTAACGTCCGTCGAGAAGGTGTTTTAGTATGACACCGGAACAACAAAAGCTGCTTAACAAAGCACAACGTAGCTTAGAAGCTTCCAGAATTCTTTGTGAGCAGGAATTATATGAGTTTTCTGTTGCACGCTCCTATTACACAATGTTTTACTTACACAATGTTTTACGCTGCTCAAGCAATGTTGCTTGGAGAAGGACTCTCTTTTTCTACTCATTCTGGGGTTTTGGCGGCTTTTGGTCAGCAGTTTGTTCGCTCTGGTCAAGTCTCCCAAGATTATCATCGTGCCTTGATTCGTGCAGAACGAGAACGATTGAGCAGCGACTATGACCTAGATACAGTACTAAATGAGGCGAACGCAAAAGAGCAAATTCAGCAGGCGGAAGCATTTTTAGAAATGGCAAAAAGTAGAGTCTGCGATTGAATTTCTTATATCGATCTAAAGACGGCAGAGAATTCTAAGTTCCTGCCTTATTCTGACAAAGAATCGTAAAACTGCTTCTTATGAATCCACACGTTGAAGTTTTAGCTGACCTGCCAGCCCTTGTTGATCGTGCCCTCGAACTTGTTCTCGAAAAACTCCAGAGCGCGCTCGTAACTCGCAATATCGCTACGATCGCCCTCGCTGGTGGCAGTACCCCCAAACCGCTCTACGAAAAACTCGCCCAGCAAAATCTCCCTTGGGACAAACTTCACATCTTTTGGGGCGATGAACGCTATGTCGCACCCGATCATCCCGATAGCAACCAACGGATGGTGCGTCTCGCTTGGCTCGACAAAGTTCCAATTCCTGCTGAAAATGTACACCCGATACCAACCGATGAAGCAGATCCCGCGATCGCAGCCCAAAAACACGAAGCCCAACTGCAAGCGTTTTTCAACTCAAAGCCTGGAGAATTCCCTGCCTTTGATGTGATTCTATTGGGAATTGGCGATGATGCTCACACTGCGTCTCTGTTTCCTCATACACCCGCTCTGCAAGTGCGCGATCGCCTAATTACTGTCGGCAACAAAGACGGAAACCCTCGCATTACATTCACTGCGCCCTTTATCAATGCCGCTCATACCGTTATCTTCATGGTTGCAGGCGCAAACAAATACCATGCACTCACCCAGATTTTTGCAGAAGAGGCAGACGAAACCACTTATCCTGCACGCTTGATCAAACCTCAAGGCGAACTCTGGTGGTTACTCGAACGATCGACGAATTTCAGTAAATAATGCTAAATTTCGGGAGCCTTGGGTTTAAGATTGGCTTCACACTTAATCTCATTAGATTTCTCGATCGTTTTTAAGGAGTTGAACCTTCAATGCGTAATTTAGCTTCTCCAACTCGTCTTAAACTTGGACGCGCTCTATCCCTCGCTGTCATGACCCTTACGGTTGGACTTCTCGCTGCTGCTTGCCAAGAAGCCGCCCCGCCCACCGGACAAGGCGGAACCGCCTCTCCCGCAGGCTCAACCACTCCCGCCAAAGGCTTGAAGATCGGTTCGCTCCTGCCTTCAACGGGAGATCTCGCCTCGGTTGGACAGCAAATGGTTGCCGCCGTTCCGATGCTGGTTGACACGGTGAATCAGTGTGGTGGTGTCAATGGTGAACCTGTCACTCTAGTCAGTGCTGATGATCAGACTGATCCCGCCGCAGGTGCAGAAGGGATGACGCGACTGGCAGAACGAGAAAAAGTTGCGGGTGTGGTGGGATCATTTGCGAGTAGTGTTTCGACCGCTGCGCTCCCGATCGCAGTTCGTAACAAAGTAGTTTTGATCTCGCCCGGAAGCACTAGCCCCGTGTTTACTCAACAAGCAAAAGAAGGCAAATTCCAGGGGTATTGGGCAAGAACTGCGCCTCCGGATACCTATCAGGCGCAAGCACTGGCGAAACTGGCAAGCGATCGTAAATTGACCTCCGCCGCAACGCTAGTGATTAACAACGATTATGGAGTCGGTTTCGAGCGCGAGTTTGTCAAAGCGTTTAGGGGGCTGGGCGGTCAGATCACCAATGAGGCAAGACCCACTCGCTATGATCCCAAAGCAACAACTGTGGAAACCGAAGCAGCCGCAGCGTTTTCAGGAACTCCAAAAGCGGTGGCAGCAGTCTTATACGCTGATACAGGCAGCTTGATTGTCAAATCTGCTTATGAACAAGGAAAGAGTCAGAATACTCAGTTCTTGCTGACCGATGGCGTTTATTCTCAGGATTTCGTGAATAAGGTCGGCAAAGGACAGAATGGACAATCGATTTTAGTGGGTGCGTTGGGAACGGTTCCGGGAGCCAGTGGTAAGAGTTTGGCTGCCTTTACCAAGCTGTGGGAAGAAAAGCAGAAGCGCCCTCTTGTGGCGTATGCGGCTCACGCTTGGGATGCAGCGGCAATTCTGGTATTAGCAGCACAAGCCGCGAAGTCAAACAGTGGCGAGGCAATGAAGGATAAGTTACGCGAGGTCACGAATCCGCCAGGGGAAGAAGTAACCGACGTGTGTAAAGGCTTAGAACTACTGCGCCAAAACAAAAAGATCAACTATCAAGGCGCAAGTGGCGATGTGGATATTGATGCTGCTGGTGATGTAGTTGGCAGTTACGATGTTTGGACAGTTGAACCGGATGGAAAATTGAAAACGATCGGTAAAGTCGCTCCTGCCAAACAATAAAAAATAATTCCTGTCAGATATGACCTGACAGGAATTATTAGACCTCCTCCATCAATTACTGTGACCAGGCGAATCAAATTCGCGGCGATACAGACCAAGTGTGCCTGCCGCACGCTCACAGCCATACTCGGCGACATTCCGCTCCGGGCGGACTTCGTTTGTATCGCCCCGAATTCCATTCAGAGGGCGTTGGCGCAGGAAGTCCATTTTAGAAACAGTTAAGTGAAGGTTTACGCTTCATCCAGTGCTGCAATTCCAGGAAGCTCTTTTCCTTCGAGCAGTTCCAAACTCGCACCACCGCCTGTCGAAATATGGCTCATTTGACTTGCAACCCCGACCTTTTCAACGGCTGCAACCGAATCGCCACCACCGATGATCGTGGTCGTTCCTTTCGGAGTTAACTCAGCTAAAGTATGCGCGATCGCTTCCGTACCTTTCGCGAATTTGTCCATTTCAAACACGCCCATTGGTCCATTCCAAATCACGCTCTTGCACTGAGACAAAGCATTCTGGAAGGTCTTAATCGAATCAGGTCCAATATCCAAGCCCATCCAACCATCCGGGATATTCTCGACACTGACCGTTTGCGTGTTAGCATCAGGCGCAAAATTATCTGCGACCACAACATCGGTCGGGAGCAACAGTTCGACTCCTTTCTCTTTCGCTTTTGCTTCCAGTGTCTTCGCGAGTTCTAGCTTGTCTTCTTCGACCAAAGATTTACCGACTGACAAACCACGGGCTTTGTAGAAGGTGAACACCATGCCACCGCCGATCAGCAGCTTGTCTACTTTATCGAGCAAGGTTTCGATCACACCAATTTTGCTGGAGACCTTCGAGCCACCGACGATCGCAGCTAACGGACGCTGAGGATTTTCGATCGCGCTTTGGAGATATTGCAATTCTTTCTCGATCAGCAGTCCTGCAACTGAAGGCTTGAGGAATTTGGTGACACCTTCGGTTGAAGCATGAGCGCGGTGAGCCGTACCAAACGCATCATTGACGTACAAATCTGCAACGGATGCTAATTTCTCAGCAAATGCCGGATCGTTCTTTTCTTCTTCTTTGTAGAACCGCACGTTTTCTAGCAGTAAAACGTCACCCGGCTGCATGGCATCGACTTTCGACTTGACATCATCGCCGATACAATCATCAGTTTTGACGACGGGCTTACCGAGGAGTTCTGAGAGTCTTTCACCCACCGGAGTTAAGCGATATTTATCTTCAGGCCCATTTTTGGGACGACCAAAGTGACTCGACAAGATCACTTTTGCCCCTTTTGAGGTGAGCGCTTCGATCGTGGGCAACGCTGCTCGAATTCTCGTGTCATCGGTAATTTTTCCTTGTTCATCGACGGGCACGTTAAAATCTGCTCGTACTAAAACGCGTTTGCCTTGTAACTCGGCGGACGATAAATCATTGACAGTCTTCTTCGGCACGATCTTGGCTCCTAAATGAGTCTTTCTACTTATTTCTTATTTTTCCATTAATCGCGACACCTACGATCGAAGTTTCTGCAATGCTGTTAGATAAGTTCAGAAAGTCCGGACATTTGAATCATGTTTAAAACTGTGTTGTTTCCGATCGATGCCAGCCGCGAGTCTCGTCAAGCGGTTGAAACTGTAGCGAACGTGGTGAAAATTCATCAGAGTCGTTTGGTGCTGTTATCTGTGGTCGAATCGATGGCTGAGCAACCCGATGCAATGGCATCGCCGGATACGGTCGCCAATTTGCTGGAAAGTGCTCGATCGCTCTTTTCTGACCAAGGGATTGAAGCGGACGCGATCGAGCGCGAGGGCAAGCCTGCCTTTACCATCTGCGATGTTGCCGACGAGGTAGAAGCAGATTTGATTATCATGGGATGTCGGGGTCTTGGACTCACGACCGAAGGCGCTTCGGATAGCGTCACCAATCGAGTGATTAGCCTTTCTCCTTGTCCCGTCCTTGTGGTTCCTTAGCCATGACTCAAGCAAAACCCAAATTTGCCACGTTTGAAGCGTACTTAGAGTTCGATGACGGTACAGATAATCGCTATGAATTAATCGATGGAGAGTTAGTAGAATTGCCGCCAGAATCGGAACCGAATGATTTTATTCCCAATCTCCTTTTGCTGAAATTGGCGGAGGCAGGAATTCCGCTGCGGCTAATTCGCCCGCATACTTGCGAAATTCAGGTTCCGGTACTGGAGAGAAAAGACGCAGCGAATCGATATCCTGATTTAGTGATTCTGGATCAGGTTCATCTCGGTCTGACTCAGAAGCGACTTACGATTCTGATCGATGCGCCACCGCCTCAACTCGTGGCTGAGGTACTCAGTCCTGGGAAAGCGAATCGCGATCGTGATCTCATCCGCAAACGCGCCCAATACGCCAAACGTGGCATCCCTGAATACTGGCTGATCGACCCCGAAAATCAGTCGGTTACAGTCCTAACTCTCGAAGGCGATCGATATGCTGAAGTGGGCGCATTTCAGAACGATCGCCCAATCACTTCTCCTCAATTTCCTCAACTCCAACTCACTCCTGCTCAACTTTTCGAGAATTAGATTCATGTCCTCGCCCCCGATCCAGTGGTATCCCGGTCACATTGCCAAAGCAGAAAAAGCGCTATTAGAGCAACTTAAGCGCGTCGATGTTGTGCTAGAGGTTCGGGATGCGCGGATTCCATTATCAACCCATCATCCACAAGTTGATCAGTGGATCGGGGAAAAGGGTCGAATTTTGGTGATGAATCGTGTGGATATGATTCCGCCCAAAGCCAAAGAGCAGTGGACGCAATGGTTCCAAGACCGAGGAGAAGATCCGCTGTTTACCGATGCCCAACATGGAAAGGGGATCGATGCGATCGCAAAAGCAACTCAAACCGCAGGCGCACACATGAATCAGCGCAGACTCGATCGCGGAATGCTTCCCCGTCCTGTTCGAGCCGTGGTCATCGGCTTTCCCAATGTTGGCAAGTCTGCCTTGATCAATCGCTTATTGAAGCGGCGAGTCGTTGAAAGTGCCCGTCGTGCGGGTGTAACGCGACAACTCAGATGGGTGAGAATTTCTGATCAAATTGAATTACTCGACGCGCCCGGAGTTTTGCCGAACAAGCTAACCGATCAGCAAGCCGCAATTAAATTAGCGATTTGTGATGATATCGGTGAAGCAGCTTACGATAATCAGCGAGTTGCAGCATCACTGGTAGATCTGTTGCCCTTATCATCAGCGGTTTTGGAATCGCGCTATGGAATCGCGATCGCAAATCTCACCGGAGAAAGCTATCTTAAAACGCTGGCAGACTCAAAGTACAACGGCGACGTAGAACGCACTGCTCGACAAATTTTGACCGATTTTCGCAAAGGAAATTTAGGTGCGATCGCGCTAGAACTGCCTCCAAACAAATCCATATAACTCACCGTATCCGTTCTTTAAAGAACTGTATTTTTTTCTATTTTCTCCGGATGCGACTATCTCTCAACTGAAGTATCAAAGTTGTTTCGATACGCGGGAACCTTTCGCTTTATAAGTTCGTCACCTTGCGCTAACCCCGGTTTTCATATGGTTTAGCGCGATCGGACAAATTAAGAACTTGTTCAGCGCGATACCGTTTTTCTCATCTAAATTCCTCTAAGATTTCATCCATTGGTTTTCTTTTGGCTCTGCAAGTCGTGAACCGACAGCGCAATTTTTAGGAATTGCATAAAACTCTCGGTTTGCTCGTATTTAAACTTGTTCATCTGTGGCTGTTGGGGTGTTGCTATGGCACAAATTCGCGAAGTCGTTCAACAAGCGCTCACAACTGGATTACTTTCGATCGAAGCCGAAAATCAACTGCGTCTCTTGCTGGCATCGAAATACGATCGTGAGGATTTTCGCGCTTTTATGATGCTGCAACGTGCAGCAATGGCAGGTTCTGTAAAACAAGAATCTCGGTTATGTCGAGGTTAAGCCGAAAATCCGGTCAAATGGTTCGTTTCTATGGCAATCTGAAAGACAGAAACTCCGACTTAAGAGCTTCTGTCTTTTTTGCTATCGAGTCATTACCACCCCGTTATGCAAACTTTGCCTACTCCGATCGCTTCGGCTACTCCTGCTGTTCAGTACTCGACTGACACCACCATTCATCGTCGCAAAACTCGCTCTGTTCCTGTGGGTAGCATCTCGATCGGGAGTGATCATCCCGTCGCTGTTCAATCGATGATCAACGAAGATACGCTAGATATTGAAGGTTCCGTTGCTGCAATTCGTCGCTTGCATGAAATCGGTTGTGAGATTGTCCGAGTCACCGTTCCAAGCATGGCACACGCGAAAGCGATGGAAGAAATTCGCGATCGTTTGCACAAAACCTATTTGCCCGTTCCGCTCGTCGCTGATGTTCACCACAATGGAATGAAGATCGCCCTAGAGGTAGCAAACTACGTCGATAACGTGCGAATCAATCCGGGATTATACGTCTTTGAGAAGCCGAAAACGACGGACTATACCCAGGCTGAAATTGATGCGATCGGGGAAAAGATCCGAGATACACTCGCGCCCTTAGTGATCTCTTTGCGTGACCAAAATAAATCCATGCGGATCGGCGTAAATCACGGTTCTTTAGCAGAACGAATGCTCTTCACCTATGGCGACACTCCAGAAGGCATGGTGGAATCAGCATTAGAATTCATTCGGATTTGTGAGTCGCTCAACTTTTACAATCTTGAACTCTCGCTGAAAGCCTCGAAAGTTCCGGTCATGCTGGCAGCCAATCGCCTCATGGTGAAACGCATGAATGAACTGGGAATGGCTTACCCGCTTCATCTCGGTGTGACGGAAGCCGGAGACGGGGAATATGGTCGAATTAAATCTACCGCTGGAATTGGGACGCTTTTGGCTGAAGGCATTGGAGATACAATTCGGGTTTCGCTCACAGAAGCACCAGAAAAAGAAATTCCGGTGTGCTACGGCATCCTACAAGCGTTAGGACTGCGGCGTACGATGGTCGAGTATGTTGCTTGCCCGTCTTGTGGTCGCACTCTGTTTAATCTTGAAGAGGTATTACAGAAAGTCCGAGAAGCTACCAGCCATCTCACCGGATTGAATATTGCGGTGATGGGCTGTATCGTCAATGGTCCTGGCGAAATGGCAGATGCCGATTATGGCTATGTGGGCAAACAAGCGGGCTACATTTCCCTGTATCGAGGACGCGAAGAGATCAAAAAAGTCCCAGAAGACCAAGGCGTTGTGGAATTGATTAACCTGATCAAATCTGACGGCAAATGGATTGATCCGAAATCATGACAATGAGAGAAAGACACATGAATCTTTACGATCGCACTTTTCTTTCTCTCCGTCACCCGCTATTGCAAAACTTCATCTCTAAAACTGGGCAATTAGTACGGATTGCCCCTAAACGCCTGTGTTAAATTGAGCATAACCTTTTTGTCACTTCTCCAGAATTAAGCAGGTATAGTCATGACGAAACGCGCGCTTGTCTTAGGTGCAACGGCTGGCGCCGCCGTAACCGCAGTGACCATCACCGGAGCCGGGATTCATTTGAATAAAGGGCAAGCGTTCTTTCGAGACAGTCCCAAAGAACTCGTGGATGAAGTCTGGCAGGTGATCGATCGCAACTATGTCGATGGCACGTTCAACCAAGTCGATTGGAAAGCAGTTCGCAGCCAATATCTCAACCGCAACTACAAAGACAAAGCAGAAGCTTACAAATCGATTCGGGAGATGTTGAAGCGCTTGGGCGATCCTTATACGCGCTTTATGGACCCGGACGAGTTCCGCAATATGCAGATCGACACCTCCGGCGAATTAACTGGCGTAGGGATTCAACTGGCAGCCGATGAAAAGACCAAGAAGTTAACGGTGATTTCTCCGATCGAAGGCAGTCCCGCTTCAACCGCTGGAGTCGCCGCAAAAGATATCATCACCCAGATCGACGGCAAAAGCACCGAAGGCATGGATGTCAACAAGGCGGTGACGCTAATTCGGGGTCCAGTCAATACTCAGGTTAAACTTACCGTTCTACGGGGCACTCAGCAGCTAGAATTCAACCTCAAGCGTGCCAAGATTGAAATTCATCCGGTTCGCGCCAGTGTCCAACAATCTCCCACCGGAAAAGTCGGCTACATTCGCCTTGTGCAGTTCAGCGCCAATGCTGCTCCGGAAATGCGGGACGCAATTCAGAAGCTCGAAAAAGATAACGTCACAGGCTATATTCTCGACTTGCGATCGAACCCCGGCGGCTTGCTCTACGCCAGCGTGGATATCGCTCGGATGTGGATTCAGCAAGGTGGCATCGTCTCGACGGTCGATCGTCAAGGCGTTTCCGACAAAGAAGAAGCCAACCGTCGCGCTCTAACCGATAAACCGCTCGTGGTTCTCGTCGATGGCGGTTCAGCCAGTGCGAGTGAAATCCTCTCTGGAGCGCTGCAAGACAACAAGCGTGCCACGATCGTTGGAGTCAAAACGTTTGGAAAAGGCTTAGTTCAATCGGTTCGTAGCTTGGGTGACGGATCTGGAATGGCAGTGACGATCGCCAAATATCTCACTCCCAACGGTCGTGATATTAACAAGCATGGTATCGATCCCGATGTCGTGATCGAACTGACCGAGCAACAGCGTCAAGCCTTAGTGAAAGATCGCGACAAGATTGGCACAGCCAACGACCCGCAGTACGTCAAAGCCATGCAGGTACTCAATCAAGCGATTAGTGCAAAACAAGGCAGCCGCGCCAAAAATTAGCTTGGCTGACACTTACCCGATCGAATCAATCCGACGCGACGCGCGATCGCTTCTCCCTCTGAGGTGAATGGACCCCAATGTTCCACCATCTCAGAGGGATTTGTCGTTTGATTCGCTTCTAGTTCATCTTCGGTCAGAATTTGACATTGGGCATTGGGTCGCTTCACCACATACCAACGCTCAGACTCGCTCATAGCTCCTGATCCCTCTTGATACTCGCCCCTAACATCTGGGAAAGCTTAATTCATGTTAGGGGTCTGGCATCACCGTGAAAAGGTTAAAACCGTAAAGATTTTGCGATCGCACCCCCATTCGCCCTACCAAGCCAATTGAATCCGACCCCATTTACCGCTCAGAGACTTTATAGGGATATGACACCAGACACACAGCGTTCATCGATCGCGCAAAACACCGAAGGCACTGCACCGCATCGCGAGATCACACCGCCGCCCGCCCCAAGAATTTCCCCGATGCCACCGCCTGCACTGCGAACCATGCCAAATAGGGTGACTGAACCTGCATCGAGAGTAAATAGCGCTGCCGCAACTGAAACTTTTGCCATGCCTGCGAGTCGTCCTGCTGCTTCGATTCCAGCGAGTTCTCCCTCTGCGCCTTTAGGTACTCCAACCGGAGCCACTCCCCCGCCTACGGTCGGACATCGCCCGACCAGTCCGCCCACAACCCCGAATGCGTCTCGTCGTCCTAATGGTTCCCCCACGTTAGAGCAGATTATTCGGACGGCGTTTGATAAAGGATTTTCTGATGTCCACATTGGGGTGGGAGAAGTGCCGCGCTTTCGGAATCGTGGTGAAATCGAGACGACCGAATGGACTGAAACCGATCACGCGACGTTTATGGGCTGGTTGAGAGAAGTTCTGAGCGAAGAGGAAATTGGTCAGTTTGAAGAAACGCTAGATTTTGATGGAGCGACTCAGTACGAGTTTGCGCGGGTACGGATTAATATCTTTGGTTCACTGCATGGACCTGCAATGGTTCTGCGTTTGATTCCGCTGAAGATTCTAACGATGGAGCAGCTTAATCTGCCTGCGGTGTTCAAGGATATCTGTCACTATCACAAGGGCTTGATTCTCATTACGGGTCCAACTGGATCGGGTAAATCGACCACTCTAGCGGCGATGATCGATTACATCAACAAGGAGATGCCAAAGAATATTATTACGATCGAAGACCCGATCGAATTTATTCACAAAAGCCGCAAGTCGCTAATCAAACACCGTGAAGTCGGAATGCACACGCGCAAGTTTGACAACGCTCTCAAAGCCGCACTCCGGGAAGATCCAGATATTATCTTGGTTGGTGAAATGCGGGACAAGGAAACCGTAAACACAGCATTGAAAGCGGCGCAAACGGGTCACTTGGTCATGGGAACGCTGCATACTAATAGCGCGGTCAAGACGATCGAGCGGGTTCTCAGCCTCTACCAACCGAACGAACAGCCCACGATGCGGGTTGCTCTCGCGGAATCATTGGTGGCTGTGGTTGCCCAAGGGCTGTGTCGTACCACTGATGGGAAACGGGCTGCATTCCATGACATTTTGATTAATACCGATGCGATTCGCGATTACATTCGTAAAGGTGAACTTGATGAAATTGAAGCGATTATTCCTCGCTGTGGATTTGATGGAATGTGTACGATGAACCAGTCCCTCTACAAACTGTACGAGCAAGGTCAAATTACCGAAGAGGTGGCGCTGGAAATGTCACCGAAGCAAAACGAAATGGCGCAAATGTTACGCGGTCGAGTGTAGAACTTGTTTGAAGGATATACAATTTGCCCCTGTGCTTCGTGCATGGGGGTTTTTGTTTTGTTAGAAATCGGGATGATAGGATTTGAACCTACGACCCCCTCGTCCCGAACGAGGTGCGCTACCAAGCTGCGCTACATCCCGCAGAGCGTTTTTTGCAATGCGTCTTTTATCGTAACTCATGTTGGTGCGTGCGTCGAGAGATTTGCTCAAAATCCCAGACTTGTTAAGATAGACCATGCAAAACGCGATCGCACATAGGTAAAAACGTGGTTGTCAAACCAGAATGGCTACGGGTCAAGGCTCCTCAGTGGGAGCGGGTCGGAAATGTCAAAGAAGTCTTACGAGATTTAGCGCTCAATACCGTGTGCGAAGAAGCATCCTGTCCGAACATTGGAGAGTGCTTTAACAATGGAACGGCGACATTTTTGATTATGGGTCCGGCTTGTACCCGCGCTTGTCCTTATTGTGATATCGATTTTGAGAAGAAACCGCAGCCGCTTGATCCGACTGAACCGACTCGACTGGCGGAAGCGGTGAGACGAATGCGGCTAAATCATGTGGTCGTGACTTCGGTGAATCGGGATGATTTGCCGGATGGGGGAGCGTCGCAGTTTGTTCGCTGTATCGAGGAGATTCGAGCCGTTTCGCCTAAGACGACGATCGAAGTTTTAATCCCCGATTTGTGTGGCGATTGGAACGCCCTCAAAATCATTCTCAGTGCATCGCCTGAAGTTCTTAATCACAATACAGAAACGATCCCACGGTTATATCGTCGTGTGCGTCCGCAAGGGGATTATGCTCGATCGCTCGAATTGCTCAAACAGGTTCAGGTGATCAATCCAAGCGTTTACACCAAGTCGGGGATCATGGTGGGATTGGGTGAAACCGATGCGGAAGTGCGACAGACGATGCAGGATTTGAGAGCATCGAACTGCGATATTTTGACGATCGGACAGTATCTTCAGCCGAGTCAGAAGCATTTAGACGTGAAGGATTTTGTCACACCGGCGCAGTTTGACGCTTGGCGCGAATATGGGGAGTCGATCGGCTTTTTGCAAGTGGTTTCGACCCCGCTGACTCGGAGTTCATATCATGCTGAGCAGGTTCAGGCATTGATGGAACAGTATCCGAGATGAAGATCGCGGTGATTGGGGCGGGCGCTTGGGGATCAACGCTGGCAGAATTGGTACGAGACAATGGACATGAAGTGGTTGTGTGGTCGCGGCAATGTGGACGATCGCTCAACGATACGATCGCTCAGTCCGACTTGCTAATTTCAGCGGTTTCGATGAAAGGGGTTCGATCAGTGATTGAACAAATTTCGATCAAGGTTCCAACGATTGTGACTGCAACCAAGGGACTCGATTCCGAATCAGGGAGTGAAACGGCTCTACCGTTGTTGCCGTCGCAAGTTTGGCAAGCTGCCTTTCCAGAAAGCGCGATCGCGGTTCTCTCAGGTCCGAATTTATCGAAAGAAATTCAACAAGGCTTACCCGCTGCCAGTGTTGTTGCACATCGGGATCAAATGGTTGCGGACTGCGTTCAGCAAGCGTTTTCGTCTGCTCGATTTCGGGTGTATACCAATGCTGATCCGCTCGGGGTTGAATTGGGTGGAACCTTGAAAAATGTGATTGCGATCGCGGTGGGTGCTTGTGATGGTTTGCAGCTTGGGACGAATGCGAAATCAGCATTGGTGACACGCGGATTAGCAGAAATGATTCGGTTGGGGACGTACTGGGGCGCGAAACCAGAGACGTTTTATGGATTGTCGGGATTGGGGGATTTGTTGGCGACTTGTAGCAGTTCGTTGAGCCGAAATTATCAGGTCGGCTATGGATTAGCACAAGGAAAAACGCTTTCTGAAGTTTTGGCGACGCTGGAAGGAACAGCAGAAGGAATTAATACGACTCAGGTTTTGGTGAGATTGGCACAAGCTCAAGGAATTTCGATGCCGATTTCGACGCAAGTCGATCGCTTACTGCGCGGAGAAATTACACCGCGATCGGCAGTTGGTGAACTAATGCAGCGGGATAGTAAGCCGGAAAGTGTTTGATAGCGCGCGATCGTGCTTCATTCAATGATTCTGCTGTTTTGAATTAAGATTAAGCTGAACCTTACGGCTTTCTCGTCAAATGAGCATTTAAACCCTATGGCACTCCCAGACACCAGCCAACGCCTACGGGCTGGCATCATTGATCAAGACATCAACGCCCTGC
The DNA here is from genome assembly GCA_040289665.1 of Leptolyngbya sp. ERB_1_1. Taxonomy (GTDB): domain Bacteria; phylum Cyanobacteriota; class Cyanobacteriia; order Leptolyngbyales; family Leptolyngbyaceae; genus Leptolyngbya. The sequence continues at coordinate 13,691 of PSLO01000017.1, read as the reverse complement.
GAGGCGCAAAAGGAATTCCCGGCTACAACCCCAGTCGCCCAGAAGCCGCCCTTGAAGTACTCAGTGAAATGGAACGGAAACTGCATTTCTTGTACGAACTCGAAATTCAGGCGAAAGCAAAACACCGCGATCTACTCGATGAAGTGCGAGAAATCGAATGGAAATTTCACCAAGGCGTACAAGCGATGAAAAACTCTGTGCTTGCACAGTACGGAAAAAACAGTAACCAGGCAGAATCCATTGGCTACAAAAAGCTAGAAAACCACAAACGCCCCAAACGGAAGCAAACCGAGTCCGACGAGTCGAACAAACAAAATTAATGGGCAATCACGATCGCTCAGTTCCCCGCACACATAACTTTTCGCTTGCTACCGAGGAACATAGGTCTACACGATCGCCCACAACATTAAGATAATTTCTGCTAATTCTCGAATCAACTTGGTAAATTGGACAATAGTACAACTTCCATTGATCGAGCGGAAATTCTTTATGCTGAAGAAGAATCAATCAGTTTTTGCCTTTCTACTGGGCGGCTTTCTCGTATGTTCGGCTCCGCTTAGTTCGATCGAAGTTGTCCACGCCCAGTCTTCACAGCAAGAACTGACCCAACTCAAGCAAGAACAACAAGTCCGATCACAAGTCGAAACCGAAATCGATCGCGCCTTGACTCGATCCAGTATGTTGCTGAATGTGGCGCTGATTACATTAACGGTGTTTCCGATCGCACTTCTGATCGCGCTGTGGAAATTCCGACGCATCATTATTCGAGAAATTGTCGAACGGGGATTAGAACAGCTTCAGCATCTAACCGAAGTTGAACATCAGCTACAAGACGTACAACAGGAAGCGGAACGCAAAATTCAACAGTCTCGCGATGTACTGAGTCAACTCGAACGTGAAGTTCAAGAATTGCAAAGCAGAATTTCAGAAGATGCAGAAAGTTTAACAGGGTTAACGACTCAGTTATCACAATCGCAAGCAGAACTGTTAGCAGGACTCGAAACGCAAGTTAATTTATCAAAACGCGAATTAGAAAAGCTTTCCTCAGATTTTGTTGCACATCTTTCAATGCTGAAAACGGATGTAGATCAACAAAATGCGATCGCAGCCGATAGATTCAACGATTTGCATAACCAACTGATGACGCAACTCGACGGAATTGAAGCCTTTGCAACTCAGCAACAGGAACTCACCCAGGAACATCTAACGTGCTCTCAAACCGCCTTCACCGCCCACCTCGATCAGTTACAATCCGATACGCAACAGAGACGCGATCAACTGTTGCAACGTTTAGCGCAATTCGAGCAAGATTACACGACACAACTTGCTGAAACACAAATGGATACAGAAGATCGACGCAATCAACTACTTGAAGATCTTCGACATCTCAAAACAGAATTTGTAGCACAGCTTGTTGAGTTGAATACCGACACACAACAGCAACGCGATCAAGTTCGTCAACGCATTGAGCAAGTAGAAACAGAATTTGTAGCACAGCTTGCTGGATTGAGTACCGATACACAGCAGCAACGTGATCAAGTTCGTCAACGCATTGAGCAAGTAGAAACTGAACTTTCGGAAACAGCGGTAGAGGCTCGCTCGCATTTAGAACAGCATCAAAAACAAGCGCAGGAAAACATCAACCAAAAAGAAGCAGAATTGTTATCGCAGTTTTCAGAGATGGAGTCGAGTGCGCTTCAAGGTAGAACCAATTTCCTTGATAAGTTACGATTGCTAGAGTCTGATGCGGTGCAACAAAAACAAGCGATTTTCAACAAGCTTCAGAGCCTAGAAATCGAGTTTGTTTCTCAGCTTTCGGGATTGCGTGAACAAGCGCAAAATCGCCGTCCTGAACCTGAGCCAGTTGAAATCTCAACCGTTGAGCCGCGAAACGCTGAATTTGAGCAAGCTGAGGATTTGTTTAAATCGGGCCGGTTTGAAGACGCGATTGCCCATTACGATCGTGCGATTCAACAGCGATCGGACAATCCTGAACTTTGGCTCAGACGCGGTTTAGCGCTCGGACGATTGAAGCAGTATAAAGACGCGATCGCGTCCTACGATCACGCGATTCAACTTGATCCCGATTACTCAGAAGCTTGGTGCGATCGGGGTGTCGCCTTGGGCAAACTACAGCGGCACGAGGAAGCGTTTCGATCCTTCGATCAAGCGGTTCAGATTCGTCCTGATGATTCGATCGCGTGGCTGAATCGTGGGTTAGCCCTGCAAATGTTGGGTCGTTACTCCGAAGCTTTAGCCTCGTTCGATGAAGCGCTGAAATTGAATTCTGAAGCTTACAAGGTTTGGAATTATCGGGGCTATCTCTTGATTCAGTTAGAGCGCGATCGTGATGCGTTAGAAAGCTTTGATTTCGCGATCGACATTCAACCGAAGTATGCACCCGCTTATTACAACAAAGCGATCTGCTATGCCCTTCAGGGTCACACTCAAGCGGCGATCGAGAACCTAGAAGAAGCGATTCAACTGAATCCGCGCTATCGAGAAGATGCCAAAAACGATCCGGAGTTTGAGCAGATTATGAGCGATCGACGCTTTCGGCAATTGGTCGAGCGGTAATTCAGTCTCGTTCTTCCGATAGAGTCCACTCTTGCATCTACTATTAGAAACTGAATATAAAACTTACAACCTTATTTTTTATGAATCAAGGAAGATTATGGATTGGAATCATCGGAACGCTTGTCGTGTATTGGATTTTGGTGAACACTCTGCTTTAGAATCTGAAGCAGTGTCATAAAGATTCAGTACAAATGTCTCTTAAAGTTTACGGCATTCCCACCTGTGGAACCTGTAAGAAAGCGTTCAAGTGGTTAGGCGATCGAGCGATCGCCTACGACTTTATCAACACGAAAGATCAGCCACCTTCTAAGCCTGAGATCGAAGCATGGGTTTCAACCTTGGGAGCAAAACCGATGCGAAATACGTCAGGGCAGTCTTACCGCTCCTTGGGCGAAGAGAAACAGACCTGGACAGATGCACAATGGATCGATGCTTTTGCAAATGATGCAATGTTGCTGAAGCGTCCGTTATTTGTGAAGAATGGAAAGGCTGTGTTTGTTGGATTTAAAGAGGATGCACTACAGCAAATCTTATAAAACGGAGAGTTCACCATGCGTACACGCGCCAGAAATGTTTTAGGTGACGAACTACAAAGCTGTTGTACTTCGCCCATGACCGGATATTACCGAGACGGATTTTGTAGCACTGGAGCCGGAGATGTCGGCATCCATGTCGTCTGTGCCCAACTCACAGAAGAATTTTTGCAATTCACCAAATCACGCGGGAATGACCTCAGTACTCCGATGCCACTGTATGACTTTCCGGGATTAAAACCTGGCGATCGCTGGTGTCTCTGTGCTGCTCGTTGGAAAGAAGCGCTAGATGCAGGAGTCGCCCCTCCAGTGGTTCTCGCTTCCACTCATGCCGCCACACTCGAATATGTTTCATTGAATGACCTAAAGCAACATTCGGTAAACGAGTAGCATTTGTTACTTTAACTTATGTTGAAAAAATAATTTAGGACTGTATCCTTAAGTACTTTGTGATCAGATTTGCGACCAAGACTTAGGGAGAAGTTCGGTTATGGTTTTACCCGGAGTTTGCCAAGCTGCCGCAGCAGGAATGGCAGCACTTCAACTGTTTTACAGCACCTCAACGGGACTTTGGAACTCTACAGGCTGGTGGAACGCAGCAAACGCACTCGAAACCACGATCGACTATTCGCGCCTCACCAATCAGCCGACCTATCATCACATCATCACCAACACCTACGAGAAGCACAAAGCAACACGATTTATCGAAGCGGATGTGTATGACGATCAGGGCTGGTGGGCATTGACTTGGATCAAAGCCTACGATTTGACAGGTGACACTCGCTATCTCAACACCGCAAAAGCCATTTTCAAAGACATGACAAGAGGATGGGATTTAAAATGCGGTGGTGGGGTGTGGTGGCGAAAAGATCGCCAGTATAAAAACGCAATCACAAATGAGCTATTTTTTACAGTTGCGATCCGGTTGCATCAACGCACCATCAATGACTATGGTAAAGGAAGTTACATTGACTGGTCAAAACGGAGTTGGAACTGGATCAAACGATCGGGCATGATCAACAGCAAAAACCTTGTCAATGACGGACTTGATCATCGCTGTCGCAACAATGGTCGTACTACTTGGACTTACAATCAGGCTGTAGTGATTGGCGGGTTGGTCGATTTGTACAACAGTACGCGAGATCGGGCATATCTGAAACAGGCTAATGCGATCGCGACTGCAACCCTACAACATCTTTCTAAAAATGGAATATTGCGCGAACGCTGTGAACCGAACTGCGGCAGTGATGGCGCACAGTTCAAAGGGATTTTTATCCGAAATCTGGCTTACCTTCATCAAACCTCACCCAATCCACGCTACAGAGAGTTTATTTTGAAGAATGCAACTTCGGTGTTGTCGAATAGTCGTAACGATCGACATCAGTTCGGTTTGAGTTGGGCGCATCGGTTTGATAGCGCAGATGCCGCTCGTCAGAGTGCCGCGATCGATGCGTTGATTGCTTCTATTCCATTTGAGGCAGGGTGTTTTGCGAAAGTGAGTGAGACTCCGACGATTACACATCCATTATTTTCATCGGTTCCCACTCAGCAGAACGGAATTCAGCTTCTTGATCTGTCATTCCATAGGGGAGCAAGTCAGATTGAACCGCTGCAAGGCTTGGTTTCTTTCGTTCCCACTCAGCAGAATGAAGTCAATCTTTTTAATTTGTCATTCCATATGGAAGCAAACCAGCTTGAATCGATACAGGGTTTGATTTCTTTTCTTGCAGTTGAGCGATCGCTGAAATAGAATACCGACACAGAAGAGTGTGAATTGAGATGCGATCGCTTTATTTTTTGCTTCCTGGAACCGGGAAACGTTTTGCCTGCGGGGGCTTGTGGGCGGAACTGAAAGCCTTTGAACTGGCAAAACAAGTTTGTCCAGCGGAAGTTGTGACCTATCGAGAGCGCGAGAAGGAAACTTTGTTTCTTGATGATGTGTTTCAGCAGAAAGACTTAAGCAATGTCATTTTTGTGATGAGTTGGGGGTTTGATGTCGCTAAGTTAGCAAAGCGATTAAGAAATTATCACGCCATCTATCACGCCCATAGTTCAGGCTATGGTTTTACGCTTCCCTCTAGTGTTCCGATTATCACGGTTAGCCGTAATACGTTGGGATACTGGGGACAACTTGCACCAAATTCACTCATCTACTATTTGCCAAATCAAATTTCTGACCAATTTAGTGTTTTAGATTTGAATCGCGACATTGATGTTTTGATTCATACGAGAAAATCCTCTGAGTATCTACTCAAGCAATTAATTCCGGCACTTCAGCAGCGTTGTAAAGTTGAAGTGATTAATACTTATGTTGATAGTCTTTCAACTCTGTTCAATCGTACAAAAGTTTATTTATATGATTCTGCTGAATATTGGGCACAACAGCGCGTGAGTGAGGGATTTGGACTGCAACCAATGGAAGCAATGGCGTGTGGTTGCCAAGTTTTTTCGAGTGTGAACGGTGGGCTGTCGGATTATTTAGATCCGGGTTTTAATTGTCACAAGATTGCAGGGTATTCAACCGAGTATGATGTACAGCGAATTTTGAAGGCGATCGCTCATCCCACTCCCCCGTTACCCGCTCAATTCTTTGACGAATATCGATCGCCCAACATTTTGCACCGATTAGAGGTCATTCTGCGGGAAGTGAATGAGTTTTTTGATCATAAGCAAACGCATCCAGCCACGATCGCACCCTTGACACGATCTCGTTTAATTCAGCTTGCGATCAAACGCATCGCTACAAAAGTACGGAAACGGCTCTAGAGAATCAATCAGCTTGTGGGGCGAATGATTCTCAAATGTCAATATAATGAAAGTCATGTCGATCGTATTGACCCTATGACGTTAATTACAGTTTTAAGAGCAGTTTGGATGTTTTCTGCGGTGGGAATCATCGTTTTGGTACTGCTACATAGTCCAAAAGGTGATGGCTTGGGCGGTTTGGGCGGACAAGCTCAACTGTTCACCAGCACCAAGAGCGCAGAAACGACCCTAAACCGCGCGACTTGGTTTTTCACGATCCTATTTATGGGAATCACGGTGGTTCTCAGCGCTGGATGGCTTGGCTAGGATCTCGACGGTTTAGAACGCATTCGATCGTGCTGCTTATGATCGGATGCGTTTTATTTTGGGCACTTTCTACCCGCGCTTTACCTGCTGCTCGAATTCATCCGCTTCCGGCAATTCTAATGCAATGGACGGATCAATCTGGCGACTACTTCGATCGAGTACAGAAAACGGAACCCGAATATCTCATTTGGTCGCGCTTTCCGGTGAAAGTGTACATTCAACCT
>PSLO01000017.1:0-7239 GCA_040289665.1 Leptolyngbya sp. ERB_1_1 | reverse complement strand
AATGAGTGGAAGGTTTACTTTCCGTTGGAGTTGGTCGATCGACAAGACAGCGCGGATATTTTAATCGATCGTTCTTCGATTCCGATTCGGTTTCCTCTGACTGGGCAGGTTCGATTTGCAGATACTCGCTTTGAGCTTTATGAACAGCAATCGATTTTGCGGCATCGCGTTACGGTTCGGATTCAACTCAATCGTCCGGATCTGTCGCTTCTCGCTGCTGCACGTCACGAATTAGGACACGCGATCGGCATTTGGGGACATAGCCCGCTTGAAACGGATGTGATGTATTTCTCGCAAGTTCGCACTCCGCCACCGATTTCCGCGAGAGATGTAAATACGTTGAAGCGGGTGTATGAACAGCCGACGCGATTAGGATGGCGATCGGTGGGCTAGCGATTGTAGAACAATTATTCCTCAATTTTTTCAAACAATAGAATTTTTTGAGATTGGCGGAAACAAACATGAAAACGATCGAAGATTCCTGCTTTGCCCAAAACATTTAATCGAATTCCTAACTGATCAGAAATCCCGATGGAGCAGGTAAGCAGTTCTGTCCCTAGCTGAAGTTGTAACTGATGAAGATAAACTGCGATCGTGCTTCCACTTCCCACTTGAATATCAACTCGTCTGCCTGTGCGAAAATCGAGAAAGGCTGGATCGATTTGTTGAGCTTCAATGAGTGTGTAGGTTGCTCCAGAGTCAACATAGGCTTCAAAACGTTTCCAGGTTTCTCCCAATTTGATGCCAATGGGAATAATCGGCTGATCTCGACCTCGGATCTGTTTGTAAGGGAATCTAAGCGTTGTCATTCGTTCCAAGTTTCAAATCCATAGGTTATCCCATTCTGTTGCAAAAGGAATGGCGACAACGAGCGGCATCACTTTCTCGCCTGCTTCCCGAAATGGGCGGCAAACTTCTGCGGCAGTATCACCGACTCCCACCAGTTGGCTATCTTTGATTGCAACTATCTTCCCTGGATATTGATCGATGAGTTCGTCGAAATGCTCAGAAAGCCAGCGATCGTCTTCTTCCATCATCTTGGCTAAGGTCTGCACATCTACATCCATTGGATTTACTGCATTGTCGGATTGATTTCTATTGTAGAGCTAGGGCATTACATTCAACTTCTCTCAATCTGAGACGTGATTTTCACGACTTCTCACTTCTGCCATTCCCACACACTCGTAAATCCGCAGCCTATGTAAAATATGAACACGCAGTTTGCCCTCAATCGCGATGGAATGGACATCAGAAGCCGAAGCCAAATTAAAAGAAATCTCCTTCTTCGTGCGTCCGGCAGCCCGAAAGAAGATCGAAAAATTCGCCCAAGAACTGGGAGCGACTCAAATCACGCCTGAAATCTACGACCAAGCAAAATAGCAATTCGGCGGTTAAGCGAGGACAACGCCATGACCATTTCTGCTCACTCCAAAATCTGGACAGACGAAGAGTTTATGGCATTGCCCGACAACGGCGATCGCTATGAGCTAGTAGATGGAGAATTAAAAATCGTGGGTAACTCTGGAATGCAGCATGGATACATCGCCATCTTCCTTGGAGGAATCATGGTGATTCATGTGCGCGATCGAAAACTTGGTGTAGTTTGCGATTCCAGCACTGCCTTTAAGATGAAGTCTGGAAATAAGCGATCGCCTGACGTTTCCTTCGTTGCAAAAGACCGATTAAAAGGATTAAAAAAACTGCCGAAACGATTCTTTGAGGGTGCGCCAGACCTAGCCGTTGAAGTCATTTCCCCAAGCAATACCTTTGAGGAAATTCATCAAGAGATTGTGGAATATTTTGAGAGCGGTTCTCGTTTGGTTTGGGTGATTAATCCTGATGAAGAATCAGTTGTCGTTTATCGAGGCACAACTCCCGATCGCTTATTAAAGATCACCGATTTTCTCGACGGTGAAGAAGTGGTGGATGGATTTCGGTTAGCGATCGCTGAACTCTTCACCGAACTAGACTTCGACTAAATTTCAGGTATTTGGACGGCAAAAGGGCGGTACTCCGATCTCGCCAAAGTTGATCGCCTTTTTATAAAAGAACAATGGCGATCGCCATTCGACTAAAGCGAGGTAGGTTCAACTGCCACAATTTCGGAATATCGCCTGAAGTCGCGAGTGTTAAACGTCAGGATATGGCTCAACTCATGCACAAGCATCGCTGAGACTAATCGCGCATCATGCACGTTGACCCCTCGGACATCATAGCGACCGACTAGCCGCTCCCATTCTGGATAGATTGCGGCGGTGTCAGGTAAGAGCGTGAACAAAGAGCGAAGTTGCTGAACTTCCACACTGGCTTCTGTCGGTGTACGTCCGAGTCCATTTCGTTCTAGAGGACGAGTGTAGACATTCCAGAACTCAACCAGATTCTGCGGAATGATGTGAAGCGGCTCACCTTTCTGGCGCAACCAAGTCAAAGCCTCTACCGCAGTCCGGTTCATCGCGTGATTTAGATCGATGCTGCGTAATAAAAGATTCGTATCAACGAGAAACGACATTCAACGATCATCTCCATAAATGCTCTCTCGGCTGATCGCCTCATCGGATAACGATGGTAGCCCAAGTTCACGATGCCCTTCCACCCATCGATTAAATCGCTGCGTCCACGCTTCAAAATTCTGTTGTGAGTCGGGTTGAGAGTCCTGCAAATCAAGCAGATTCGCGAGCAATGTTTGCAGACAAGGTTTAATTTGTTCAGAAGGCAACCGAGTCAGTTTTGATAGAATTCGCGTCACGGCTTCTAGATCTTCTGGGTTCTCTTCTTCTAGAACACGAACTTGGTCTATGAGTTGGGATCGCTCGGCTTCAAACGAATGCTCAGCCATAGTCACGAGGATAAATGATTCTTCAATCATACTCTTCGGGTATTTGGGCGGCAAAAGGGCGGTACTCCGATCTCTCTAAAATCCAGACCTTCTCTACAATGGCTTTATCAAGATCGACGAAACAGAGGGGGAAGCGATGCAGCCAACCAATGCAGAAAAATTTACCGAAAAAGCCTGGGAAGCGATCGTCCGCACTCCAGAGGTTGTGAAACAGGCGCAGCAACAGCAGATCGAAACCGAACACTTGATGAAGGCACTGCTAGAACAAGACGGTTTAGCGATTAGTATCTTCAATAAACTGGCTATCCCGGTTGATCGAGTGCGTGATCGAGCCGATGAGTTTATCCGTCGTCAGCCGAAAGTTTCGGGTAGCGGCACTTCCGTCTATTGGGGACGCAGTGCAGATACGCTGCTTGATCGGGCTGAAGACTATCGCAAACAGTTCGAGGACGATTTCATCTCGATCGAACATTTGCTCTTAGGGTATGCCCAAGATAATCGCTTCGGAAAAGCTCTACTGGCAGAATTTAGAGTAGACGAAGCAAAACTTAGACAAGCGATCGAACAAGTTCGGGGTAATCAAAAAGTGACCGATCAAAATCCGGAAAACAAATACGAAGCCTTAGAGAAATATGGACGCGATTTGACTCAGTATGCACGCGAAGGAAAGCTCGATCCGGTGATTGGACGAGATGACGAAATTCGCCGTACGATTCAAATTCTTTCCCGTCGAACCAAGAACAATCCGGTTCTAATTGGTGAACCGGGTGTAGGAAAAACTGCGATCGCGGAAGGTCTCGCCCAACGGATTCTCAGCGGCGATGTCCCACAATCGCTGAAAGATCGCAAACTAATCGCGCTCGATATGGGTGCGCTGATTGCAGGTGCAAAATACCGGGGTGAATTTGAAGAACGTTTGAAAGCCGTTCTCAAAGAAGTCACCGATTCGCGCGGCAATATCATCCTGTTTATTGATGAGATTCACACCGTCGTCGGTGCTGGAGCCACTCAAGGCGCGATGGATGCCGGAAACCTGCTCAAACCAATGTTAGCGCGGGGCGAGTTGCGCTGTATTGGTGCGACCACTTTAGATGAATATCGCAAATACATCGAGAAAGATGCAGCCCTGGAGCGACGATTCCAGCAGGTCTTTGTCGATCAGCCGACTGTTGAAGATACCATTTCGATTCTGCGCGGACTCAAAGAACGCTATGAAGTTCACCACGGGGTTAAGATCTCTGACTCTGCTCTAGTCGCAGCAGCAACGCTTTCGACTCGATATATCAGCGATCGCTTCCTACCCGACAAGGCGATCGACTTAGTAGACGAAGCCGCCGCCAAGCTGAAAATGGAGATCACTTCTAAACCGGAAGAGTTAGATGAAGTCGATCGCAAGATTCTCCAGCTTGAGATGGAGCGCCTATCGTTGCAGAAAGAAAACGATGCAGCTTCGCGCGATCGCTTAGAACGGCTCGAACGCGAACTCGGCGATCTCAAAGAAGTACAGTCTACATTGAATGCTCAATGGCAAGCCGAGAAGGACGTGATCACTGAGCTTCAGAAATTGAAAGCAGAGATCGATCAAGTCAATCTTGAAATTCAACAAGCAGAGCGCGATTACGATCTCAACAAAGCGGCTGAACTGAAGTACGGCAAACTCAACGAACTGAATCGTAAAGTTGACGAAACCGAAGCTCGACTGACCCAAACTCAGAAATCCGGGACATCCCTTCTTCGTGAAGAAGTGACAGAATCGGACATTGCTGAAATCATTTCTAAATGGACGGGAATTCCAGTTAGCAAGCTCGTTGAATCTGAAATGCAAAAACTCTTGCAGCTTGAAGATGTCTTACACCAACGAGTAATTGGACAAGACGAAGCGGTGACTGCCGTTTCGGATGCAATTCAGCGATCGAGAGCGGGACTTGCTGATCCAAATCGTCCGACTGCCAGCTTTATCTTCTTAGGTCCAACAGGTGTAGGTAAAACCGAGCTTGCAAAAGCCCTGGCTTCCTTCCTGTTCGATACCGAAGAAGCGATGATTCGGATTGATATGTCCGAGTACATGGAGAAGCACTCCGTCTCACGTTTGATCGGTGCGCCTCCTGGATATGTGGGCTACGAAGAAGGCGGACAGTTGACAGAATCCGTTCGTCGTCGTCCTTACTCGGTGATTCTGTTTGATGAAATCGAGAAAGCCCATCCAGATGTATTTAATGTAATGCTACAAATTCTCGATGATGGTCGCGTCACGGATTCTCAAGGTCGTACCGTAGACTTCAAGAACACGATCATCATCATGACCTCGAACATCGGTTCACAGTACATCTTTGAATACGGTGGAGATGATGCTCACTACGAAGAAATGCGAGCGCGGGTGATGGATGCGATGCGATCGAGCTTCCGTCCTGAGTTCTTGAACCGGATTGATGAAATCATCATCTTCCACAGCTTGCAGAAGTCGCAACTACGCGAAATCGTCAAGATTCAAACGCAGCGCTTGGAAAACCGACTGGCTGAACGCAAGATGTCGCTGAAATTGTCGGATGCAGCGTTAGATTTCTTAGCCGAAGTGGGCTTTGATCCAGTTTACGGAGCGCGTCCATTGAAGCGGGCGATTCAGAGGGAGTTGGAGACTGCGATCGCCAAAGAAATCCTACGCGGCAACTACACCGAAGGCGACACGATTTTCGTCGATGTCGGTGACACAGAACGCTTAGAGTTCAAGCGCTTACCTGGGGAAGTCGTGACAATACAATAGAGCAAACGGGGTGGGAAAACTCTCACCCCATTATCGTATTAGAAATGGAATTAACATGGAGAAATAGCTGAACGAAGAGAAATTATCATGCAAGCAGCCGTTCGGATCATGACCAAAGTGCTACCAGGGAACAAAATCGAGATTGAGATTCCTGATGGTGCTGTTGGGGCAGAAGTTGAAGTCATTGTTGTTCTTCCTCAAACCATTCCGACTGGACGACGTAATGTTCTAAAGTTGATTGAAGATATTCGGAATCGTCATCCTCAACGTTCTAGCGAAGAAATCGATCGAGAGCTTGCTGCCGAAAGAGACTCATGGAACAACTAGCTTTTCCGACTGGCGCAAGTGTTTATATCGACACTCAGATCATTATTTACACCATTGAGGCAAATCCAACCTATTTCAACCTTCTTCAACCGTTGTGGCAGCAGTTTCAAATTGGTGATCTTGAAATAATCACGAGTGAATTAACACTAATGGAGACACTTGTATTTCCTTTGAGACAGGGAAACCTAGCACTTGTGAACGACTACCAACAACTATTAGAAAACTCAGAAATTCAACTCATTGCGGTTCGCCGCTCGATTCTAAAAGATGCAGCCAACTTGAGAGCGACAACTAACCTAAAAACACCTGATGCGATTCATGCAGCGACCGCATTGGCTGAAAATTGCACAGTTTTTTTGAGTAACGATCGTGCTTTTCGCAACGTTACTAACTTTGGGCACAAACCGTCAACCGTTCTTTTGTGTGCATCCAATGTTCGGGGTTGTATTTCCCTATCTGGAACTTGCAAATGCTCTCAGTAGCGATCGTAGTTTCTATGGACTTCAACCGTTAGGTCTAGATGGAAAAATACCACCGCTGAATCGGATTGAAGCGATCGCTGCTTACTACATCGAAGCAATTCAGACGCTTCAACCTCAAGGTCCTTATTTTCTAGGTGGCTGGTCTTTTGGTGGAGTTGTTGCTTTTGAAATGGCGCAACAACTCACACGCTCAGGACAGAAAGTCGATCTTTTAGCCATTCTTGATACACCTGCTCCCTGCAAAAGACCTTCTTTCTACCAAAGTCTTAAATTTCTCATGGGAACTGCGCTTTGGTCTACGCTACCATTCGTGCTGGACTATACCGCACTGGCGGTGAATCGACTACCGTTCCAAAATTCTTGGTTTTCGCGCTGGCAATGGTCTGCGATCGTGCGATTAATTCCCCAAGAGTCCCGATTGCGGCTATTAGATGAATCTGCGATCGCTCCGATGCTACGAATTGTTTATGCCAACGCTCAAGCAGCATATCGATATGTGCCTCAACTCTATCCGAACCGCATTACTTTGTTTAAAGCTGCTGAACAATCGACCTCGATAGCAGATCCAACATTAGGGTGGAGCGCCTTGGCAGGTGATCTTCAATTACATCAAGTTCCAGGCAATCACTTATCTCTACTGAAACAGCCCCATGTTCAAACGTTGGCTCAACTTCTTAAGCAATGCCTCTCATCTCCAAATGCAGTTTGAAGCCTATTGTTGTTTGATGACATTTACCGCAAATTGAATTTCATGGAAGGGCTTTGTTGCATGAATCATAAACGCTAAGAGATTTCCGACAGATTCAATGACTTAACGCACAACTCGAACGGTA
>PSLO01000142.1:0-8205 GCA_040289665.1 Leptolyngbya sp. ERB_1_1 | reverse complement strand
CTACCTGAGCTTGATCCCTGTGCTCTCAACCCTTGCCTTCCCTTAAGCTTTTATTTATAAATGCGCTCTTAGAAACATTAGTTTAGATTATTTTCTTCCGGACTTTGCTCGTTTTTTGAGAGGGGAGCAACTGCTACTTACTATAGGTCTTGCCGATAATCCTATTGTAAAGCCGCCAGTAGAGATTGTTAGGCAAGGAATTGATCGCATTCGAGACTACTATCGGCAACTTCGAGAATCGGAGACCGATACGTTATACGAAGCCAAACTGCTGATTATCGGTGAAGCTGGTGCTGGCAAAACAACCCTAGCGAAAAAGCTCCAGAATCAAGACTACCGACTCTCCACCGAACAATCCACTGAAGGCATCGACATCATTCAATTCCTCTTCCCCCTGGAAAACGATCGCACCTTCCGCGTCAACATCTGGGACTTCGGCGGACAAGAAATCTACCACCAAACCCATCAATTCTTCCTCACCAAACGCTCCGTCTATGCCCTCGTAGACGACTCCCGCGCCGAAAACACTGACTTCTACTACTGGCTCAACACCGTCGAACTCCTCAGCGATGCCAGTCCCCTGCTGATCATCCAAAACCAAAAACAAGACCGCAAAGGCAACCTCAACCAAACCCAACTACGCGGACAATTCCCCCACCTCAAAGACACCCTCGAAACCAACCTCCTCACCAACCGAGGCTTACCCCAACTCCTCGACACCCTCAAACACCACCTCAAACAACTCCCCCACATCGGCAGCATCCTGCCCAAAACCTGGGTCAATGTCCGCAACGCGATCGACACCGACCCCCGCAACACCATCAGCCTCGATCAATACCTCGAACTCTGCACCCAAAACGGCTTCATCCGCCGCGAAGATGCCCTGCAACTGAGCGGCTACCTCCATGATCTCGGCGTATGCCTGCACTTCCAAGACGACGAAAGCTCGAAACTCTACGACACCCTCATCCTCAAACCCACCTGGGGAACCGCCGCCGTCTACAAAGTCCTCGACAGCAAAACGGTTCGTGACCACTACGGCAGATTCAACTGGGATGACCTCAAACACATCTGGGCAGACGAGCAATACGCCCCCAAACGCGGCGAACTGCTCGAACTAATGAAAAAGTTTGAACTCTGCTACGAAATCCCCACGCAACCGCGCCACTACATCGCCCCGCAACTGTTGAGCAACGAGCCACCCGCCTACAACTGGGATGACCATCAAAACCTGATTCTGCGTTACCAGTATGAATTCATGCCAAAAGGCATTCTCAGCCGCTTTATCGTCGCGCTGCACCAAGACATCCACGAACAGCGCATTGTTTGGAAAAGCGGCGTTCTTCTCAGCAAAGATCACACTCAAGCGGAAGTGATCGAGTACTACGGCAAACGCGAAATCAAAATCCGCATCCAAGGCAGCAACAAGCGCGGATTAATGGAAATCGTCACCCACGAACTCGACAAAATCCACGCCTCTTACCATCGCCTCAAGTACCAAAAACTCATCCCCTGCAATTGTGCAAACTGCAACGGCACACAAGACCCTCATTTCTACGACTTCAATAAGCTCCGAGAACGCATTGCCCATCGCAAACAAACGATCGAATGTGGCAATCCTCCTTATGCCGATGTCAATGTTCTTGGTTTACTCGATGATGTCATGCAATCTGATAGCATTTTTGAGGCGCTTGATCAATCAGCGTTAAAGCGATCGCGCAAACCCTCCCTACCGCTCGAAAAAGAAGTGTTCATCTCGTATGCTTGGGGTGAAGAAACGGATGAGCGCGAACAAATTGTGAATCAACTCTGTGCAGTCTTTCAAGAACGCGGCATTAAAATTGTTCGAGATAAAGAAACGCTTGGCTTCAAAGCAGAAATTCGAGCCTCTATGGAACGCATCGGACAAGGAAAATGTGTGATTGCAGTGATCAGCGATAAGTATCTGAAATCCAAGAATTGTATGTTTGAGCTAGTGGAAACAGCAAAACGAGGAGAATTTCGCGATCGCATCTTCCCGATTGTTCTACCCGATGCCAAAATTTACAATCCTGATGAATTTGCAGATTACATCATTCATTGGCAAACAAAATGCGACAGTCTACAAGCCAAGCTTGACCAAATGAAATCTTCCGCCAATCTTCCCCGACTTCATCGAGAACGTACACTCTACGAAGACATTAGAAATACGATCGATGGACTCGTAGATATTCTTCAAGATATGAATACGCTCACAGCTAAGACGCACATCGAATCAGATTTCGAGCAGCTATTCCAAGCAGTTGAAGCCAAAATTTTCAACTAGCTCGACTTTATTTATCTGAGATTTGAGTGAATCAGTCCTATTGCTGTCGCCTCACGGCAGGCACTTTGAATAAAATTCGCTCTTTTTCACACGAACTTCGTCACCGATAATCAAAAGTATCATTCTCGGTTTTTCTATGGCTGTTGATATTCTGATTTTGTCGAATGCTCCGGGCGAATTAGCAACCTGGGTCAAACCTACTGTCAGGGAATTGAGATCGCAACTCGGTTCTGAGCCGCGAATTTCCGTCATGCTTTCCCCGTGCCCCAATGCGAGTGGACAAGAAGCGGAAATTGCTTTGAGTTATCCCGAAGTCGATCGTGTTCAATCCGCAGAGCATTTTTTTCCGTTTCTACTGCGGGGAAAAACGGCGGACAACTGGGACTGGCGCGATCGAGGAGTGGTGATCTTTCTTGGTGGCGATCAGTTTTTTCCGGTTGTGATTGGCAAGCGACTGGGATATCGCACCGTGATTTACGCCGAATGGGAAGCGCGATGGCATCGATGGATCGATCGCTTTGGCGTGATGCGATCGGAAATTGTCGATCGTGCTCCGGCTCAATTTAGGCACAAAATGAGCGTGGTCGGAGATTTGATGGCAGAAGTGCAAAGTCAACAGGCAGCAAGTTCGGCTGAAGAATTGATCGGATTGTTGCCCGGATCAAAGCCTGCGAAGCTGACTCAAGGTGTGCCATTAACTTTGGCGATCGCCGAACACATCAAGCGAGATCGCCCTCAAGTTCGCTTTGTGATTCCGGTTGCGCCGACTTTAGACTTACCAAATCTGGCGAAGTATGCTGATCCGATGCAGAATTCGATTGTGCCGCTGATGGGTAATGTTTCAGCCAAGTTATCGATGCAGGGCGATCGACCAGTATTAGAAACGCAGAATGGTGTCACGATCGAACTCTGGCAATCTCAAACCGAGCGGGTTCCAGTTTATGAACTGCTGTCGAAATGCCAATTGTGTTTAACCACGGTTGGCGCAAATACAGCGGAACTTGGATCGTTAGCAGTGCCAATGATCGTGTTGCTACCGACTCAACAATTAGATGCAATGCGGGCTTGGGATGGTTTGCCGGGATTGTTAGTTAATCTTCCAGGGGTGGGTTCTAGCATTGCAAAATTGATCAATGGAGCGATGTTAAAACGATTGGGTTTACTCGCTTGGCCCAACATCTGGGCGAAAGAAATGATTGTTCCAGAACTGATTGGAAGATTAGAGCCAGCGGAAATCGCTAAAGTTACGATCGACTATCTTGAATATCCAGAAAAGCTCGAACAAATGCGCGATCGACTCCGGCAAGTCCGAGGAGAACCGGGAGCCGCAAAGAAACTTGTTGCGATCGTAGCTGAAGAACTAGCGGTGTCTTCTGTCTAGCGAAACTTTATTTACGCTCGCCTCGGCTTTTGATCACTCGTCCAGGACTAATAAACGAGATGCCTTGATTTCCTCCAGTATTGATCATCACTGCTTCGATCGCAGGTTCAGAAACATTCTTTTGAGCAACCCACTCAACAATAAAAGAGGCTCCTGCTCCGCCACTCACATCTTCTTGAGCAACCACAAACTCTGTTGCCGCTAACGCACTCAGTTCAATCGGCTTCTCTAAATACTTACGCACGATCGCGCCGTTGGTATCGTAATAGGTTGCAGAAGTAACAATGATAGGCTGAGATAAATCAGTGTTACGAACAATTAAGGTCGCAGTTAAGTTCATCTTTCGACCAGGTTCCACCATATAGATATGGGAATAGATCGGAACATAAACCGTTTGCCCTGCAACGATTTTTGCGTTATCAAGGGTGACTGTTTTTAACTGAGGGGTAGGGGCTGGCGAGGCTTGTGGCGCTTGTTGAGCATTACAAGCAGTCAGAAACGCAATCGCAAGCCAAGAGAACCATAAATGTTGCTTCATTCCAGCTTGTCCCTTTGATCATCAACAGCTTCTGGAGCTTCTTTCTGGAGTACGGTGTGGTCTGAATTTGACTGCATCCAAAGCGCAATCATACCCGCTATCGGAATCGAAAGAAAGATCCCCAACAATCCTGCGATCCGTTCACCAATAAACAAGGCAAGAAATAGCAGAACTGGATTCAAGTCCAGCGCATCACCCATAACTTTAGGACGAATATAGTTATCCTGAATTTGAATCAGCACGATCGAGACAAGAAATACTTTGAGCGCGATTGCGAATCCTTGAGAAGCAAATACTAAAAAAGTAACCAGCAACACCCCAAGTGTTGCACCAATTCCTGGAATTGCATCAATCAGCCCGATGATGATCGACAGAATTAAAGTATAGTTCACACCTAGAAATGGATAAATCAGAAGCGTTGTACTAGACAGAAATAGCATCAACAGCAACTGCCCACGAATAAAGCCGAGAAAGCTTTTCTGAAATGTTCTGGCAAATCGATCTCGCGAAGTCAGTGGAATGCGCTTTAGACACATCTGCCAAAGCTTTTCACCATCAATCAGCATATACAGACTGATCACGAGTCCAAAGATTCCAACAAAGACGCTGGAAAGGAGATTCCGCGCAATTCCTAAGCCTGTTGTTAAGCTCGATTTAAGCGTGTCAACGACTCTATTGAGATCCAATTGATTCAGAAGGTCTTGAGAAGCGTTTTGCTGGTTGAATGCATCACCGATGTGAGTGATTAGCTCTTGTCCCTGACTCAATACTTGAAGTCCAACCAAGACTTTCAATCCCAATAGGAACACGATCGCACTCAGAAAAGTAATCGCGATCGCAATTCCTCTAGGCAAATATCGCGATAGCCAAACGACCGGATAATTCAACAGTGCAGCAAAAATTCCTGCGGCTGCGAAAACTGCGATCGTGCCGTAGAAATAGTTGATCAATACTACTGTGATCCATCCACAGCTAAACAGCAGAATGTAGCGCACCAGCGTAGAATGATTCAGCGTTTGCCACAGTTGGGATGAAGGAAAAGATGGGCGCATTATCGTAGTTTTAATGTGTTTTCAGCCATAAGTGGCGATGATCTTGGATATAGTCACGCAGACTATGAGATCGATGTCCTAGCAGTTCTGGAAGCGTATCATCTACCATCTCCGCCTGTCCAAATCGCAGTCCGACATGAAGAATCGTCTGAACAATGACCTGTGCTAGGGGCATTCTACGACGAAGTAGATGAAAACCATATTCTGGAATACTTGCGGGACGGTACACGATCGCTCGATTCAACTCATCTGACAGAATGCTTGCCACTTCGTTAAATGAAAGCGCTTCGGCTCCGGTAAGGGTATAAGTTTGGGCTTGATGAGCAGCAGGATCAATGAGAATGTTTGCGGCAACTTCAGCCACGTCACGGGTATCAATAAAAGCAACTCGACCCTTCCCCGCAGGCACAAAAACCCGATCGTCTTGAACAATGTCTTCACGGTAAGCCTCTCCTACGTTTTGAGCAAAGAAACCCGGTCTCAAGATTGTCCAATCATTCGATCCTTGCCGTAGGTGTTGTTCGACTGCGTGATGAGGCACGATTGGATTATCTCCAGCACCCGCAACTGAGATAAAGACAATGTGCTGTACTCCTTCCGATTGCGCCACATCGATCAACGGATTTAGGGTTGTCCGAGTGTCAGAAATAGCGGGAGGACGCAGCAAGAACATTGCCCTACAACCCTGCACCGCCGATCGAAACGTCTTAGCATCGAGAAAATTGAATGGAACAACCTCAACACCGTCTTGAGGAGGCATAGAGGTCGGTGATCGTGAGCCGATACGAAACGGAACCTGCTGAGTACGAAGGCATTCAACGACTGCGATTCCAACGTTCCCAGAAGCCCCAGTAACAAAGATCATAGTTTGACGGTAGTAATGATTGCCTCATCAGACGGTTTGCACAAATGCACAGAAAATAAAATTCATCAGAACATTGATTGCATGAGCTTAAAGCATCTGAACCGGTTAAATCTGGATTGAACAATTGATTTAACAAATGCTGCTTGCTCAGGATGGCTCGGAATCTTTAAGAACTACCAAAACTTGTAAATAAGTGCGAAGGGACAACAGTAGCACCGGGAGCAATGATTTCGACATCGAACCTGATCGCGATTCAAGCGATGGTAAGTGCGATCGCAGCCGGATTAGTTGGGATCATCATCACATTGCTGCTTTTATACCGGATTGGAAAGCCTCGCGCCTCGTATGATTAACGCCGAAAGTGTAATCAAAGTAACCATAGGTTAGATGTATAGAAATGTTCAAAACTATAAGTTTCATATTTTCTTGCTCTAAGCTAGAAAACGACTTGTTCGCTCTTGAGCCGCTTTGAGCAATGAATCGCAAATGTAAGTCCTTTTAATCCGTGAGGTGCATGGAGATGAATGTGAATTTGCAACCCGACGACGTTGATATTCGGAAATCGACGGGCTGGGTGATCGCTCTTAGTATTGCGCTGATTGTGCTTGGTATCGTTGCCATCATATTGCCGGGAATCGCCTCAGCATTTTTTACCTCTGTAATCGGCTGGATTACGCTGATTAGTGGCGTTGTCATGATTGTTCAATCGTTTCAATCAAAGCCAGTTAGAGGATTTTGGTTAAATCTGATCATTGGTATTCTTTATGCGATCGCAGGAATCTATATTTTGTTTAATCTCGGCTCTGCGGTGTTAGCATTAACGCTTGCGTTTGGGATTTTATTCATCATTGAGGGTATCTACACGATCATCATGGCGTTTACCAATCGCTCAGGACATCGAATGTCTTGGCTCGTTGCGCTAAATGGAATCGTAACCTTGATTTTGGGGATCATGGTGCTGAATCGATTTCCCTACAGTGCGATTTGGCTGATTGGTCTCTATGTCGGAATTAGCCTACTCATGAGCGGTGTCTCTTTACTGATTGCTGCTTTAACCCTTCGACGCACTGTTTCCAATTCGAGAGTTTGAACATGGCTGGGCAGTTGCTCAATCTTCTTGGCAATTTAATCGGTGGCGCATTTTCGCTTAGTCAGGAAGCCTTCCACCTGATTATTAGCCGAGTTGAAGGACAAACGATCGCGCTTTCGGTTGTCCTTGCTGCTGGGCTATCGTTAGCGATCGGACAGAGCATTATTCTGTTTATCAATCAAGTCAAGCCGATCCGGTTTGTCTTGAGCTTATTGCTGAATGCGATTTTGTTCGTTTTTGGCTTCCTGTTTCTGGTGTTCAGCACTTGGCTCGTTGGCTTGCTGCCCGGATTTGTGCGAATCCCGTGGAGCGACCTCGTAACGACTCTGGGGTTGAGTTACTCGCCACTCCTGTTTAGCTTTCTTGCTGCTTTGCCTTATGTAGGAGCACCGATCCTCAATGTGTTGTCGGTCTGGCATTTGCTGGCGATGGTTGTGGGCGTGAGCACAGTGGCTCAGATTGGGGGCGCGAGTGCCTTTACGTATGTGGCATTTGGTTGGTTCATGCTGCATCTGTTAGAGAGCACGATCGAACAACCAATCGCAAAGTTCGGACGACGCTTATCACAGCGGGTTGCAGGCGTAGATCTGGTGAGTCAACGTTCAGAACTGACAGAAATGGTTCAGTCTGGTCTGGAGACGAGGGTTTCTTCGACGGAGCAGATGCAAGCAGAACGCATTTCCTCAACGTCGATCGAATACTCAAATCAAGTAGAACCCGCGATCACGACTCGATCGAATGTTACTGCTCTTCAGCTACAATCCCCGCCAACTCAGACAATCAATGTTCAGGTAGAGCATTGGTTTCAGAAAATCCCCTCAATGATTCGATTGGGGATCATTCTGGTAGGGATGCTGCTGTTATTTTTAACGATCGCGCTGTTGTTGCGTCCGATCCGTCTAACTGAATCTTTGGGGTAAGCCACTGGTTCTACCAGTGCGACTCGATGAGCTTTGAGCGATACGGCAGTAAAG
>PSLO01000141.1:0-8207 GCA_040289665.1 Leptolyngbya sp. ERB_1_1 | reverse complement strand
CAAGGACATCCGCCCTTGGGGCGGTCACACTCATCAAGCCACCAGCTTTGCTGGGGGTGTCTGACTCGAATTAGTAAAACACATTTGTTTAGCTCCAAAGCTTTTACAATTTAGTAGCTGTTTAGTAGCTGTCGCACTACAATCGAAGTGAATACGCTTCAAATCAAGGAATCTACAGTGCCGACTATCCTCAACGAAACGCTCAAAGCCGAACTAGAGCAAACTCGCGCTCGTTTACTGAATGAGCAAGATACGATCGCTCAAACCGTCAGTAAGCAAGCAGAAGAAGAGATCGATCGATTGCTAGGTTACATCAACTCCCTACTTGGAGAAGAAGCACCTAGCACTTCAGACAGTCAACCAAAATCAGCTAGTCAACCAAAGACTACTTCAAAGTCCAAAGCATCCACTACTTCTAAAACAGGGCAGCCATTCGATGCAGCGGCACTCAAAGCAAAATTCAAAGATCTCAAGCCGATGGATGCGATCGTGCAAATTCTAAAAGACGAGCAGCATCCTTTGTCGATCGATGATCTGATCAATCAACTCTACGACGCTTTTGACCAAACAGATATTGCGAAAGCAAGAAGAAGTGTCGCCATTACAACCAAACACGCAGAGCGGCGCGGATTGGTACAGAAAGTTCAAGACAATCCCTCTCGATTTCAAGCTGCTGGATAAGCGGATTGAATTAACAGGGCATTGAGCGATCGCAGCTTTATGCCAGCGGAAATCCTGCGGCTAGTAGCCATGCGAAAAATAATGCACTGGCGATCGCAACACTCCAACTGTCTTGAACTTGTGCGGATACGATCGACAATAAAGCAATTAACACGGGAAACAAAGGCAGCAGCAAAAACATAAATCCAAGCTGCGGCAAAAATTGCAGTACCAACACAAACCCAGCAATCAGTGCAACGCTTTGCGCTACTCCCCACACAAGGCGTTGTATGACACTGCGGTTTTGTTGAGTAATTTCTGTCGCGAGAAACCAGGGTAGCGACGCGATCGCAATCATGCCCCACACGCTCGATCGCACCGGAATCAATACTGCCTGCAACCAGACCATCTGTGCCATTGCTCCAACTGCAAGCCATAAGATTGCAAATACACCCATACCCAGGATTACTGCCCGTAAACTTAGGCGCGGAACTTGACGCAAAATGATCAGCCAAATCAATCCCGCTATCAAAAACCAAACTGCCACCGCACCTCCGACCTGAACACCTCCTAATGTTTTGAGGTCGATCGCGCGATCGAGCAGAACCAGTCCAGCAGTCGGAACGATCGAGGATAAAACCAATCCACCCCACCGCTGTAACCGTGAAACAGAAGCAGTTGCGCTTCTAAGCCGCAAACTTGGCATCACCGCAGCAAGACCGAGCAACCATCCGATTAAATGAACCCCTTGCCAGGGCATTCGACGATCGACATACTGACTTTGCTGCTGCTGTCCGAAAGTACGATCAAGCCATTCTCGCGCTACGTTGTGACTGATTGAACTAAATAAAATAGTGATGTGTTCCACGTTGGGCACTAGGACAAACTCGCGCCCTCGTCCTGATGCAACATCGGAATTGCTCCCACCTGCTTGCTGAAGAATGCGTTCTGCATTGCGAATAAATCCGCCTTCCCAGGAACCCGCTTGTAGCTGTAGATTGCGCGGTTGATCTGAAGTGACATTCGCGCCAGTTGGAGAAATGGCAACGGTGGCAGAGAAATGAGTTGGATTGGCGATCGCAGCAGTCATTACGGCTCCGCTGCCCATTGAATGTCCTAGTACTGCGAGTCGAGTTTGATCAACCTCTGGCTGCTGGACGATCGCGTTCCATGCGGTTCTGAAATTGCGCTGAAGCGAATCTGACTGTAAACGCTGTAGATTTGCACCGTGACCATCCCAATCCCACAGCATTACGGCATAGCCCGATCGTGCTAACACATGACCATAAGTGAGCATCAATTGTTTTGAGCCAGAATAACCATGTGCAACCAATACACCCGGAACTGGGCGGGCTGATTTTGGCGCAAGATAGAGCAAAGGAACGCCTTCTCGATCGAGCGAACGAACAATCAGTCCCGATCGTGCTGCAAAAATGCCCCACCAAGATAGAGCAATCAGCAGTCCAGCTAGAATGAGTAATCCAATTTGGTGTCGCTTCAAATTAACAGGTGTTATCTGAGATCAAGCGAATTTTAGCTCAGTTTTGCCCATTCAGCTTGGCTCCACACTGAGAGCAAAACCGATCGCTCAATTCCACTTCTCTCCCGCACTGCGAACAAAAGCGTACTTTCGTGCTGCTCGTGTGCGAAGTCGAGGTCGCCGTACTCAAATTCATATTCCCCATTCGCATCTCCATCGGCTCCATTTGCATCGACATATTGCCCATGCGAAGCGGCTCTAGAGGCTTCATTTCTGGCATTTTTGGGCTAGAAGCTGCCACATAGCGCAGTGGAACTTCTTCCGCACCTAACATTAATGGAACTTCGCTCAACAAGCTGATACTATTCGCTTGCAGACGGACATAATAAGCCCGCTGATTCGACTCGATCTGCAAAATGAAACCGGAGGTCGTTTTGAATATCATTGGAGAGGCAGACCATTGACCGAGAGAAAGGCTCATTTGCTGACTTTGTTGCTGTCCACCGCTCTTGGCTTCCCAAGTAATCATGGTTTGAGTGCCCGCATTCTCGATCGCTATCGATTGCCCTTGTCCCAAATCTGCTACATATGTCATCGCAATCATGGCAGAATTCCACTCCTTTACCTTGCAACGTTTACTGTTGAATCGAACAGTTTTGTTATATTTCTTGACTCCGTTCGTGACAATTTTCGTATTCAGCTTTACAGCTTAAAAGGTTCAGTCAATTCTATTAATCAAGTAGCTTGTTCAGGTGATTGGCTGTGAAGTTAGCAAATTATGATCCGGGGCACTTTTACGATGAATTGTTTGATGCACCGGGATCGCCACGCCCGGAAGTGGTTCCGTTAGTCGATCGCATCAATTCACTCTCAATTGAGGAAATTCAGCATCGACAGCAAGCCGCCCAGATTGCGCTGTTCAAAATGGGTGTGACGTTTAACGTTTACAGCGACAATCAAGGAACAGAGAAAATTTTTCCGTTTGATATTCTGCCGAGAACGATCGCGGCTTCTGAATGGCAATTTCTAGAAAAAGGACTAAAGCAGCGAATTTATGCTCTGAATCAATTCTTGGCAGATGTGTATGGCGATCAGAAGATTGTCCGAGATGGGGTAATTCCAGCAGATGTAGTGTATTCGTCACAAGGATTTCTCAAGCAGTGTGTGAATCTTAAACCACCAAAAGGAATTTGGTCACATATTAGCGGCATGGATTTGGTACGCGATCGCACCGGAAAGTGGTACATTCTCGAAGATAATTTGCGCTGTCCATCTGGCGTGTCATACGTTTTAGAAGGACGGCGGATTATGAAAAGTACGCTGCCACTGGTATTTAATCGAATGCAAATTCAGCCTGTGGAAGAATATCCTAGCCATTTGCTTGAAACGTTGCTGAATCTTGCACCGGACTACATTGATAATCCGACCGTTGTTTTGCTCACGCCTGGAATTTATAACTCTGCCTATTTTGAACATTCTTATCTGGCTCAACAGATGGGCGTTGAACTGGTAGAAGGACGGGATTTAGTCGTATCTGATGGTTATCTTCAGATGCAAACGACTAAAGGGTTAAAGCGAGTAGATGTCATTTATCGGCGGATTGATGACGAGTTTATTGATCCGTTGGCGTTTCGTCCAGATTCATTATTAGGCATTCCGGGATTGATGGAAGTTTATCGATCGGGTCGTCTCGGTCTTGCCAATGCACTTGGAACTGGAGTGGCAGACGATAAGGTGATTTATGCCTATGTGCCGCAGATGATTCGGTACTATTTGGGTGAAGATGCGATTCTCTCGAATGTGCCGACTTATCTTTGTTGGGAGCCATCGCAACTGGATCATGTGTTGAAGAATCTCGATCAGTTGGTGGTCAAATCTGCAAGTGAGTCAGGCGGCTATGGAATGTTGATTGGAACCCAATCGACCCAAGCAGAGCGAGAAGCATTTGCCGCAAAAATCAAAGCGGCTCCAAGAAACTATATTGCTCAACCGACTCTATCTTTGTCGCGGGTTCCAGCATTGATGGGCGATGAGTTTGAAGGATGCCATGTAGATTTGCGTCCTTATATTTTGTACGGTGAAGACATCTATGTAACTCCGGGTGGCTTAACTCGTGTTGCACTGAAGAAAGGATCGCTCGTGGTGAATTCATCACAGGGTGGCGGCTATAAAGATACTTGGATCGTGAGTTGAGAGATTTAGAAAGATGTTAAGTCGGGTAGCAGATTCGATCTATTGGATGAATCGGTATGTGGAACGTGCAGAAAACATTGCACGATTCATTGATGTGAATTTGACATTGCTGTTAGATTCACCGATCGGGGTTTCGCAACAATGGAAGCCGTTGATTCTCACCACAGGTGATCTCCCTATCTTTGAAGAACGATACGGTGAGGCGAATGCTGACAATGTGATTCGATTTTTGACCTTTGATCGTACTTATCCGAATTCGATTATTTCTTGTCTTCATGCCGCGCGAGAAAATGCTCGATCGGTGCGTGAAATCATTTCCTCAGAAATGTGGCAGCAAATCAATGCGTTTTATCACTTCGTCAATGATGCGGCTAACGAGAATTCACTCAATTTCCAAACGTTTTTTAGTGAAGTGAAGTTAGCCAGCCATTTGTTTGCTGGAATTGCGAGTGCAACGATGACTCATAGTGAAGGTTGGCATTTTGGGCTAATGGGTCGCTGGCTCGAACGCGCTGATAAAACTAGCCGCATTGTTGATGTGAAGTACTTTATTCTGTTGCCATCAGTGCGGGATGTGGGTACAACGTTGGATCAGTTGCAGTGGATTGCGTTATTACGATCGGCAAGTGCGTATGAGATGTACCGTAAACGCGGACTACACCGAATTACCCCAACTTCAGTAGCAGAATTTTTGGTACTCGATCGAGAATTTCCCCGCTCGATCCGCTACTGTATTCGCCAAACGGAGCGATCGCTACATCAAATCACCGGAACCCCCGAAGGAACATGGAACACTTCGGTAGAACGGAGCTTAGGCAAACTGCGATCGGACATGGATTATTTAACGATCGAAGATGTAATGGAATCTGGGCTGCATGAATTTCTCGACAATCTACAGCGTCGGATGAACGAAGTTGGAATCAAGCTCTCTGAAACTTTTTTCGCAATGCAACCAGTAAATTGATTAGCGTGCATCAAGATACACTATTGATATTGAAATAACAGAGGTATATCCGTATGTCTGAAGGTTTAACAATTTTACTTCCCCTATAGCGAATGCTGTTCTATACAAGAACATTGAATCGGTTATTTGAGCAGTGATGCTAAAAAGCGTTCTGTGTAGTAAAGCGATAACTGATTACTCACACCGTTAAATACTGCATCAAAAGCGTGATCTGCCCAAGGAATTTTAACGAATACAGCGGTGTTACCGTTTTGATTCAATTTTTCATACAGCTTGCGACCGAATTTTGATTGCACAATATGATCATGTCCGCCGTAAATTAATAATGTTGGCGGGAGGTTCGATCGCACAATTTGATAAGGCGAAGCTTGGCGATATCGCTCTGCAAGCTCTACTGGAGTTCCGCCTAGAAAAGCGCGTAACACTTCACGGCTGTCGATCGGATCGGGAAATGGCGGATCATTGTAGCCTTCGGTTAGGTCAACCGGACTATAGTAATTGACCACTGCTCGGAAAGGAAAAGCATCAATTGCATAAGCCGTTAACATTGCTAAATGCCCGCCTGCGGAGCGTCCCATGATTGCCATACGATCGAGATCCACTTCATATTCATCCGCGTGCTGCTGAATAAATCTCAATCCCGTTCTAATATCTTCAATTTGCGTTGGAAATTTATATTGTGGTGCGTGTCGATAATCGATTGCTAAAACTGTATATCCTTGCGCTGCCATATATTGACTAAACTGTTCATTTGCGTTTGGTGTTCCCGTTCTCCAAGCACCTCCATAAATTAGTACGATCGCTGGGTTTTTTCCCGGTTGTAGTGGGCGATAAACATTCATCGTTAGCGGTACGTTATCAGGATTTGCAACGGGAATATCGAGAGTGCGACGAACTTCTGATTTCGGAATTCCTCGAAACACATCCAGTAGAACGAAGGGCACAGATCTAAAGTTCGGTAAAACGCGCTGCATGCAGACTGCACCTAAACTCGATTTCATTGCAGTTGTCGCTTGTTGCACCGTTGCCGGAAGTTGTACGGCAGGCAGCAAACTAAGACTCAAAGCAAACAGCATTCCGATAAAAATCGGCAGAGACTTTAGGCGAAACAATGCAAGCAAAGCTGCGGTCGTATTGGTCAAAACCAACCAAGGACTAATCTCCGGTGCACCAACACTCAGCGGCAAAAGTGCAAAAATCGGAGCAGGAATCACAATCCAAAGCGAAAAGAAGAAACTGACGAGACTAAATAGAAGAATGAGAACAATCATGATTTCAAACTCAGACACCGATCGACGCTCATCATTTAACCCACGTCATGATACAAGTGAAAGCGATCGGAATCGCATGAGTCGTGAAAAATACTAGAGAGTAGCTGAATCACTTGGGTTTGGGAGAGTCCATTTAGTGTCTTTGCCTAAAACCCAAGCGTTGGGTTACGATTTGGAGGTTATTACCAGGAGTAAACACAATGAACAGCTTAAAGACAATAGAAAGGAAACTGATCAATGTCGAAGGTTCTCGAAGACCGAAAGAATAACCCATTCGTTTACATCTACTCAGACGATCATCTTCCACCGCACGTTCATGTGTTTGTAGGACGAAAGAGGAGTCGAAGCGATAAAGATATCAAGATTAGCCTTGGCAGTGACACGATCGCGCCTGAGATACTTGCTGCACATCCAAAAATTAAAAATACTGATATTCGTAAAGTCTGGGAATTAGTCGCTGACAATCAGGATCAATGATTAAGCAGATGGGAAGAAATACATGGCTCAGAAGAAATGGAGAAAAGAGATAACAGACGAGCAAATAGAAGCGCAGATTAGCAAAGCGAAGACAGCTTGGGTTGAAGCGGCTTCGACAGAGCCTCACGCTGAATCTGTAAGCTTTAACTCTCGAAAACTGCTGTATGTCATCAAATTAACGAACGGTGCTGTCTTTTCTTTTCCGGCAGCTTTGATTCGAGAAATTGCAGAGGCTTCACCCGAAGATCTATCTGATGTGCATCTCTCTGGCTCAGGCAACAGCATCCACTGGGAAAAGTTAGATGTTGACTTCAGCATCCTTGGACTCATCTACAGATTGTTAGGCACAAAGGCATCAATGTCAGAGTTAGCAAGGCAGGGCGGAAGAAGGATTTCCGTAGTGAAAGCAAAAGCAGCTAGAGAGAATGGCAAGAAAGGGGGACGATCGCGAAAGAGCAAGACACCCGTTAGGTGATGAATGCGATCGTGGCTGTGAAAAATCACCTCTTTATCTCATAGCTATGACTGCGATCGCGCTCATCATCTAAGCCTAGAAAATCAGATACATATTTCCTTTCTCTGTAAAAATTTAAACATACTACAAAACTGCCAATTGTTCCCAAAAAAACGCTCCAGAACTTACTTGAACGTGAGTTCGGGATAAGGATCTGGACAAGAAAGGGGCAAACCCGATAGGCTGAAAATGCTAAAATCTCGCCCAGTTTGCCCTCATGCTTGGTTCAGAAGAACTCTTTTGCTGGGTCGATGATTTCTGTCAAACCTTTGAGCCGCAATGGAAGCAGCAACTGTTAAGCGCTGGACTCCAGACACGACAACGTTCGCGTAGCCTGAGCTTGAGCGAAATCATGACGATTCTGATAATGACACTGAAGCAAATAACACAAAATTCCTACTGAATAGCAGGGGTTTAACAGGTGTCAAGCTTGTAAGGCTGCAACAGAGGTGCGATCTCGTCAGAATCGCTATATCAGGCAACACAGGACATTTTCAACCACCTGCAATAGAATAGAGACGTTCTTTGAAAATCTCTAACATGCGAAAAAATCTGATTGCGATTGCTGCATTGGCTATTAGATGTCAAGCATCTGGGTGAGTCGCGACAGTGAAAAAGACGAGTCAGTGAAAATAAAAAACAGCATTA
>PSLO01000016.1:14424-60589 GCA_040289665.1 Leptolyngbya sp. ERB_1_1 | reverse complement strand
CCCCTTAGCAAGGACATCCGCCCTTGGGGCGGTCACACTCATCAAGCCACCAGCTTTGCTGGGGGTGTCTGACTTTGAAATTTGCGATCGTTCAGCTTGGTTTAGCGGCTTTTCGAGCAAATGTTCGATCGATCGGGCTACCTTTGAACCCGTCTTATATCCAAACGATCCTAATGCACCTGTTAGCTTATGAGCTTCCTGTGCAGCGTTGTGCTGCTGCTGTTGGCTTAAGTCCTCTGCTTGGATTGCTTGCTCTAACACCCTGATTCGCGCTGCAAACGTATCTTGATACCGCGCCAGCACCGTGTTGATGGAAGGCGTTTCTTTTTGCTCAAGTGGGTTCTTGGCGGGTTTGTGTTTCTTAAACGAGGGGTTTAGGGTCAATTGCTGACCCGATTCAGATTTATCAGATCGAAGTCGATAGCCCATTCCGTAAACCGTTTCTAGCAAATCTTCCTTCATTCCGGCTGTTTTCAGCTTGTGCCGTAAGTCTTTGATCAGATTCGTCACGGTTCCTTCACCAGGGCAAGCGTCGATCGACCACAAGCGATCAATAATCTCACTCCAGCTAAATGCTCGTTGGGGATTTTTCAGAAAAAGTACCAGCAATCGAAATTCTTTGGGCGACAAAGAAAGGGGTTGTTCGTCGTAAAAGACTTCTGCTGAAATTGGATTTACACTCAAGTCTCCCCATGTCAGCAGAGTCGGAGCGAACCTCGTTTCTCCTCGCCGCAGTAAGGCGCGAATCCGCGCTAACAATTCGCATAGATCAAAAGGCTTTGTCAGGTAATCATCTGCACCTGCATCCAATCCACGAACAATATCTGCGCTCGAATCTTTCGCAGTAAGTAGCAGAATTGGTTTTTGGAAACTCTGTGCTCGAAGCTGGTGACAAAGGCTGATGCCATCCAGTTTGGGAATTAGCAAATCTAATAAAATCAGATCGTACTCCCACTCGATCGCGAAAGCTAAGCCAGCCTGTCCATCGTTCGCAATATCTACCGTGTAGTGCTGATCAGTGAGGGTTTTTAAAAGCAAGCCTGCAATTGCTGAGTCATCTTCTATTAATAAAATTTTCATAGCGTGTATTGCTCACTATCGATGCTTCCCCTAGAGCAACTGATGAGAGAATTTAAGCAGTTTTTTATTACTCAATGAATTTCTACGTATTTTGTAGAATTTGTTCTATACAAGCATCTATCAATAGGCAGATGACAATCCAAACGATAAAAAATAATTGCAATGTGAGCTAATTTATTCTGCCATCTCTTCGTTTAGACTCTTCCAAGCTATAGCAAGCAGTTCTTGCGATACAAATCGAAGCAAGCAATGATACGTGAAGCATTAATGTTACATTTCTTAAATGAACTTCTACCTCTGACGCTATGGGCGAATTTTACATCGGGTCTGTGGTTTGAAGGTGTCTTTGAATGATTCGATTTACTACACGATCGCTCAACTGATGAAAGCTGTGCTAGGCTGAAAGCTGAAGTGATATCTTCGGCTGTGTAATTCTTTTATTAAGTATTGCTCCGAACCTAAATCTCTCTACGTTGTGATTCTGGAGCAATCCTTTATGTCAATCTATGTTGGTAATCTATCTTACGATGTCAAGCAAGATGATCTAGCTGAAATCTTTGCTGAATATGGAACCGTTAAGCGGGTTCAGGTCCCGACCGATCGAGAAACTGGGCGGGTAAGAGGCTTTGCTTTTGTCGAAATGGCGGCTGACGCAGAAGAAGATGCTGCGATCGAAGCCCTAAATGGTGCTGAATGGATGGGGCGCGATTTGAATGTTAACAAGGCAAAACCTCGTGAAGAAAGACCTTCTCGACGCTAGTTGATATTCGACTGGTATCCAGTACAACTTCAGGTTTTAGGGCAGACGCTTGATCTGCCCTATTTTCGATCGCTTAGTAATAACTGCTTGCGAGATGGGATCGATCGTCATAAAGATTCGAGCAGCAATTTGATAGGCTTTCTCTCAGTGATACGCTGCGATCGCAAAAAATTCCCTCAGCCCTCCAAGAAATTACAGAAACAGAACTGAACTCCTTGCGGCAAATCCAGAGTTTGTGAAGACAAGTATCGATTTCCTTGCGACAAATACAAATTTTGTCGTAGCACATATCGATCGCTTTGCGGCAAATACAGATTTTACGAAGACAAGTATCGAATTACCTTTAACGAATTTAGAATTTCTTACGAGAAAACCTGTATTTGCCCAAGCAAAGCGACGATCGTTCGATTTTTGTAAACTGGAGAAATGGGACATCAGATTCAGCCGCTACCGATCGAAGTCATTCACCTCATTGCTGCCGGAGAAGTGATCGATTCTCTTGCCGCAGTCGTTCGCGAACTCGTCGAAAACGCCATTGATGCCGGAGCGACTCGAATCACCGTTTCAGTTTGGGCAGACCAATGGCGGATACGAGTCGCAGACAACGGCGTAGGCATGAGCTTAGACGACTTGCGCCAAGCCGCACAGCCACACAGTACGAGCAAAATTCGCGATCGCTCCGATCTCTGGCAAATCCACAGCTTGGGATTTCGAGGTGAAGCGCTCCATAGTTTGGCTCAACTCTCAAACTTAGAAATTCTCAGCCGTACTGCCTCTGATCCAGGATGGCGCGTCGCTTATAACGCTGAAGGAGAAGCCGATCAAGTCGAATCTGTGGCGATCGCACCCGGAACGATTGTAACGGTCGATCGCTTATTTGAAACTTGGGAAGCAAGACGCGAAGGTTTACCTTATGGTTCGCAACAACTAAAAGCAGTTCAGCAAACAATTTATCAAATTGCTTTAGCTCATCCGCATATTACTTGGCAGGTCTATCAAAACGATCGTTTATGGTTCAATCTCTGGGCAGGTAACTCTGCCAAAGACTTGTTACCGCAACTGTTGAAAGATGTGCGAATCGAAGATTTAGCTGAGATCCAGTCCGCTGCAATTTCTTTAGTGTTGGGATTGCCCGATCGCGCTCATCGACATCGCCCCGATTGGGTAAAAGTGGCGATTAATGGGCGGTTTGTGCAATTTCCAGAGCTAGAGCAAACCATCTTAGGTGCATTTCGTAGAACACTACCGCGCGATCGACATCCCATCTGTCTGATTCATCTTCAGCTTGCACCCGAACACATCGACTGGAACCGCCATCCTGCTAAAGCTGAAGTCTATTTACACAACCTCGACGAATGGAAAGAGCGGGTAAAAACTGCGATCGCTCAAGCTATCCGAATCAATCCCGACTCTGTTCCTGATAGTCTTTACACCTCACAAGTTAGTCAACTCATCAAAGCGGCGGAATCGGGTGCGGGCTATCATATCTCGCGTGAAATTCCGCCTGAACCTTCTCCCCTCTCCCCATTAAAAGCACTCACCCAAGTTCACAATCGATACATTCTGGCAGAGCATCCTTCAGGAATGTGGTTAATTGAGCAACACATCGCCCATGAGCGGGTGCTGTTTGAAGAAATTAGCGATCGCTGGCAACTCATTCCGCTCGAACCTGCGATCGTTCTGCATCAATTATCTGTGTCCCAAATCGAACAACTTCAACGAATTGGAATTGAAGTTGATCCGTTTGGAGAGCAACTCTGGGCAGTGCGATCAGCGCCTGAACGATTAGCGCAACGAGAAGACTGTGCAGCCGCATTGATCGAATTGAGTTTAGGCGGAGATTTGCAGGCGGCTCAAGTTGCAGTCGCTTGTCGGAGTGCAATTCGCAATGGTGTGCCACTCTCGATCGAACAGATGCAAAGTTTAATCGATCGTTGGCAGAAAACCCGTAACCCGCGCACTTGTCCGCATGGTCGCCCAATCTATTTATCGCTTGAGGAATCGAGTCTTGCGCGATTCTTCCGACGGCATTGGGTCATCGGTAAGAGTCACGGATTGGAATAATTCGATTTCGGACAGGCTTCTAGCCTGTGCGGGCAGGATGCCCACCCCACAAATCAATTGGCATTGCTAGGGTAAGCCTTTTTGCTGTGCTGCAAATGTATTACGCTCCCAGAATACGCCATTTGACCAGCCTTGAATCTTCTTATCTACCTCAGCAAGTTCTAATCGTCGCTCAGTGAGCAGACAATATTCTTCATTCAAATCAATACCGAGGTAACGGCGATCGAGCTTTTTCGCCACTACTAAAGTTGTTCCACTGCCCACAAACGGATCGAAGACAAAATCACCCGGATTCGAGCTTGCTAAAATTAGCTTGGCGATCAGTTTCTCACTCTTTTGAGTCGGATGCTCGGTGTTTTCGGGCATTGACCAGAAGGGGATTGTGATATCTGTCCAAAAATTTGAGGGATGCGTATCGCGAAAATTTCCTTGCTCGGTCGCTTCCCAATCTTTCGGAGCTTTGTCGATCGTTCGATACGGTGCCAGCACTCGCCGCCGCTGTTTTACTGCATCCAGATTAAAGGTGTACTGGTTAGAAACTGTGCAAAACCAGATGTCCTCGCTGGAATTTTTCCAATTGGCTTTTGCGCCTCGTCCTTTCTCGCGCTCCCAAGTAATGCGGTTGCGAACAATGAAATGGGTAGAAGCAACGGTGAAAATCGAGGCAGAAGAAAGCCAATCGCCACAAATATAGATCGATGCAGTCGGTTTGAGCAGCGGTTTTAGAGCAACGATCGCAGTTTCCAACCAGCTTGTATACAGATCGACGCTGCGACGTTCAAATTTTAAACCATTAAAATTTTTCGACAGATTGTAGGGCGGATCGAGAATTAACAAATCAACGAATCTATCTGGAAGCAGCGCGGCAATCGATAAGCTGTCTGCTTGAATGGTACCGATGGGCGGGACGACTAGGGTTTGGTCGATTTTGATTAATCTCGATCGCAAGCGTTGTCGATCGAGACCCGTCAGATCTAAACTGCGGTTTCGGCTCGATGTCGATTTTTTCACGTTTACCATGAAGTTCAGTCCTAGTTCCTGTAAAATCACGTAATTTTGCAACTATGCTTGTATCATTCCGTCAACTTCCGCAAAGAAATAATAAACAAAAGATTAGCTTTTCAGACAGCTTCTGGAAACCAGCATAAAAGTTAACAGGTAACGTGCGCTAAGGGGCGAATTTTCTGAGAAAGTTGATTGTTTATCAAATCTAGAAAATCTCTCCATTACTCAGAATTGTACAGACCATTTCTCACTCACCGTAGGATTGACTTGTCAATGTTTAAGAACAGAACTGCTACATCCGTAGATACCGTACAAGTACGTAAGCATTGTGCTACCCATACCAGGCTGCGATGAAGCCACCGTACGAACACTAGATTTGTTCCTCTAAAACAATTAAGATATTGTGAAGGAGGTCACCAGAATAGCCGACTTGTGTTTACAGGGTGCAGCACATGAATACGTTCTTAACGATCGCACTGGCGGCAACTCTAGCGTTAGGTGCGTCGCTCTCGTTATTTGAATTAAAAGGTGAATCAGAACCTGTTCGAGCAGAGATTAATACCGTTCCTGAAAGCATAAATGCTCTATCGATTGAGGCGAAATCGAGCTTCACCCGCTCCGATCGTCAAGCTTTCGCTAATCCGGTATACCAAACCTTTCAGCCAGTACCCAATCCTCCGCCAAGCGGGACGGATGGCAATGGCGCTCGATAGTTACCGTTTTTCAATGATGTTCATAATTTCGCCCGTAGAATCCGTAGTTCAGAAGGCTGGACTACGGATTCTTTTATGCGATTCTGAAAAATGCAGTTGCTCTAATAAAGTGCGATGAGTCAACCTTACCCAGACATTGATGTTGCGGCTTTTATCGATCATTCTTTGCTAACTCCAGTTGCCACTCCAGTTCAGGTCGAGCAGTGGTGCGAAGAAGCCGATCGCTATCGATTTGCCTCGGTCTGTGTCTTACCCGTTCACGTCAAGCAAGCCACAAATTTGCTGCACGGCAAAAGACCGAAAGTAACGACTGTGATCGGATTTCCGTTAGGAGCATCCACCTCGATCGTCAAACTCTACGAAGCACAAGATGCCGTAGAAAATGGCGCAACAGAACTCGATCTCATGATTAATCTCGGTTGGTTAAAGGCGGATAATCTCGATGCCTTATACCGCGAAATTGCCGAAATCCGTGAAGCTACAGGCTGTCCGATCAAAACGATTCTCGAAATGTCCCTTCTGACAGAAGAAGAAAAACGGATTGCCGCCCAACTTTGCCTTGATGCAGGAGCCGCCTTTCTCAAAACCAGTACAGGTTGGAACAAAGGCGCAACCGTTGCTGATGTGCGTCTTTTGAGAGAGATTGCCCAAGATCGAGTGGGAATTAAGGCTTCTGGAGGAATTCGCACGATCGGACAAGCTTTAGATTTAATTGTGGCAGGCGCAACGCGACTTGGAACCTCTAGAGGTGTCGAGTTGCTGCGTCAGCGCGATACGCTAGAGAAGACCCCGGATGAATCTCATGAGTCGAACCTATAAAGCGATCGGAATTAATCTTAAAGCGATGCCCTTGGGAGAGGCAGATCGGATCGTCACGATTTTGACGAAAGAATTTGGATTGCTGCGTGCGGTGGCGATGGGGGCACGAAAGCAAAATTCTAAACTCGGCGGGCGAAGTGGCTTGTTTGTCGTGAATGAACTCCTGATGGCAAAAGGACGATCGCTCGACAAAATTACCCAAGCCGAAACGCTCGAATCTTATCCGGGTTTGGCACGAAACTTAAAGAAATTAACCGCAGGGCAATATCTAGCAGAACTCGCACTTCAGCAAGCTTTGAGCGAACAACCCCAAGAAGAACTCTTCTACTTATTAAACGAGCATCTGGGACGTATCGAGCAAAGCACGGATGCCGAAGTGCTTCCTCGGCTAATCCACGCCGTTTTTCAGCTTTTGGTCGTCGCCGGAATCGCGCCTCAAGTCCATCAATGTAGTATCACCGGAGCTGTCATTGAACCAGACTTTAGCAACGAAGATTCTCAAGCTGGATTCAGCAGCACGATCGGCGGAGTCGTCAAACTCGAAGAACTCGATCGTCTGGTTGAAGAACAGTCCCCTAGTTACCGAGTCCACTCGCCTGTGGGAGAATATCGAGTAACGAATTCAAAGAGCGTGACTGCGCCTCCTCGCAAATCTTCCGCTGCTCTGAATGTGCCACTTCACGCTCCTGAACTTGCAGCCCTTCAGCATCTCCCCCAAGCTGAACCTCCCCCACCAGACCAACATCCCCTTTCCGTCTGGCTGACCCTCGAAAAGTTACTTCGTCAGTACGCACAGTATCACTTCGATCAACCGATTCGATCTGCCGCCCTGATTGAGAGTTGTTTTGCACCCGATTCGATGCCTTAACCATGATGCGACCTTCCCCAACCGATTACGTCCTAATGTCTGCTCCGATCGACCATGATTCGACTCGCTTGAATCAGCGGACTGAGCCGTTTCGTTCTCAGCCATCGAGTCGATCGCTAGAGTCGCACTCACCAACTTTGAAAGAAAATTTATTTCCCGAATCAAACGGGAGTATCCCCGAAAATGGGACTGGGAAGTACGTGTCAGAAGATCAACCCGCTTCACCTCCACCGCCCGAAGAGCCAGATCAAGGATTTATCCCTGTTCTGAAAAATCGCAATTTCCTCACGCTCTGGTCGGGTCAGGTCTTTTCGCAACTCTCAGATAAGGTCTATCTGGTGTTAATGATTGCGCTAATTGCTAGTCGATTTCAATCAGAAGGGCAGACGATTAGTGGTTGGGTGTCCTCGATCATGATTGCCTTTACGATTCCGGCAATCTTGTTTGGCTCGATCGCCGGTGTATATGTCGATCGCTGGTCGAAAAAAGGCGTTTTAGTCGCAACGAATTTATTACGCGGGGCGCTGGTATTTGCACTGCCGATCGCGCTTTGGCTGACAAAAGGTTGGACGACGTTTAAGGGCTTACCTGTTGGATTCTGTCTATTGCTGGGCGTGACGTTCCTCGTTTCGACGCTGACTCAATTTTTCGCGCCCGCCGAGCAAGCGATCATGCCGCTCGTGGTGGAAAAACGGAATTTGCTCTCCGCAAACTCTTTGTACACCACAACCGCGATGGCATCGGTGATCATTGGATTTGCTGTAGGTGAACCCTTGTTAGCCCTGGCGGATACTATCGCAAGTTGGTTTGGTGGCGGAACAAATTTTGGTAAAGAAGTGCTTGTCGGTGGCGGATATGTGATTGCGGGCGTTCTACTACTCTTGATGAAAACAGGTGAAAAACCGCAGGATGTCGCTCCCGAAGATCAGCCGCACGTTTGGGAAGATATCAAAGACGGATTGCGCTTTCTCAAAAAACACGCTCATGTCAGGGGTGCATTAATTCAGCTTGTGATTCTGTTCTCGATTTTTGCTGCACTGGCAGTATTAGCGGTGCGACTAGCAGAAGTGATGCCCGAAATCAAGTCTTCACAGTTTGGGTTTCTACTAGCGGCAGGTGGCGTTGGAATGGCAGCGGGGGCAGCATTACTCGGCAGTTTTGGACAGCGCTTTCCTCATGCACGACTCGGAACGATCGGATCGATCGGTATGGCATCCTGTTTAACTGGAATTGGATTTTTCTACACACATCTTTGGATCACGCTGGGATTGCTGACTGCTTTGGGAGCCTTTGCCGCATTGATTGGAATTCCGATGCAAACCACCATTCAACAAGAAACGCCGGAAGATATGCGCGGAAAGGTTTTTGGGCTTCAAAACAACGCCGTTAACATTGCGTTATCGTTGCCGCTCGTGCTGGCGGGAGTATCAGAAACCATATTCGGGTTGAGGATTGTTTTTTTGGCGCTTGCTGCATTGACGATCGCAGGCGGATCGCTAACCTGGTATATTTCTCATACCAATGATGACAATCAGGAATAAGAAGCTCAGGAGCCAAAGACGTGTTGTTTCTGATACCTTGAGCTTCACATATACCCTTAGTCTCTATTACTAAACTCAAATGCACATCGCTTGGCTTGGCAAGAAAACGCCGTTTTGTGGCAATGTTACCTACAGTCGAGAAGTTACGAATGCTCTGTTAGATCGCGAACATCAAGTTAGTTTCTTCCACTTCGCTCAGGAAGAAGCCATCCCCGATAACTTTCCGGATCTCAGAGAAATTCAGATTCCATTTTTATATAAATCGCAGATCTATACGATTCCCACCTTAAAATCTGCCAAAGTCCTAGAGCAAGCGCTTAAAAACTTATCTCCAAAACCGGATATCGTTCACGCCTCGCTGACTTTATCGCCGCTCGATTTCATGTTGCCGGAGATCTGTCAGGCGCTGAATCTTCCCTTAGTGGCAACGTTTCACCCGGCATTTGATCGTAAACTTCGCAACTTTACGTCTGGGACTCAGCACCTGATGTATCAGCTTTATGCTCCTTCTTTGGCGAAGTACGATCGAGTGATCATTTTCTCTAGAATTCAGCGAGATTTATTGATCAAGCTCGGTGTTCCAGCGGAAAGAATTGCGGTGATTCCGAATGGTGTTGATATTGAAAGATACTCGCCCGGAGCCTCGTCTTTTAAGGCAAAACTTGGCGCAAAACGGTTATTTCTCTATCAAGGTCGAATTGCACCGGAGAAGAACGTTGAAGCGCTGCTGAAATCTTGGAAACAGTCGAACATGGGCGACGACTGCAAGCTCGTTATTGTTGGAAATCATGGAACATTAGCGGCTTCGTTGATTCCGTTCTATGGGGAAGAACATGGAATCAAATGGCTGGGATTTTTGGCAGATGAGCGCGATCGCATTAATATTCTTCGCAGCACAGATGTGTTTATCTTGCCGTCTTTGGTCGAGGGGTTGTCGCTGTCTCTATTAGAAGCAATGGCGTGTGGGGTAGCTTGTGTAGCAACTGACGCGGGGGCAGATGGTGAGGTTTTAGAAGATGAAGCGGGGATTGTCTTAGAGACTCAGCGAGTGACTTCGCAATTGCGGGCATTGTTGCCGCAACTTCGGGATCATTCGAGTTGGACAAAGCTGCTGGGACAAAAGGCAAGACAGCGAGTAGAAGAGCGCTACACCTTGAGTCGTAATATTTCCCAAGTTGAAGCCCTGTATGAAGATTTGCTAGAAGAACATCGCCATCGCCGCCGCGTTCCGTTGTTGAATAAGCTTCCGTCGATTTGACGATCGAACTCGATCGAACTTCCGCGAAGACGCTACTCGGTATCGCTCGATTTGCCGTGTGATATTTAATATCAATAATTTTCTGAATGAGAATTAGAGCAGCGATCGATACACTGATCGCTGAATTTTGGGCACGCTAAATCTTGAAATTTACGAGCGCTTTATCGAATCATGAACTTTGTGAAGCTCTGGTTTCGCTTTAACCCAGAAGCGGCATTTTTCGTCGGCGTTCTCGATTCAATATTTGACTCACCTAAGCGGATAGGTCAAAATCGGACTAAATAGCGGAACCAACTGGGTGCATCCCGTCTCGCGTCACGAATTCCTGAACTATCGCAACATCTACATGCAACTTACGCTCAAAACCGGACAAGCGAAACTGTGGGTTCTTCTGATTGGAGTGAGCCAGTATCACGATCGACGATTTCCAATTTTGCAATATTCGACGATCGATACTCAGCGTCTCGCGGATGCGTTTGCTGATGTGATCCAAGAATTTCCCTATACTTCAGTCCAGGCGTATCACGATAATGCCACCGCACCGACCTTGAGCGAAGT
Organism: Leptolyngbya sp. ERB_1_1; assembly: GCA_040289665.1. Lineage (GTDB taxonomy): Bacteria > Cyanobacteriota > Cyanobacteriia > Leptolyngbyales > Leptolyngbyaceae > Leptolyngbya. Next base: position 49,923 of record PSLO01000016.1, on the reverse strand, counting down.
GCAATCGAGCTTGCAAACGATCGTCGAACAAGCAAAACCAGAGGATACGGTTGTTTTCTATTTCTGTGGTCATGGTGCGCTCGATTCGCGGATGCAACAGGTTGTGTTTTGCTTAGCAGATACGCAGAAAGACGCGATGCTGCAAACGGGATTGAGTGCGATCAAATTGTTGGGACTGTTGGGAAATTGTGCAGCAAAGCAGCAAGTTTTATGGATCGATGTTTGTCACGCGAATGGCATGACTCCTCAGACCGATACGCCTGAATTGCTGGACAATCCGGTTGGGCAGTTGATTCAGATGTTTCGGCAGCAAGCGACGCAAAATCCTGAATTTCAGGCGCTTCTGTCGTGTGATGCACCGACTGGGAGAGGACGCGATCGAAGTCAACAATCCTGGAAGTTCCCAGAATTAGGGCATGGGATTTTTAGCCATTTTCTGATCGAGGGATTGCGAGGAGCCGCTGCGAACCCACAAGGAATCGTGATCGCTTCGGTGCTGGCGAATTATGTTCACGATCGCACTGTGCAGTATATCGATCACACCAACCAACAGTTAGAGTGGCTGAACCGTGAGACAGAGAATCGCCCCTCGATCATCTGCCAAACGCCTGCGCGAATCGCTCAGGCACAAACGCAAACGGTCTTAGGCATTAAACCCATCGACCCGTTAGAGCTTTTATTTCCAGATATCAAAGCGACAAATATTGATCCGCCGCTCGATCGTTCTGCTTCACTTCGCAAACCGCAGCCCGACACGGTTACGATCATTCCGCCGCCGATCGAGAAACCTTCTTCGATCGAACCTACGATTCCCCCGATTCAAAAGATTGCTTCTGAACCGATAGAGCCAATTATTTCATCTTCAGTTCAACATGCTGAACAGACTGCTATCTTACCAATACAAGAAAGTAATTCTGTGTCAGTTAAGCCTGAGATTGAATCTTTTAATTCATTTGATCAAGAAGCTGTTCCTGAACCGTCCATTTCACCGTTTCAAGAAATTACTTCTGAGCCAATCCAATCAGAGAGCGAACCTATTATTCCGTCTGTTCAAGACCCTATTCCTGAAGCGGTTGAACCATTAATTCAACATAACATTTTTGAACGTGTTGAACCTGATCCAAAACCGATCGTTGAGAAACCAAATTTTCCGATCATTCAACCACCCATCACTCAGCCTGTTCGGTGGAAACGAAACACAACACAACGCCAGATAAAACGCTTTCAACGCGAGACTCAAAAGCAGCTACAGCAGACCTCAACCTCGCTTCAAGCAGCGATCGCACAAGCAAGGCGAACTGCTACAACCTTCGCGATCACACAACGCGCCCAATCGAAACAACGTGCCGCCCAACTCCAGAATGCCCTCACAACCAAACTCAGCGTTCTGAATCAGTCGATTCATCAAGCGGCAAATTCCGGGCAAGCCTTATATCGTCAGCGGACTTCTGATGCGACGAACACTGTACAGTACCTTGATCGCTCTACTCGAAACTTGAGCGAATCCGTACTCGGACAAGCTCAGAAGCCTGACACTCAGCAACGGGTAACAACCGGACTAAAAATCTTTAGTGTGGTTGCGCTCGGAGTTGCGGGTGTTGGATTGTATCAGGCTCGCACTGAAAAAATTTACGCGGTACAAAAGCTATCAAGTGCTGCAACCACACAGCTTGAAGCCAATCAAACCGTAGAAGCGCTGAGCACCGCCTTGAAAGCTGGACACAAACTTCAGCAGGTCGATCTGCCTTGGAATTTTGTGCCTGAAAGCTTGAGAATCAGCACGATCGCAACTTTGCAGCAAGCGGTCGCAGCATCCGAAGAACCCACTCCAGCCGTCGGAGTTTCATTATCGAATGCGAGTCTTAGCCCGGATCAAAAAACATTCGCAGCTTCAACTTCTAACAACTCGATTCAACTCTGGCAGCGTAACGGTGACAAACTCCAGCAACTCCACACAGATCTCAGAGGACATAAAGCCGCGATTACACAACTCGTTTTTAGTCCGGATGGCAAACGGCTGGCTTCCGCAAGCGAAGACAAAACGATCAAGCTGTGGAATGTCGAGCAAGGAATCTTGATTCAAACGCTGTCCGCCCATACGCAGGCTGTGACAGCATTAAGTTTTCGATCGGATGGAGAAGTACTCGCTTCAGGGAGCGCCGATCAAACGATCAAACTGTGGAATGTTGCGAAGGGTAGAATTCTCGACACGTTCCAAGGACACAACGCCACTGCGAGCGTGATTCGCTTCAGTCCTGATGGTCGTATCTTAGCTGCTGGAACCCTGACGAATACCATTCATCTCTGGTATCCCGATAGCCAAAATCCGATTCTATTGGGAGATCATGGTAGTTCTGAAGCGCAAGGAGTTAACGATCTCGCATTTAGCCCCGATGGAAAAACGATCGCTTCAGCCGGATCAGACTCTACGATCAAACTGTGGACGGTGGGGGATGCAAAAGCCGAGCGGGAAACAGTTCCAACTCAAACGCTATCTGGGCACGACAAGGCGGTAACAAGTCTAAGTTTTAGTGCGAATGGGCAAATTCTCGCATCGGGTGGGCGCGATCGCACCATTCGCCTCTGGAATATGCAAAACGGAACTTTTCTCAAAACGCTAGTTGGTTCTCAAGACCCGATCGAGCAAATCGCTTTTAGTACCGATGGTAAGGCATTGTTAAGCGTGGGTAATCGGTATGGTTTGAAGGTTTGGAACTTCGACTTGAACACGTTAATGCAGGCAGGTTGTCGTATCGCGGGCAATCGTGCTCAAGCTGAATGCTCCTAGAAGTAGGGCGGGATACGGCTGTTTACATTTCTAAACACTCTCTTAAGCAAGGAGCGATCGTCAAGCTTTCTTGTTATTCTTATTTGCATCCGTTCTCTTCAGATTGAATGTCGATGGATGCCGAACAAACCCGATTAATCGATCGCTACCGAAAGCTAGATCCGCTCAAACGTCAGATCGTGCGAACCTTTTCGGTGATCTATGAGCCGATTAGTCGGACGACTTTTGTGAGTTGTTTCAATCCGTTGGGCACAAAGGATGAAACCGGAAAGGCATATACCACAACGGGAATTAAGCTGCACCTCGATCGTTTAATTCAAGATGAATTGTTGATTCAAAATTCCGGTCAAGGACCACAATGCAATCCTTTGATTGTTGAAGTTGCGACTCGTGATGCAGTTGAACTAGGCGAATTCGATACGATCGTCAGCGCAATCAACAAACAGTTACCGATTCATACCTATGGGCAAACAGGACCAAGATATTTCAACAATGAACGCCAATTTCTGCGAGAGGCTCGCATTGGTGTGTACAAGAACGATATAAAATTTGTTGTTCAGCAATTTGAAGATTATTATAGATACGCGCATCAGAAGCAGAAAATTACGATCGATGAAGTCCTGACTGATATTTGTAGCAATCCATTTGATCCAGCTTGGTTTCGTTCCTTATCGCCCGATATCTATCAATCTGCATTAATTGGAATCCTTGGTAATTCATATCAACATCTAATCCCGGCTGATGAAGCCTTCAAGCTACTGCAAGAAGACTGCGCCACTCAATCAACTAAGTTTAACTGGCAACCTTTACTGCTTACAGAACAACTGTTACTAAGAGGACAACTGACTGAAGCCGAGAACGTTTTAGAAAAGTTACCTCAAGAGTATCAAGGTAGCAGTGCAGCACTATGGGGGTGGTTAAACATCCTTCGAGGAGATGCTGAAGCGGCGATCGCGCAATTTACGATCGCTCTGACTGCTTTAAGAAAAGGAACCGGGAAACGCAAAGGGTACTTTCAAGCCATTACCGGATTGTTCTTTATTCTGGCACTGATCAAAGAAGGTTCTTCTATGCGGCTCGATGAAGCAAAGAACTATGCTGCGATCGCAAAACAGGCAAAACATTGGCTTAGTTCAACCTATGAAACCTTAGAAAAGGTGATTCAACTTCAACAAGGAGACATCGCCCAAAAAGACTGGATTCTCGATCTTGCTGCATATCGCAATCAGCACAGCCTTGAAACGATCGTCAACTCACTAGCACTCTATTGGACAGATAGCACCCGTGCTAGAGGATTGTTATTTAACAAGTTAGAAACATTCTATGAGCGTGCGAAAGCAGCGGGCTACGATTGGATTGCGCTAGAGTCAGCAGCACTCTTAGCAAAGATTAAACCTCGCAGTGAGTTTGGTAATGTTGCAGAACAATTGCAGCAATCTAGCGGAATCTCACCCATGCTCGATTTATTGCGATCGCGAGAACCTTGGGAACTCTGCTTAAATGCACTGGTGAACTTACAAAAAGCACCTGATAAACCCGCCAAAACCGAGACAAAACAGCGTTTAGCTTGGTTTGTTTCTTTGTTTTCTACTCATTGGTTACTGCAACCGCGCGAACAATCACTCAATGCGAAAGGTGAATGGGGCAAAGGTCGGAACATTGCGCTGAAACGTCTGGATAAGTCGATCGACGAATTCCCTTACCTTACCGACCAAGACCGTAAAGCTTGTGCTGAACTCAAAGGGTCGCCATACGGCTATTATGGGCAGATCGACTATAAGTTTGGAGAACGCGCGATCGCGGCTCTGGTCGGACATCCTTACATATTTTGGGAAGATACTAACACGCGCATCGAGATTGTTAAAGGTGAACCGGAACTGATAGTTAAAAAAGGGAAGAGCGATCGCTTAACTCTGCAACTGTCGCCCGCTCCGAAAGAGCATCAAAGCATTGTGGTTGTGAAAGAAAGTCCAACGCGATTGAGAGTAATCGAAATGACCCCGGAACATCGACGGATTTCCGAAATTCTGGGATCGAAAAATCAATTAGATGTACCTGCGATCGCGAAAGATCAAGTGCTCGCTGCAATTCACGCCATCTCTGGTCTGGTTACAGTGCATTCTGATATCGGTGGCGGCGTGAGTGCGGAAGAAGTGCCCGCTGATCCGACTCCAAACATTCATCTGCTCCCGGCGGGAACGGGGCTAAAAGTTGCAGTGTTAGTGCGTCCATTTGCAAGGGGTGGATCATATTATCGTCCCGGTATAGGTGGCGAAACTGTGATTGCAGAAGTTGATGGAAAGCGATTGCAAACGACACGCAATCTGAAACAGGAACGGAAACTCGCTGAAGATGCGATCGCAGATTGCCACACATTGGATGATTATGAGGAAGAAGACGGCGAGTGGTGGATCGAAGACCCCGAAGCTTGTTTGGAATTGCTGCTTGAATTGCAAGAATTAGGCGATCGTGCAATCATTTCACACCCTGAAGGTGAAAAATTTCGCATTCGTAAACAGGTTGGACTGGGAGATTTTCAGCTTAGGATTCAACGTCAGCGGGATTGGTTTGCGGCAAATGGTGAAATCAAATTAGACGAAGATTCTGTCCTGGAAATGCAGCGGCTTTTGGAATTACTGGGGCAAACACCGAGTCGATTTATTCGTTTAGAAGATGGTCAATTTCTCGCTCTTACGCAAGAGTTTCGTAAACGCTTAGATGACTTTAGAGCGATCGCAGAAACGCATGGAAAAGGAGCACGCTTTCATCCACTAGCAGCAGTCGCGATCGAAGACTGGATTGATGAAGTTGGAGAACTCGAAGCCGATAGATATTGGCAAGAACACATCAAAAAATTGAAAGAAGTAGAAGCACTTGATCCAACAGTTCCATCAACGCTACAGGCAGAACTACGAGATTACCAAATCGATGGTTTTCGCTGGATGGTAAAGCTCGCACATTGGGGCGTTGGGGCGTGTTTGGCGGATGGCATGGGATTAGGAAAAACGTTGCAATCGATCGCGCTCATTCTCACTCGCGCTGCAAATGGAGCAACGTTAGTGATTGCCCCGACTTCGGTTTGTCTCAACTGGATCAGCGAAGTTGAGCGATTTGCGCCCACTTTAAGTGTCGTTCAGCTTGGGAATGGCGACCGACAAAAAATTCTCGATCGACTGCAACCGTTCGATATTCTCATTTGCAGTTATGGATTGCTTCAACAAGATGATGTTGCTCAAATGTTAGCTAAAGTGCACTGGCAAACGATCATTCTCGATGAAGCACAATCGATCAAGAATTTTGCAACCAAGCGATCGCAAGCTGCAATGAATTTACAAGGCGGGTTTAAACTAATTACAACAGGAACGCCAATCGAAAATCACTTAGGTGAGTTATGGAATTTATTCAGATTTATCAATCCTGGATTGCTTGGATCGTTGGAGCAATTTAATGAGAGATTCGCGACTCCGATCGAACGATTCGAGGACAAACAAGCCCGCACTCGTTTGAGAAAATTAATCCAGCCCTTTCTTTTACGCCGCACGAAAAGCCAAGTTTTACAAGAGCTTCCATCTCGCACCGAAATCGTTCTACACGTCGAACTGAGTACCGAAGAGCGGTTATTTTACGAAGCACTTAGAAAAAGTGCGATCGAACGACTCGCAGAATCGGACGCGGTTGCAGGTCAAAAACATTTACAAGTGTTGGCGGAGATTATGAAATTGCGTCGATCGTGCTGCAATTCTCGCTTAGTCACACCCGAATCACCGCTACCGAGCGCGAAACTTCAGTTATTTGGTGAAGTGCTCGAAGAACTGCTAGACAACCGCCATAAAGTTCTCGTGTTTAGTCAATTCGTTGATCACTTACAAATTCTGCGTGAATACTTAGACGAAAAAGCGATCGCTTATCAATACCTCGACGGCGGCACTTCCATATCAGAACGCAAAAAACGCATTGATGCCTTTCAATCCGGGATAGGCGACGTTTTTCTGATTAGCCTGAAAGCGGGAGGAACCGGACTGAACCTCACCGCCGCAGACTATGTAATTCACATGGACCCGTGGTGGAATCCAGCGGTCGAAGATCAAGCCAGCGATCGCGCTCACCGCATCGGTCAACAGCGCCCGGTCACGATTTACCGACTGGTGGCGAAAGATACGATCGAAGATCAAATCGTAGACTTGCACCAACACAAGCGCGAACTGGCAGATAGTTTACTCGAAGGCACAGAAATCGCCGGCAAGATCTCCACCGAAGACTTACTGCAACTGATTCAAATGAGCTAACTCTGCGATTCCCGCCGCGATCGCCGAAACACACCCGACATATTCAAGCCTGTCACCAACAAGGCAATCAATCCCAATCCATCCAAAATCGGATAAATTGCCTGAAGATGAAAGATTTCTCCGGTGTGGATTCTAAGCAGGATGCGCGATGAAACTCCGAGATCGAGATTCCATTCTCGCTCGATCGTGGTTGCCATCCCCGTCAATACAGTTAACAACAGCGGCAACGCCACGATCAAACCCAGCAGTCGATGATATTTCCAAAGGGCGCGTTTCATCTTCGATCCTATGATTTTGTAGCAGCGGTGACTTGTTGGCTCAAAGCTTGCAATGCAGCTAAAGACTTCTCTTTATTCGAGGTTTTCAGGGCATCTGTTACCTTATCCATATCGGCTTCGATCGCTTCATAAGTCGAAGGCGTTTTCTGCTTAATTCCATCTTCGACGGTTTTCCAATTGTCCTCGAATTGATCAAACGTTTTTCTTGCTGTGGTGAAGTCTCCAGCATTCACAGCAGCAGCTGTATTTGAAATGCCGGTTTGCAATGCAGAAGTTCCGGCAGTTGGCGCGGCGGGAGCCGTTGGAACAGGCAGCGGAGATTGGGCAGCGGGAGAAGATTCTGCGGCAGGTCGTTGCTCATTGCTTCCACATGAGGTCAGAACGAGCAGTCCAGCAACTAAGCCAAAAAGCGTTGAAAACCGAAAAATTCTCATAAATCTGGCATTCAAAAATGTGCTGGCTCATTCTAGCGCTTGAATGGCTTCACCTCTCTCTGTAAGCAGGAAGAACCGCGATCAATTAAGCCCTTGGAATTCTTAGCGATCGAGCGTTAAATTATCAAGAACCTCTTCGTTACTGACCTATGAAATCTGCTGTTAGTTTACTACGTACAACATCCTACGATTTAACTGAGCTTCGGGCGGCACTTGAAACGCTAATCGAACCGCTTGGAGGCATGAGCAGTCTTGTGAAACCGGGCGATCGCGTTTTGCTCAAACCGAACCTCCTCACAGGCGCACGTCCCGGAAAAGAATGCGTCACTCGTCCTGAGATCGTCTACTGCGTGGCAAAGATGGTACAGGAAGCAGGCGGAAAGCCTTTTCTGGGCGATAGTCCTGCTTTCGGAAGCGCACTCGGAGTTGCTAAAGCCAGCGGTTACTTACCTCTAACCGAATCGCTCAACTTACCGATCGTCGAATTCAAAGGCAAACGTTACGAAACGATCGGTGAAGAATTCAATCATCTGCTGCTGTGTAAAGAAGCGATCGAAGCCGATGTCGTGATTAACTTGCCCAAAGTTAAATCTCACATGCAACTGACCGTAACAATGGGTGTGAAGAATCTTTTCGGCTGCGTTCCTGGCAAGATGAAGGCTTGGTGGCACATGGAAGCCGGAAAAGATCCCGATCGATTCGGCACAATGTTGATCGAGACGGCTCGAACGATCGATCCCGATCTCACGATTATCGATGGCATTATCGGACATGAAGGTAACGGTCCAAGCGGTGGGGAACCGAGAGAACTTGGCGTACTCGGTGCATCGCGTGATGTGTTCGCGCTCGATCGTTCAATTATAAACATTCTTAAAATCGATCCCACCACCGTTCCCACCATTCTTGCCAGCCAGCGCTTGGGACTTGGTTCTACGATCGACGAAATTGAGTTTCCGCATCTTAATCCCGTAGATTTACAGATTGCAGATTGGCGATTACCTGACAAACTAATGCCGATCGATTTTGGTGCGCCTCGTGTTCTCAAATCCACCTTCAAGCATCTCTACATCCGATTCATCAAAGAACCGATGGCGGCTTACCGCTAAGTAGACAAGCAAAGGGTGAGAGAAATTTGTGAGATTTTGCGCTCAGATTGCGCCCTGTGATCGCTTAATGATCTTTTAATAACTGTTGTGTCGGCTTGTAAGGTCTAAGCCCAATTTAGGGCAGATTCAGTATCGTGAAAGAACCTAACTCACCCTTCGTTTACTTCTATGAATCCAATTCTCCTCCGTCAACTCTGGGCGCTCGTCGAAGCGACCCAAGCAAACTATCTCCTAAATCTTGACGACACTCACCTCGTCCAGACTCTTTTGAGGCAGCTCAACACTCGCCAGCCCCTCAATTCAGAAGAAACCAAACTGCTCTCGACCTATCTCTACTCGCGGCTGACCCTCATTCGCGATTTAGCATCAGATCGCTTAGCCGTTTCTGCCTAGATAGCCTTCGAGCAGCAAATCGGAGTCGATCGTTTTCCAACTGACCCGCGTTAACTCAAGCGCATCCGTCATCTTTTCCAATCCCAAATCTCCGATCGGCGTTGCGGCACAATTTCCGCCAATAATCTTCGGTGCCACAAACGCCCACACTTTTTGAACACATTCTTGAGAGATCGCTTGCGCTGCTAGGGTTCCACCACATTCCCACAGCACCGTATTCAATCCGCGATCGTACAAGCACGACATCACTTCAGCAGGGGTCAACTTTTCTAAATTCACTACTTCAACCCCCTGCTGCATCAGGTGTTTCTGCATCGCTTCATCTGAATTTAAACTGGTAAACACGATCGTGGACGCGCTTCCCGTTTCCCAAAGATTTGCCCTGAGCGGCAGATCTAATGATCGACTCATTACCACTCGTAAGGGCTGATATTGAGAAAGTCCATGCGTTGTCAAGTGAGGATTATCTTTACGAACCGTGTTTCCCCCGATGACGATCGCATCACACCTTGTCCTAAGTTGATGAACTTGATGCCGCGATGCTTCACCAGTCACCCAGCTACTATGTCCGGTCGTCGCGGCAATTTTTCCATCGATCGTCATTGCATATTTGAGAATGCCGAACGGGCGATGATGCAAAATTCGATGCACAAATGCCTCATTCAAAACCTGACAATCCGCTTCTTCAACGCCAACGATCACTTCGATCCCCGCATTTCTTAACGTCGCAATTCCTCCCCCTGCAACTTTGGGATTTGGATCAATCATGCCCACGACGACACGACTGATGCCCGCTGCAACGACTGCCTCAGAACAAGGAGGCGTTTTGCCATAGTGGTTACACGGCTCTAGATTGACATACAGCGTTGCTCCGATCGCTCTCGCTCCCGCTTGTCGCAGCGCAAACACCTCAGCATGAGGCTCTCCCGCTTTCGGATGAAATCCTTCCCCAACAATTTCGCTATCTGCCACAACCACACAGCCCACCATCGGATTTGGAGCCGTCCGCCCGATCGCGGTTTTCGCCAACTCCAAACAGCGCTGCATCATCGCTCGATCGAACGCCGCTGACATCAATACAAACTGCTAGAGGTCGAATAATGACTTAAGATTTCCTGTCCCCAACGTACGAGCCGCTCCGAGCCTTCGATCATCAGTAAATACTGACCTCGATCGAGGTGATGCCGATAAATACTGGCAGTGGTTCCTTCACCAAATAATCCAAACAGTGCCCCAATTACCGCGCCCAAGAAACCACCCATAATCGAGAGCGCTGGAATCAAGAGTGGCGTTCGGAGTTCGGCAATGCTCAGCCATCCAAGATGACTTGCAACAACCAAAATCAAGCCAGCGATCGCGCCGAGTGTTCCAAGCGTCACGCTAAGGAATCGTGCTTTTCGGGCAGCAAGGTGCATCGGCTTTAGGAGTCCGACATTTTCTGGGCTGCTATAGCCTTTACCGACGATCGCGAGATGCTCAGGCGAGATGCCGTGATAATGGAGTAGACGATACGCTTGAAAGACAGAAGCTTCGTCTGGAAAGACCATCACGGCAAGGAATGTCTGACGACGCATCAAGCCGTTTTTGCGGAGGAACCGTGTAACTGACACAGGAGTAGTTCAGAAGTAGCTAAGTATCCTTGAATTCTAAACCTTCCTTCTCGATTTACCTATGCACCATAGGAAGAATTAATCTTATTTTGTATGAAGTTTTCGACAAGATTGTTACAGAGTCAGCTTAGTTACGATCGCTCCCCTGACACAGTTCTCCCAGAGCTGCCACGATTACTTCTGCCTCTCCGCTAATTCTCCACAAGGTTCGACTCGCCTCCTTACTCACCAATTCGTATTCGCCCCTAAACGCTTCGATCAACGCGGGAATCGCGGATTTTGCATCTGGACCAATACAACCGAGTGCATAAGCTGCCACCCAGCGAACTTGCCAATCTTCATCTTTGAGCGCAGCAATTAATGCAGGAATTGCTGGTTTTGCTGCCGCGTTAAAACTGGCTAACACCCAAGCAGCGCTACTCCGAACATAAGGCGCTTTCGCATCAAGTGCGCTCACCAAGGCTGGAATCGAACCTATCCCCAACTTACCGAGTGTCGCGATCGCTTCTCCACTGACGCGTCGATCTTCATCCCGCAGTCGTTCAACCAGGGCAGGAATCGCTGTTCGAGCTTCAGGACCAATATTACCGATCGCGCGTGCTACTTCTCGCCGGATGCACCAATCGCGATCTTGGAACTCTCGAACCAAAGCGGGCAACACATCTTTCGATGCCGAACCCAACTCACCCAGTTCTCGGATCGCTTCTAACCGAGCGATCGTCTCTCCGGTTGAAAGCAATGGAGTCAATCGTCGCATCCGCTGATCCACCTGAGATTTGCGTAGCACTTCTGCACTCAAGCCGACTCGCTGACCCAATTCTTCCAGCACAAAATCAGGCACATCAATCTCAGCACTCCGAGTCAGGCAGCAGTCCCGCATTGCCAGTAAAAATCCTTGAATCGCATCAGGCGCACCCGGCATTGCGTCCGCTTGCATTAACCAAGTACTCCAAGCGGCTCGATCGTCTTGATACAGTTCAACCAGTTGCAGCGCGGCTAAACACTCCGCTAATGGATCAAGCGCGAAACTAATCTGATCTTGAGCAGGACCGATCGCATGAACAATGCGTAATCGTTTTTCTAAGTGCTTAAGCCTGATTTTCACTGTTTCTAGGTCTGTCTCCGTTTGCGCTTGTAAAGCAGCGAGAATTGCTTCTCGTTTCGCTGGAGCAGGACGGTAATAATGTCTCAAACATTCCCAAGCAATGATTTTTGCATCTTCATGCACAGTTAAATTATCTGGTTCATCCTCTGTGACATCGCGATTGAGTTCATTCAAATAGCTCAGCATTAGATCCGGTATGTTGTCGGGTAGAATGCCTTCACTTCCTTCTTTTTTCGCGATCATTTGTTCAGCATAAAGCTTTGCCAGTAAGACAGTAATGTTACGCTGTCCAACCATTTTTGATAGTTGGCTACAAGCATCAAAATATTCTGGATCGGTAAATAGTTCGCGTTTGTGACGTTGGTTTAGATAGGCTTCTAGGAATGAAGATAAGCGGTTCCCCTCAATACGCAGAGGCTTGATGGTCGTTTTAGGAACTTCATCTAATGTTTCTTCGACGCGCGAAGTGACGATCAATGCGTTTGCTGGAAAGTCAGGATGACCGGGACGAACCTGTTGGCGCGTTTCTTCGCTCAGTTCAGACAGTTGATCGACAATCACTAAAATCCGTCGCTGTCTGAGCAGTTTTTCTAGAAACTCATCGTTGATCGGTTCTGCCGCATCAATCAAAGCTTGCAGTTGTCCGCGAATGGCTTCACGCAGCGGACTTTTATCATTGGGTAGTTTGAAATCTAATTCTTGCTCGATCAATACAGGCAACATTCGATGGCGGCTTAATCGCTCGAATTTGTTATCTGCCATTGCCCACTTTGCCAAATGACAAGCCAAGCTCGTTTTCCCGATTCCGCCTTCGCCCCAAATTAACAAGCACTGTCGCCCGTCCCAGAATGCTGACTGCAAATCTTCGCTGCTGAGTTCTGCGATCGCATTCCCATCCTTCACCACTGGAATTGGAATATAAACTTTACGCTCGTTGACTGTACTCTTATGAGCAAATGCCTCGCGTGCCACTTCTACTTGCTGCTTCACCCAAGCATCTAACACTCTAGGATGATAGTGAAGCCAACTGATAAACAACACAAAGCGTAACGGAATTTTGACATTGCTGCCTAAAGGAATGGGAACTTCAAAATCAGTATAAGGTTTCAAAATATCATTCAGTTTGAGCAACCAAATTGGACGAATTAATAATACAACGAGCCATACAGATGGCATCACTAAGATATATGCTGCCATTGCTGCGATCGCAGGATTTGCCTGTGACCACTCAAACACTCGCTCAAACAGCCGCGAATCCTTTTCGTTTTTCAGAACACTGAGCGATCGTCGCACTGTCGCTGTAACTTCTTCATTAAACAAAGCTTTTGGATCTTCGAGGATCGGTAATGCGGTTTCGAGCGTGCTGTAAGCTACGACTAAATCCGCAGCCGTCAACTTCGCCGCTTTATCTTGCAATACACCCGCCAATCGTCCTACAGAGGATGCCGCAGCCACCCGCACACTTAGATTGTCATCTTTGAGGGCATTGACTAATTCAGGTAATGCCGATCGCGCCTCTAGTCCAATCCGTCCCAAGGCAGATGCAGCACTAGAACGCACATCTTTATCGGGATCTTTTAGAGCAGTCGTGAGTTCAGGAACAGCTAATTTTGCTCCGGCTCCAATTCGACCTAATGCGATCGCGGCAAAGTATCGAGTTAAACGATCGGGATGTTGCAAAGCTTGTCGCAATTGCATCACTGCCCCGCTTGCATCGCTGCCCAATGTCCCTAACGTCGAAGCGGTTTTCATCCGAATCTCTGAATCCGGATCAGCTAATAATTGCGCCAAGACAGGAACTGCCGATTTTGCGTCTTGTCCCAACTTGCTAAGGGCGACGATCGCGGCAAGTCGTACCTCTCGTTCTGGTGCATTGATCGCATCAGTGAGGGCGGGAATTGCAGGTTTAGCATCCGTTCCAATCGCAGCGATCGCGTTAATCGCTTTGACTTGTACGGTTCGATTAGAATCGCTGAGTGCGTTGATCAAGTCCTGGACGACATCTTTTGCTGCACTGCCAAAATTTCCTAAAGCCTGAGCCGCACCAATTCGGATATCTGCGTCTTTATCTTTAAGTGCAGCCACCACGGACGGAATCGCATCTTTTCCTGGCTCTTCTAGCTTTGATAGGGCTGCCAAAGCCGCTAACCGAATTTCTTTCGAGTTGTTGTCGATCGCATCAGTTAACACCGGAGTTGCAGTTTTGGCATTGAGTTCACCGAGCGCAGTGATCGCAAACAGGCGCGATTTTTGTGGCTCTTTCTCATTTTTCGCAAGTTCGATCAAGGCTGCGATCGCAGGTTTGCCGCGTTTTCTGAGCGATGCGATCGCCGATTGAGATTGTTCTGTGGCTGCTAGTTTGCGTATTTCTGCGGGAGTGGTTTGGGCGAAAACAGTGCGCGGAGTGAGTGTCACCGTCAAGCACAGTAAGGTGATTTGGCTAGCGAGTGAGAAAATCTTGCGGGTGCGCGATGCCATAGAAAAAGCCTGCAAACGAAGTGAATCGTATGTAGGGATGCGAGTCGGATTTAGAGATGCTTTACGAAAGATCGATCCGTAAAATTCCAGTTCTTCAAATTCGGTGCAACCCTGACTGCGTAATAGTTCCCACAGCGATCGACCAAATAACGCAGTTTCACGGGGCTAGAAACTGTGTTCATTTCAGTTATATTCTTACTAAGTATTTATTCTTAAGCACAAGCAACAGCGGAATGTAGTGACTACACTCAATCATTTGCATAGATGTAAGTCAGAGTTTAAACTTTCTTTAACTTGTACTCACTCTTTCTAATCTTTTCCCTATACTGACATTCATAAGAGCGGTTACTGAAACCGCCAACGGAAAAGTTTTCGCACTATCAAATAAATCCGACAAATAAACCTTAATCTCTGGGAGTAAAGTGATGACCTTGGCAAACAGTCAAAGCCTAGAAAATTCTGCTATTTTGTTTACCCTAAAAAGCTTCTTGGTCTGGGTCTTCACACTGACTGTCTGCATGATTGTGATTGGTTTCCCGATGTTAATTTTAGTGGTTTCAGTCAGTGCTTTAGCGGCGTTTATTTTGAACACAATTCTGCCGTTTAGTTCGATTTTATTCGTATCAGCGATCGTCATTGGAGTTCATGCTTTCGGCATTATGTTTGCGGCAGCTTGGTTAACTTCACAAGGTATTCATCCTCAAGAAGTTGAGTTTCTTCGCTGGTTAAATGGCAAAGAAAACCCACTGCATACTTCGGTGTATGCGTCTTGCCCATTAACTTGCGAACTCAGCGAATAGGATTTGCATTGATTGTCATTCGGTGAACTGGTCTGACTCCCCCGGCTTCGGTCGGGTTTTTTTTATGAGAACTTACTTAATATTTCTTAATCCCGCTTCAGCAACCGATCGCTAATTATGATTGAAGTCGAATTGTGCTGAGTGAGTTCCCATGCTGAAGTTACCGATTCCTGTGTGTGTGATCGTGGGAACGCGCCCCGAAGCGATTAAAATGGCTCCGGTGATCCAAGCGTTTACACGATCGTCTGTGTTTGAAACGCAGGTTGTTCTCACAGGTCAACATCGCGAAATGGTGGATCAAGTGATGCAACTGTTTGATCTGTCGGCACAGCATGATCTAGCAATTATGCAACCGAAGCAAACGTTAACGGATATTACCTGCTGGGCGTTGCGGGGATTAGAGGAGTTGTTTCAAAAGTTGCAGCCGCGAATCGTTTTAGTGCAGGGGGATACGACGACCGCATTTGCAGCAGCGCTTGGAGCGTTTTATCAGAAAATTCCGATCGGTCACGTTGAAGCAGGACTCCGGACTGAGAATGTGTTTAACCCGTATCCTGAAGAGGCAAATCGGCGGCTGGTTTCGCAAATTGCACAGCTTCATTTTGCGCCGACCTCACTATCGGTTGAGAATTTAGAGCGATCGGGGGTTTTGGGTGAGATTCATCAAACCGGGAATACGGTGATTGATGCGCTGTTAGCGGTTGCCGATCGACATCCTGCTTGTGAGATTCCGGGGTTGGATTGGTCGAAGTACCGAACAATTTTAGCGACGGTGCATCGGCGCGAGAATTGGGGGCAACCGCTCGAAGACATTGCCCAAGGATTTCTCAAAGTGTTGAATCAGTTTGAAGATACGGCTTTGCTGTTACCGTTACACCGCAATCCGACTGTTCGAGAACCATTGACTGCAATGTTAGGCAATCATCCGAGAGTATTTTTAACTGAACCGCTCGACTATACGGACTTAGTTGGTGCAATGCAGCGATGTTACTTACTGTTAACCGATTCGGGTGGAATTCAAGAAGAAGCGCCGAGTTTGGGTAAGCCTGTACTGGTCTTGAGGGAGACAACGGAACGACCAGAGGCAATTATGGCGGGGACTGCAAAATTGGTTGGAACAAATTCGGACAATATTTTGAAAGAAGCAGGCGAATTGTTGAGTAGTTCGATCGCTTATCAAACCATGGCGAATGCAGTCAGCCCATTTGGAGATGGACTTGCTTCTGAGAGAATTGTTCAGATTGTTGAGCGCTATTTGTCAAAGTGATTCAAATTGTTCAACTACTCGATTGAATGCCACGCGCTCTTAACTGATGCACAAAAAATTCCTCAAGTGAAGGACGTGCAAGATCGATCGAGATCAGTTGAGCATTCATTAAGCGCAAGCTTCCGAGAAAGTCCTGTGGTTCCCCGTTGAGATGCCCTGCCCACAAGCCGTCCTGAAATTCTAGATTCGGTATCCATTGGTTCAGCATTTCTGGCTTTCCGCCTTTGACTAAAACACGGTAATTCTCCGCCGTTCCAAGAAGCTCTTGCATTGAACCGATCGCAATTAATTCGCCTTTAGCAAGAAGAGCAACGCGATCGCAAATCTTCTCCACATCTGATAACACATGACTGTTAAAGAAGATCGTTTTACCTTGAGCCTTGAGCGACAGAATAATTTCGCGCATTTGATAACGCCCTAGCGGATCAAGTCCTGACATCGGCTCATCGAGAAATACTAAATCCGGATCATTGATCAAGGCTTGCGCCATGCCAATTCGTTGTAGCATTCCTTTTGAGTATTGCCGCAATTGTTTTTTCTTTGCAGCAGACTGAGCTAACCCAACAAGATCGAGCAGTTCAGGAATGCGCTTGCGTTGTTGCGATCGTCGAATTCCAAACAAGTCCCCGGTAAAATTTAGAACCTCCCAACCCGTTAAATAATCATAAAAATAGGGATTTTCGGGCAAGTATCCGATGCGTTGTTTTACAGTACGATCGCCCAGCGGCTCACCTAAAACGGTGGCTCGTCCCGCTGTAGGGCGAACAATTCCGAGCAGCGTTTTGAGTAAGGTAGTTTTTCCGGCTCCATTCTGTCCGAGCAAGCCAAACGTTTCACCCTCGTATACGGTAAGACTAACCGCATTGAGCGAAGCAACCTTTTTGTTCATCCAGAACCCAGCGCGGTAAGTTTTGCTGAGTTCGTAAGTCTGAAGCGCGATCGAACGTTCAAATACCGGAAGTTGAAGACGAGTTGCAACAGCAGAATCCATAAGTACCCCGATCTCTACTGAGTAGCCATTTAATCACTTATTACAATTCCCGCATCAGCAATTTTTGCGATCGTGTCTTTCCGTCCACTCAAAATTTTGTAAACTTTGGTTAGAAGCCTACTTTTTCCCGTTTATGACTCGTTCAAAGTTTGTTGCAGTGTTGACCGGAATTATCTCTCTGATCTTGGGTGCAGGTTACTTACTGTTAGTTCAACTACTCGATTTTCGTGGGGAAATGCTTCCGGCTCCGATCGAAGTGATTCCGCCGTTTTTCTTCTAAAATATTGCCCACCGCCCAGCGAATGGAATTCGCCAGCCTCTAAATCATCTCCAATCGTCGATCGTATCTTCAGACGATCGCGGTAATTCCTCGTATTCCGGCATTCTCAATTCTTCGAGCGGTTCCGGCTCAATTTCTGCTTTCATTTCAAGCTGTAAGGGTCGAATCACGCGCGTCACGGCTTCCTGCATAAACGCCTTGATAAAATCATCGCGCCGATTTAGCTGGAACTGCTTCTGCACCACTTCGGTAACGCCACCATCGCCCCAGTTCTGATCGTTGCGGAAATATTCGATAAAGCTTCTGCCTGCAATTCGAGTCAGATAAGCAGCACTCACGCCTTGAATTGCTCGACCTGCAATAAATCCAGCCACACTTACTTGCAGCGCCGTGGTTACAACTTCGATCGCACCTCGGACAATTCCCAATCCGACCAGTGTTTTCGCTAACGAAAACGCCATCTCGCGGGCATGATCGATCGTAATTTCACATCCATAAATCCGCCCAATCTCAACCACCATTTGAGCATTCACCGCCGCTGTCGCCAACAAATCAACCACAGGAATTGGCGTTGCAGCAATGACTCCTGCTCCGATCCATTGATAGCGATCGACTAATTTCTCCGCTTGTCTTCGTCGCTGCTCATCAATTAACCGCCGCGCCGCTTCGCCCAACCGCTGCGACTGAATCAAAATATTATCCGCCAGTAAATCTTCTCCTTCAGTTCGCAGAATTTTCGCAACGCGATCGATCAGCCCTGTCACCTCTGGATCAGGATAAAGCCACTCTCCGGTTTCAGTTTGCATTGCTGGCGGATTTGCTGCGATCGCCACTACATCTTCCATTGCAACCGTTCCGCGCACTCGTTCCCGCAACCGCGCCAAAATCGCTTCTAGATCTTCTTCTGTATAAAGATCCGCTTTGTTCAACACTACAATCGATCGCTTACCAATCTGGGTTAATGCCTGCAACGGTTCATACTCAGACTGCCGCAAATCGTTATCCAACACGAACAGGATCAGATCCGCTTCTGTTGCCAATCGCCGTGCTAACGTTTCTCGATCGGTTCCCACCACTCCCGCTTCTAAAATTCCAGGCGTATCGGTAATGATGACTTCTTGATCGACTCCGTTTAACTTCAATCGATACGTTGCTCCTGCTTCTGTCGTTCCCATCGGTGCGCCCACTTCTCCAACAATCTGCCCCATGAGCGCATTCACCAGCGAAGTTTTTCCCGATGATCCCGTTCCAAACACTACGATTCTGAGTTCACCCCGCGCGAGTTCTTGTTCGATCGCTTTCGATCGTTGAATTAATTCTCGTCGCGCCACTTCATCTTGAATCTGTGAAACCTGATGGCGCACCGCTTGTAAATTCTCTTGTGCCGCTTCTGTTTTGACTTCTGAAACTTTAGGCAGCGATCGCTTTCGTCGTTTGGCTCGGCTCGGCAACCAGAAGAAATAATAGGTAAACGCTGCAATCAGAACTGCCAGCAGCGTGATCACGAGAAAAATCACCAGATTGGCTAAAAATGGATTTGCGATCGCCCAACTCAATCGCGTGATCGAGTCAATCAGCCAAATCACCAATCCTAAGATCACAGCAATACCAACAACCAGCGTAATTAGTCGAGATAAGCGCATCACTTCAAATGATTGGGGCAACTTTTCTCTATTGTGTCTGATTTACTTCGATCGTGTTCTAGTCCGTATTGCATCATTTTGGTTGATTTTCTCAGCCAAGTTTTTTATTGTCAAAAAGTTACCGCTCTTATCCATAAGAAAGCTATGAGCCTTTTTGATCAAATTGTCAGTGCTGTCGCGAATCCTCAGCAGCAAGCTTCTACTAGTCAACTGGGCAACATTTTAGGTGTTGCTCAGCAAGTCACAGGAAATCAAGGACTCGACTCGAATGCAACCCAAGCCGTGATGTCTCTGCTTGGCAGTCATGTACGATCGTCTCTGCAACAGACACAAGCGACACAAGGCAGCGATCAAGTTCAGTCATTGGTGAACCAATTCGCTGGACTCGGTAGCAACCCGCAAGCCGTCAACGCCCTATTTCCAGGAGCCGCACAGCAGCAGGTCTCTGAAAATATTGCACAGCAAACCGGATTGAATGCTGGCATGATTCAATCGATGCTGCCTGTCCTCGTGCCCCTCGTCCTCAACTTTCTCCAAAGCGGATCAATGCAGCAGGGCGTTCAATCGGGGGGTGGAAACCCAGTGCTGAACACCTTTCTTGATGCCGATCGCGATGGTGATGTTGATCTAGGCGATGTGATGGGCATGGCTGGACAATTTCTCAACCAACAGCGCTAAAACCCCAGTTCCTAAAGACAAGAAAGCGGGCAGATCCTTGACCTGTCCGCTTTCAAACACTAAAAATTATTTCTGCTAAAACTTTTGCCTCCTCCGGCTGCACCTGCCCGTGGTTCACGCGGCTTTGCTTTATTCACTTTTAGTTCTCGACCCAGCCATTCGGCACCATCTAACTCTGCGATCGCGGCATCTTCTTGAGCATCTTCTGCCATTTCGACAAAAGCAAATCCTCGTTTTCTGCCCGTCTCCCGGTCCGTCGGAAGGCTTACCCGGCTGACTTCGCCGTATTCCGCAAACACTTCCTTAAGATCGTCTTCAGTTGCCTGGAAGGACAGGTTTCCAATGTAAATAGTCACGTTACTCTCCAAAGCATTCGTGTGAGGGGCGAACTCGGAGAAAGCCGATCGAGCAGGAACCAGTACAGACCCAATAGCCGTCGCCGAACTCTTGTTTTGAGAGTATTATACTAGACTCATCTCGAATTGAGAAGCACAATTGCCGCCATTCGTCTACCTGTAAAAATAGGAATTTCTATCATTCACCCTGTAAAATCTTATCGAAGCAACAGTAGATTTCGTGACGAAACGTTTTTCAATGGTAAAGATTGGAAGATCTGTTCTCAGAAAGTTGACAAATCGTTACAAAATTAGTCAACCTTAAGAATAGGAATCAGTGCAATTGTGCTGCTCTAAAACGATCGAGTTTATTACAGTTGTGAGTAGGACTTAGAATTTTTTAAGAATCTGCTCGTTTCTGTCTGTAGCGCAGGCAACAATCAGCAAGGTTATGGGAGAAAATTGCACCTCTTAACCTTGTCTTAAGTCTATAGGTGTACCCTGTGGGATATACCTACACATGTTGTCCTGCGTTTTATTTATGGCGTTTTCTAATCGAAAAATTCATCTGGGAGTGTCTCTTTCCTCCTTCGCTGCTTTAGTAATGAGTTTAGCGGCGTGCGCTCCCCAAACCGCGAATGCTCCTTCTCAAGGGACAGACAGTTCTCCCGCTGTGCCTTCGGCTTCCGGTGGTGCAAGTGGTCAGATCAACGGTGCAGGCGCTACGGCTCCGAACCTGCTATACCAACGCTGGTTTCAGGAATATAACAAAAAGACTGGTGTTCAGATCAGCTACGACGCTGTGGGAAGCGGTGCAGGGGTCAAACGCTTCTTAGATCAAACCGTTGACTTTGGAGCGACTGATGATCCGTTGAAAGACGAAGACCGCGCGAAAGTGCCAGCCGATCGGGGGAAAGTGGTTCAAGTCCCTTCGACAGGGGTATTTATCGTGATGGCGTACAATCAGCCTGGAGTAACTGATCTGAAGCTGTCGCGTGATGCATTCTGTGGCATTGTGGATGGATCGATCAAGAACTGGGATGATCCGAAGATCAAAAAGGATAACCCCAATGCGCCGAGTCAACCTTTGACCTTCGTTCACCGTTCTGACAGCAGTGGAACGACTGCAATCTTCACAAGTCACATTGCAAAAGCTTGCCCAAATTGGAAAGCTGGCTCAGGAAAAACAGTAGAATGGGCTGCTGGAACAGGCGCGAAAGGTAACGATGGTGTGACCGCTCAGATTCAGCAGACTCCTGGTGGAATCGGGTACATTGAGTACTCGTTCGCAAAACAGAACAAAGTGCCGTACGCAAGCTTGCAGAACAAAGCTGGTACGTTCGTTCAGGCATCACCTGAGTCCGCTGCAAAAGCTTTGGAAGGTGCGCCTGTGTCTGAGAATCTCACCGTGAAGGTGCCCGATCCTGAAGGTAAAGATGCCTATCCGATCGTCAGCTTGACCTACTTGTTGCTGTATGAAAACCCAAGAGATGCAGCAAAGGCGAAAACCTTTAACGAATTTCTGAAGTGGGCGTATAGCGATGGTAAGCCGTTTACAACGGAACTCGGTTTCATTCCGCTGCCGAACGAGATTGCAACGAAAGCGGTTTCAGCGCTAGAGACGATTAAAGTCGCTGCAAAATAGTGAGGTTATGTAAGGAGTAGTTAAAAAATTACTCCTTCACTCATTTATTGTGACGCGATCGCATGATATTGTTTCATCACTTTTCTGGGTGGATTTTTTATGGCTTCGCCTGCTGATCGATCTTCGCGGATGTCTTGGCGACGGACAGATACGTCCCGCACGATTGATAATGGGTTTGTTTGGTTGACAGCTGCCTTTGCGATCGGTGTTGGCGTGCTGCTATTGACGATCGCGTTTCAGGTCGGCACCGATGCAGTTCCAGCGATTCAGAAATTTGGTCTAGGGTTTTTGACCACGAGCCGTTGGAGCGTCAATGATGATGTGTTTGGCGCACTGACACAGATTTATGGAACACTCGTGACATCGTTTCTGGCGTTACTGATCGCGGTACCGATCGGGATTGGTGTGGCGTTGTTTTTGAGTGAAGACTTTTTGCCGCCACGGGTCAAGCAGCCGATCGTATTTATGGTCGAACTGCTTGCGGCGATTCCCAGCGTTGTGTATGGATTGTGGGGAATCTTTGTTCTGATTCCGATTCTGCGCCCGCTTGGGATCTGGCTCAATTCCGTACTAGGTTGGATTCCGATTTTCAGTACGGCTCCAGCGGGTCCTGGAATTTATGCGGCTGGAATCATTTTGGCGATCATGATTCTACCGATCATTGCAGCAATTTCACGGGATTCTCTAGTCGCGGTTCCTCCTGAGTTACGCCAAGCTTCCTATGGATTAGGCGCAACTCGCTGGGAGACGATCTTCAAGGTATTGCTACCGACGGCGTTCTCTGGAATCGTAGGTGGTATTATGCTGGCGCTAGGTCGTGCGATGGGTGAAACGATGGCAGTTACGATGGTGATTGGTAACGTGGATACGATTCGATCGTTCTCAATTTTGGCTCAAGGCTCAACGATCGCCTCGCTGTTAGCTAATCAGTTTGCTGAGGCAAGAGGTCTACAAGTTGCGTCACTCATGTATGCAGCACTAGTTTTATTTTTCCTAACGCTGGTCGTGAATGTGCTGGCGGAATGGACCGTTCGCCGGTTTAGTATGAAGCTCTAGGCAGTATTCGTAACTCGACTCAAAGGATTCGTATGACTTCTCCAGAATTTGCAACTTCATCTGCCGGACGGGGCTTAAAGCGATCGCCCAGTTCTCCCCGAACGTTGTTTTCCTCGATCATGACGGGGGTTGCTACCCTTTGTGCGGTGTTAGCGCTGATTCCCTTAGCAGCCGTACTCATCTATGTCATCAAGAACGGATTTGCTCGCCTAGACTTCGCAGCCTTTACTCAATTGCCGCCTTCTCCTGGATTAGAGGGGGGTGGATTTGGAAACGCACTCGTCGGAACATTGCTCACCGTCGGAATTGCAGCACTGCTCTCGATTCCCTTTGGTATCATCGGCGCGATTTATCTGTCGGAGTTTGGGCGCGATACGAAACTGGAGAATGCAGTGAACTTCTTGACCAACGTTTTGAGTGGAGTTCCCTCGATCGTGATTGGGGCGTTTGCCTATTCAGCGATCGTGTTGCGAACTGGAACCTTTTCTGCGATAGCGGGAGGTTTTGCGCTGGCGGTCTTGATGTTGCCCACGATCGTCAGAACCTCAGCAGAAGCGTTAGAATCCGTACCGAATGAATTTCGTCAAGCGGCGATCGGACTCGGTTCAACTCGGATACAAACTACGTTACAGATTGTGCTTCCAGCAGCCATTCCTGCGATCATCACTGGGATTATGCTTGCCTTGGCGCGTGCTGCTGGAGAAACGGCTCCAATCTTGTTCACGGCATCCTTTAACCGATTTTGGGCGACAAGCGTATGGCAGCCGATCGCTACGATGTCGCGTTTGGTGTTCGATTTTGCGACTTCTCCGTTCAAAGCTCAACAGGAACTTGCCTGGGCGGGTTCATTAGTTTTGGTTGCGCTCGTTCTCATTACGAGCATCCTTTCTCGGATGGTGATCAAACGACGTAAGTAAGTTCTTTTTGAAACGCGCTCAACTCTACTATCCTCAACTAACGTTATGACTTCCTCTAGAATCCAAGACGCTCGCCAAACCGAAACAGTCTTTCGCACCGAAAATCTCAATATCTATTACGGTAGCTTTCTTGCGGTGCGCGATGTCTCGATCGAGATTCCTAAAAATGCGGTTACGGCATTTATCGGTCCTTCAGGCTGCGGTAAAACGACCGTACTGCGCTGCTTCAATCGCTTGAACGATTTGATTAAGTCGTTTCACATCGACGGCAAGATTTACTATCACGATCAAGATCTGTATGCGCCTGATATCGATCCCGTGGAAGTGCGGCGGCAGATTGGCATGGTGTTTCAGAAGCCGAATCCGTTCCCGAAATCGATTTATGACAACATTGCGTTTGGTCCTCGATTGCTCGGTTTTAAGGGCGATATGGACGAGTTGGTTGAACGATCGCTCAAACAAGCAGCGCTTTGGGATGATGTGAAAGATAAGCTCAAGGCTTTTGGTACGGATCTATCCGGAGGTCAGCAACAGCGGCTTTGTATTGCCCGTGCGGTTGCAGTTCAGCCGGATGTGATTTTGATGGACGAACCTTGTTCAGCGCTTGACCCGATTTCGACTCTGAAAGTTGAGGATTTGCTGCAAGAGTTGAAAGAGAAATATACGATCGTGATTGTGACTCACAATATGCAGCAGGCTTCCCGCGCATCGGACTATACAGCATTTTACAACGTAGAAGCGAATGC
This sequence comes from Leptolyngbya sp. ERB_1_1, assembly GCA_040289665.1. Taxonomy (GTDB): domain Bacteria; phylum Cyanobacteriota; class Cyanobacteriia; order Leptolyngbyales; family Leptolyngbyaceae; genus Leptolyngbya. The sequence goes on along the minus strand of PSLO01000016.1, from coordinate 25,087 downwards.
GAAGGGACAAAGAACTGGATTTATTGTGGAATACGATCGCACCGAGCGAATTTTCCAAAGTCCACAAGAGCAAGCGACCCAAGCCTATGTTAGTGGTCGTTTCGGCTAAATTGCAGGTTTGATAGGCTGAGATAGGGAAGCGGGTGCTTCCCTTTTTTGTGGATTGCGGATTTGCACAAAGCTGGCAATTTCTAAGCGAGAAGGTTCTGATTTCAGATTGAGAATGCGGGCAGTGATGTTTGAGGCTTCTAGTTGTCGTAGATCGGTGCGATCGCGAATCAAGTTTTCAATGGCGCGGGTGACAGGTTCGGGACTTTCTTGACCATTTGCCCAGATTCTGAGATTCGTGAGTTGGAGCGCTCGACCTGCGATGATCTGCGGTTCGGCTTCGGCAATGATTTTAAGTTTTGCAGGATCGCCTTGTTCTTGAAGCTCCACTTGGAACCGGAATCGATTCTGCGGCAGGAGTGTGAGTTGGGGATTGAGAAAATCGTAGCGATCGACTTGTCTTGCATTTCGACGCAAGAGTTGAATTCCCAGATTTCGGAGTCGAGCGGTGACAAAGGGCGATCGAAGTGCGCGATTAATATCGGCTTGTGTGAGAACGATACGAACACCTGCCTGCAATGGTTTTTCGAGTTTGCGGGTTTTGAGTTGCAGGAAGATTGGATCGGTTTCGAGTTCTAACGTATCGATGCGAACTTCTTGAATCGGAAAAAGTCCACGTCCAGCGATGCGAATGCGATCGGCGCGACCTTGAATGATTTGATAACTAGGAGCATTGTCCACGCGAACTTGTAGCTGTTCTGCGGCGACGAGTTGCTTGCGGATTTGAGATTCGGCAAAGCGATCGACAATCACGCCAGTTGGAGAAAGTAGCCCTAATAAACTCGACAGTAAGATTGTGAAGAATTCCATGTCGCTATAGCCCGATCGCGCCTTGCCTTAAAATCTGCCATCCCTCACCTGTCCATTTCGCCACGGTTGAAGGTGTTCCCGAAGCCACTTCATCTGAGTTCGATGCCAGCATCAACACCTCCGGAAACTCTGCCGCAATTTCTGCCATTGACAGTAAAGCAGGCTGCCCCGATCGATTTGCGCTGGTAGTTGCCAAGGCTCCAGTTTGCGCGAGAATTTGCCGCGCGATCGTATGATTTGGAACTCTGATCCCGATCGTAGTTGGATCACTCGGATTCATTGCAGCAGGAACACGATCGTTCGCTGGCAGCACTAAGGTCAATGCACCCGGTAGGTATTGTTGTGCGATCGCGCTCCAGATTTCAATTTCCCAATCGCTTCCCTTGACATAGTTCCAAAGTTCCTCGACCTCACTTGCCATCAGAATCAATGGTTTATCGAAGCTGCGCTGTTTAGCGGTGAAAATTAAGTCTGCGCGATCGGGTTTTGCAGCTAAAGCAGGAACTGTATCGGTTGGGAAACTTGCAAGATGAGTTCCAGCACGAACTGAATGAATTAGAGTTTCAAATTCGACTTGAGGCATAAGCGATTCAGATTGAGGCTTTCAGTCTATCATTCTCAACGATTCCGAGAGTGATCGACCTGTTCCCCCACGCCGAACTAAAATTAATTCTGCACTGATGCTAACGGCGATTTCTTCGGGTGTTAATGCTCCGATGTCTAAACCGATTGGCGCATAGATTGCTCGTAGCTTCTTATTTGGAATTCCAGTTTTCTCGATCGCTTGATAAACCTGACGAACCCGCTTTTCACTCCCAATCATGCCGATATAGCGACAAGGTAAAGTGCGGTGAATTAAAGCTTGTAGTGCTGCTAAATCATATTGATAACCGCGTGTCACCAATGCAGCATAGAGTTGAGTATGATTTGCAAGTTGAGCCACTGTCTCATTGATCGAACTGTTAAAAATCTTGGCGTTGGGATAGCGATCGAGATTTGCCCATTCAAGACGATCGTCTTGAACCATCACTTGAAATCCAATCAGCTCTGCAACTTTTGCTAATTGAATTCCACAATGTCCCGCCCCGACAATCAGCAATGTTGGTGGGGGTTCAATCGTTTCGATAAATGCTTGATTCGGACAGTCTTCAGAGAGATAAGGAGATTGATCCGAATCAAGCGGAGTCACGATCGACACAGCTTGTCCTGATTCGAGTTGAGTGAGAATTTGACGAGTTAGAGAAATGGCTCGCTCTCCCTCCCACCGCTCTAACCACACACGCATCATGCCGCCGCAAATCCCTTGAGTTTCACGTTGTGGTGCCCCTGTGAGATCAATTTCAATCCATTGTTTTTCACCCGTTTGCAGCACCTTCAAAGCAGCTTGAATCACTTTTGCTTCTCCGGCTCCACCTCCGATCGTGCCAAAAATCTCTGCATCGGTAATGATCATTTTTGCGCCAACTTCACGCGGTACAGATCCTTTCACCTGTATCACGGTTGCCAGCACCGCAGGCATTCTCTCTAGAAGTTGACGATAACAATCTAGCATGACGAAATTAGGCGGAGATGACCTGATTGTAAATGAGAATTTCTGCACCTCCCCTAGACGCAGTTCTCTAAATGGTCTAAAGTCCAAAAGAAAATTGGGATCAGATTATGACAAAGCTGAAAGTTGGATTGCTATTTGGTGGGCGTTCTGGCGAACATGAAGTCTCGATCGCGTCGGCACGATCGATCGCTCAAGCCCTCAGCGATCCTGCTAACGCCGAGAAATATGACCTGATGCCGTTCTATATTCAGAAAGATGGACAATGGCGATCGCCCGATATTGCGCGATCGGTGTTAGCGTCGGGCGCGATTGATTGTGCAGATAGCGCCACAAACCTTTGGCAATTTCCGTTAGAAGCTGCACAAGTCGATGTTTGGTTTCCGATTCTGCATGGTCCGAATGGAGAAGATGGAACCATTCAAGGCTTGCTAACCCTGATGCAGAAACCCTTTGTCGGTTCGGGGGTGTTAGGTTCTGCGGTGGGAATGGACAAGCTGACGATGAAAATGGCGTTTGCTCAAGCAGGTTTACCTCAAGTGAAATATCTGGCAGTCAGTCGGGCTGAAGTCTACTCGAATCCCTGTGTGTTTCCGAAATTGTGCGATCGTATCGAAGCAGAATTGGGCTACCCTTGCTTCGTCAAGCCTGCAAATTTAGGATCATCGGTTGGAATTTCAAAGGTGCGGACTCGTGCAGAGTTAGAAGCAGCGTTAGATAGTGCAGCGAGTTACGATCGACGGATTATCGTCGAAGCGGGAGTGGTAGCACGCGAGGTGGAATGTGCCGTCTTGGGAAATGATCAAGCGAAAGCTTCAGTCGTTGGTGAGATTCGCTTCGACAGTGACTTTTATGATTACGAAACAAAGTACACCGCAGGCAAATCGAGCCATATCATTCCAGCAAATTTACCACCAGAAGTGACAAGCTTGATTCAAGAACGAGCATTACAAGCTTTTCAGGCGATCGATTGTTCAGGCTTGAGCCGCGTTGATTTCTTTTATGTTGAATCTACGGGCGAAGTGTTGATCAATGAAATCAATACCCTACCTGGATTTACGGCAACGAGTATGTACCCGATGATGTGGGAAGCAACGGGAATTTCTTATCCGAATTTAGTCGATCGCTTAATTCAGCTTGCGCTTGAGACTTGATTTTGTGTCCTGTTAAGGTGGGAGAGCGAACACTTTGTAGAGCGAAGCTAGCGCGATTCGGAACTACCAAAGCGTACGATCGCAGAGATGACGATCGCTCGGTTCTCCTTCTGGGACTTCGGATAACTCCTGATTCGTTCTTAAATAATCCCGAACGTGTCTACAGCCGTAGTCGAGCAAATCGAGATTCAACACTCGCGCCACATCCCACAAAATCAGCGAACTATCCTCGCCCACGGATGCGACCAGCGTTCCATCCGGGCTATAAGATACCTGCCTAATCGCAGCAGTACGTCCTCTCACCGTTGTCAATAGAGTTCCGTCTCGCGTCCACAGCTTCACCGTACTGTCCACGCTGCCGGACACAAGCTTTTTACCATCAGCGCTAAAGGACACTCCCCAAACTCCAGCACTGTGCCCCTTTAAGGTGTGCAACAGCTTACCATCTACTGACCAGAGTTTAACGGTATTGTCGCCACTACTCGATGCTAGAGTCTTACCATCAGGACTAAACGCCACTCTCCAAACCGCAGCCTGATGACCCTCAAAAGTTTTCAACAGCGTGCCATCAATGCGCCACAGCTTTACCGTACCATCGGCACTTGCAGAGGCAATTTGTTGTCCGTCTGGGCTAAATGCGACCTGCCAAACGGTCGCTGTATGTCCATTTAGCGTGATTGGCGGCTTGCAATCGGGAGATCGATCCTGAGCATCATTTGTACAAGGGCGAGGTGAAGCCGCTCCGAGATTGAGGGAACCGACGTGCCACAGCTTAATCGTACTGTCTTCGCCTCCCGACGCGATCACGTCTCCTTGGGGACTAAAGGCAACCGTCCAGATGAATGCTGAGTGTCCTGAGAAGGTTTTGATTAGCGTACCGTCGCGCTGCCATAATCCAACTACATTGCCACTTGCGGAGGTGATTAGCTTGTCGTCGGGGCTAAAAGCGAGTGAGACAGAGCCTAAAAGCGCATCCTGAGACTGGTTTATCAGCTTACCTTGGCGACTCCAGAACCTTATGGGTCGATTGAGAGTTCCGGTCGCGATCGTTTGCCCATCTGCGCTGAAGGCAAGTCCCCACAGTCCGCCTCGATCAGCAGTGACGATTGATCGAAACGGATTTTTACCTTGCCACATCCGCACCACCCCTTCGGTTCCGGCTGAAACAATGTAGCTGCCGTCGGAACTCCAAGCGACGTTCCAAATCGCCGCGGTGTGTCCGCGTAGCGTGCTGAGCGGTGTGCCGTCGCTGCGCCACAATTTCAGAGTTTTATCAATGCTAGAAGAAACGAGCATTTGCCCATCGGGGCTAAAAGCTACACCATTCACTGATACATCGTGTCCTTGGAGGGTGACGATTGGACTACCATCGAGCCGCCACAGTCGCACCGTACGATCGCCACTGGTTGTTGCAATGCGCTGTCCATCAGGACTAAAGGCGACGTTAATCACTAAAGCAGTATGTCCCTGTAGCGTGGTCAGTAGCGTACCGTCGCGCCCCCAAATTTTCACGGTTCGGTCAAAACTGGCAACTGCAATGCGTTCACCGTCTGGACTGAAGCTCACTCCCCATGTTCCGATACTAGGACGCTGGAGCGTTCTCAGCAGCGTGCCATCGGTGCGCCACAAATTCACTGTTCCGTCGGTGCTGGTCGAAGCGATCGTGTTTCCATCGGGACTGAACGCCACGCCCCACAATGAAGCGGAATGTCCCTCAATCGTTCTCAGCAATTGTCCTTGAAGATTCCAGAGCTTGATCGTGCGATCGTCGCTGACAGAAGCAATCGTTTTCCTATCCGGGCTAAACGCGATCGCTCGCACTACCGATCGATGTCCCGTTAACGTCGCCACCAGTGATCCATCGCGTCGCCAGAGTTTCACGGTTTTGTCTACGCTGCCCGAAGCGATGAGATTGCTGTCAGGACTGATTGCCACAAAGACCACCGCCCCTTGATGCCCCGATAGTCGATTGAATTCGTCAGACTCATACACGGCTTGCCGCAGCACGTTGTTGACTTGACGATCGCTCTCATCATCCACGCTCGATAATGCTTGCATTTTGCGTTTTGCTTTAATTGCCTCGACGAGCGCATCAAGTCTTCGATTCGAGGCAAACAATCCCTCCGACGAAGATGCTAAGGCTCGAATCTCGCTGATTCTTGCTTGATGAGCGCTTTCGGTTGCCGATCGATATTGCAAAAACGCGCCCAGTCCAAGCACCGTGGACACAAGCAGAGCGATACTGATCACTAGCGTTAGCAACTTCTGAAGTCGCGTTCTTTGCTTTTGCACCGCCAGTCGTGCCTCAACCTCGCGAACCCGTTTAGCTTCCATTTTCTGCTCAACTTCGCGCCGTTCTAGCTCCTGACTCGCTGCCAAAAACTTATAGTCGAGATCGCCAAGTAGTTTGTTTTGCGTCCACTCCAGCACCTCGCGCAGAGCATTGCCGCGTAGAAGTCTTGATTCATCTTGATAGCCTGATGCCACCCAAGCATTTAGCACCTGTGCATAGGGACGCAAACGATCGAGATGATGTGCAACCCAGTCTGCGTTAAAAACGGCTTGGTAAATCGGATTCTTGATTCGCAAATTGCCGTTGTGCTTTTCAACTAATCCAGATAACAGCAGTTCAGCTTGTTCTGGTGAGTCGTCTACCCGAATCGAGGAACAGCCCGCATTGTCTTTGCAAGTCGTTTGTAGCACCTGCTGATACAACCCCAACAGTCGTCCTGCTCGTTGCTCGTTAAACAGTAAGCGATCGCGAATTGTGCGTAAATGCTCTGGCTCGTCTTGTGATTCCCAGTGCTGTAACACTCGCGATCGTACGAGTTGTTCAATCCAGAAGGATTCGCCTCCGGGTGGTAGGTAGAGTGTTCCTGTCCCTTCTTGGCTGGCTTGCAGCACGATTTGACAGAGCTTTTGAGTGAGAAAGGGCTGTCCGTTTGTCCAGCGTAAAATTTCTCGCAGCACGGTTTGCGGCTGACTGACACAAGGTGTTAACCCTTGGAGCAGGGGAGTCGCTTCGTGCCATTGAAACCCGTGTAGCGCGATCGCTCGACCAATGTTAAAGGGAGTGCGGCGTTTATCGCGCATCAGATCCGAGGGAGTTGCGACCCCGAATAGTGCAAATCCCAGGCGATTAAATTCGGGGTTGTGAACTCGCTGCTGATAGCAGTGGCGAATCCAGGCAAAGAAATCGTTGACTGAGAAGCCCAGGCTCAGTAAGCTATCGATTTCGTCGATCAAAATGAAAATGCGATCGTTCTCAACGTGAGGCAGCACTACGGTTTCAATAAAGCGATGGAGTTGCTGTACCGGAGAAATGCCCGACTGTTGCTCCCACCACTGTTTCAGATTGACACGGCTTGACAGCTTGAACTCATAAAAGAGGACGGTCGCAACACCTCGATACCACTGGGCGGGTGTGACTTTCTCGCTGCCAAGTTGCGTAATATCGAGATAGGCACAAGCGTAACCATCCTGCTGAAGTCGGCAGCTAGTGCGCTCTAGTAGAGAAGATTTGCCCATTTGCCGCGAATTCAGCACGTAGCAAAACTCGCCTTCCTTCAGGGCTTGATAAAGCTGCTGGTCAGCCTCACGTACCACGTAGGTTGGGTCATCATTTCGCAGACTGCCGCCGACTTGGTACCGAATAGAAGTCATACAAAAGGCGTAGCTTAGCGTGAAGGCGAATTGCAGTGGCGCTCAGGTTCCAATCGATCGCTTGATGCTTGAGCAATGAGCGCGATCGCTTCCACAAAGAACGTAGCGTTAAGTGTAGCGAATCACAAGTGATCAATCGATATCTGTCTTCTCAATCATTAGAAAACATTAGGCACATGGGATTGTCTACTCGAACCTCCCGCAATTCATCTTGCAAGGATTGACGAGGAATTTCGTCGATCGCCAATCGAATTCTCCCTTTGTCGCATTCGATCTGCTCTGCGGAACCTACGTAATTTCGTCGCGCAAATCAAATTCGTCCTGCATCGTATTTGATTCGCCCTGCGTCGTATTTGATTTGCTCTGCGGAACCTACGTAATTCTGTTGCGCAAATTAAACTCACTCTGCATCGTATTCGATTCACCCTCAAGAATGTGCTGAATTCTTCGATCGATACAGGATGATTTCCAGTGCTTCCAATTGCTCCATTGGCAAACAAGCTGAAGTGGAGAATGCAATCCTCTACTTCAGCTTGTTTCTCACGATTTCAGAGGATGTTTAGAAGTCTTCGTTCGTTGCCACCATTCGCCCTGAAATGAAGTTCGGGCGAATGGTGGAAAGTCTACTGAAGTAGACTCGGAGAGAACTTCAAGCTCTAAGTCTATTTTGAATGGACTGACGTCGATTAGCCCAAACTTCATTTCAGGGCGAGATGCAATCGAAGCGAAGAGACTTTCTATCCTTTTCAAACATCCTCTCAGCTTATTTCTTACTAACGAACATACCAGTAGTAAGTTGCCATCGGAATGATCGTCGCTGCAATCAGCAAGCCAATCACCCACGGAATCGCATTACTTTTCGCCGTTTCTTCTCGCGATGCAAAGGTTCCTTCGGTTTTCACATTGTCCACGATCATCGGCGGTCCCGGATCAGGCTCACCTGACAGCACCGCAACTAAACGATCGCTCACATCCAAAAATGCTTGATTATAGCGATCGCCTTTCTGCAATGGAACCTGCATCGTTTCCTGAGAGACACTCTTGGCAATCTCATCCGACAGCAGAGATTTTGCTTTTTCTCCAGTGGCGATCGCACAATTATTCGTCACGCTGTCTAAGACAACTAACGTATGATTCGCGCCTGCTTCGGGAGTCGGAAACCATTGCTGAAATAATTTATTCGCAAACGAGTCGATCGTTTCATCGTAGTCAAGTCGTCGAATTGTAACGAAATGAACCTCTTGTCCCGTTTTGTTTGCCAAATCGGTTAAGGTTTCATTGAGTTTGCTTTCGTTGAAGCGGCTGATAATCTCGCCTAAATCGATCACATGCACATCGTTGGATACAGGCGGCACTTCATACAAACTGGTTGCAAAAGCGGGAGTAGCCCAAAGCGAGGTACACAAAACCAAAGCAAGGAGCCAGCCCCGACACAAAGAACGGAGGAGCTTTTTCATAATGCGATCGTGGTAGTTTCATTTCTCTCAAAATACAACGGTTTTGAGATCTATGCGATAAGGTAAAAGGCGTTGTCCGTCCAGGTTAGGCATTGTGGTCGTTGTTGCGTTTGTCTTAGTTGTCTCTGTGATTGCGATCGCGATTTTTTCGATGAAGCTCGATCGTGCGCTTAAGAGTGCACCGACGATTGCGATCGAATCTCAGAGCCTTGACCCGTTTCCAAAAGTGTCTGTGATTATTCCAGCGTATAATGAAGCTGCCAATATCGAAGCGTGTGTAACATCGGTTTTAGAAAGTACGGCGCTTGATGCGGATCGGCTTGAGGTCTGGGTTGTCGATGATCAATCCAGCGATGAGACAAAGACGATCGTGGAGTTATTGCAGGCATCCAGACAGGATGAACGATTGAAGCTATTAACGAGTGAGGCACGTCCAGCCGGAGAAGTGTGGGTTGGGAAAAATTGGGCGTGTACGCAGGCGATGAAACACGTACAGGGTGAATTTTTGCTGTTTATTGATGCGGATGTGCGACTGAAACCGCAGAGTATCGAAACGACGATCGCTTATGCACAACAAGAAAAAATTGATCTGTTGTCGCTGGCGGTTGTGGTGTTATGTCGGCACTGGTCGGAATGGTTGGTACAACCGATTGTTGTGATGTTGCTGGGAGTTGGATTTGAGTTTGCACCCGTGAATGATCCAATGTCAGAAACGGCATTTGCGGCAGGACCGTTTATGTTGTTTCGACGGAGTGCGTATGAAGCGATCGGAGGTCATGCCGCAGTACACAATTATGTCGTAGAAGATGTGGAGTTGAGCCGCCGGATTAAACAGCAGAACTTCAAACTGTGGTACGGATTAGGGCGCGGATTGGCTGAGGTGCAGATGTATCGATCGTTTTCTGCCTTGTGGGAAGGCTGGACAAAAAACTGGTTTGAAGGATCGAATCGCAATTATCAATCAGCGCTGTACTGTGTGTTTGTAACGTTTATGATTTTTGCGATGCCTTGGATCGGATTGACGATCGGTCTAACGCAATTGATGGTCTCTGGTTTAACGATTTGGACGGCGATCGTTTTAGGGCTAAGTGCGATCGGACTTGTACAGCATTATTTAATTCGCGTCAGGAGCGAACCGTTTACCTCGATTTCTACACAATACTGGTGGACAGAAGGAGTTGGGGGATTAGTGGTCTGTGCGATCGTGTTGGTATCGATTGTCAAAACGGTGACAGGATGGGGCTGGACATGGCGCGGCCGACAGCTTGGATAACGGTTAACTCTGCTTCAGTTTAGAAATCATATCCACGGCATCTCCTAAAGCGGTGGTGAGATTCTTTCGGGTCTGAGCGTGGCTGAGTCGTTCTGCTTTGAGGTCTTGCGCGAGTTGATTGCGATCGCTCCACACTTCGATCAATCTCGCTTGCAAGTCGTCAACCGTTTGAAGTTGAGCAATTTCAGTTTCAAGTTCAGTATCAGAAGCGATCGGCTGATTGTTTAAGCGATCGAGTTCGGCGCGAAGAAGGGCGATCGTATTCTGCATGGCTAGGGTTTCAGTGCGACGCTGTTCGGCTTCGATTTCATAGCGTTTGCGCCAATTGTCGATGCTGGCATGTGCAGATTGTTCCGCAGCGCGTGCCGCCTTGACTTGCTGCTGGAGATCTTTGACTTCATTGAGCCAACCGACGACCTCTTTTGACATTGCAGGTATCCTTTTCGCGATCGTGTGTTTCAAACGATACTTCAAAATCCACAACTTAGCGCAGTCTTATTTCCAATCTTGGTTCGCTCGATCGAGAACATACTGAGCCAAATCCTGAATTTCCGTTTCACTCAGTCGCTCTTTGTACGCTGACATATTTCCTTTACCATTGGCGGTGATGTTTGCGATGGCGTCTACGCTTGTGTATCCATTCTTTTCT
>PSLO01000016.1:3194-14414 GCA_040289665.1 Leptolyngbya sp. ERB_1_1 | reverse complement strand
GTGCTTTTAATTTCAAAGTTTTACCGCGTCGTACAATGTTGCCCCCATTGATGTGGCAGCCTGCACAGTGAAGCTCAAACAACTTGGCAGCGTTTGATTCTGCTGCCCATACTGGAGTTGCAAATAAAACAACGGCACTCAATACGATCGCAATGATTTTCAGCATTATCGTTCAGGACTCTACTTTTGGATTTTGACACATGGTGGAATTGTTCGGCACAATAGCAGATGTTGTGAGGTCAGGAGAAGCAGTTCGTGATCGGAAGAATCGGCATTGGCTTAGTGTGTTTTGCGATCGCGTTTGTCCTCGCGAGCTTAGTTGAATATTGGGTACATCGATTGATGCACAAGCCTTATCAATTAGGCGAACGGCATCGCGACCATCATCGCCGCAATGAAGGACAAGGCGTACTGTGGGAGTTCTTCGACTATCTCAAAGGCACGATTTTGATCATGGGGCTGTTGTTTTTCGTGTCGATCGAGGCGGGACTCGGCTGGTTCTTAGGCGGTTTAGCCTATGCCGCGTTTTCCTCATATGCTCATCAGCTACAGCATGAGAATCCGACGAAGTGTTTTTGGATGAAAATGCCCGTTCACTATGTTCATCACAAGTATGGAATGTGGCATCACAATTTCGGGTTGGCGGTGGATTGGTGGGATCATGTGTTCGGAACTTACAAGCCCGTGGAATGGTTGACCGAGCAGGAATTGAGTCAGCCCGATCGGAGTTATTTCGAGTTGCGCTGGTGGTGATATTGATGCACATGAATCATTTAGATTACCCGATCGGGCACTTGACTTTCCCTCGATCGTTCTGTTAGGGTTCTGAGTATCGAACTTTATCGCACCTCAGCAAATGCGTTACAGCGTTTCCTACTTTTACTTTTTTTGGCGATCGGCGGCTCACCCGGCGAGGTAAATCCTCATGTGTCCGTCTGGTGAGCCGCAGAGTAACATCTGCGGTTTTTTAATGTTCTAAATTCTCAAAGCAATGACTCACTTATCTTCCTGGCTTTACGGTTTTTACTTTTTTACCCAAAGGCGTTCTGGGTGAGTTTGTTGCATGTGCAATTACCAACCCGGAACCCAACTGGCTCCGGGTTTTTTGTTGAAGTTCATCCCATCCATTCCACAGGAGTTTAATCCCATGAAAGATGCCAAATTAGTCCGTAAAGCAACACCTGACCATCAATCGATCGTTTCTTTATCCAAAGAAGTCGCGATCGGGGGTCAAGAGATTGTAATTATCGGCGGACCTTGTGCCGTTGAAAGTATGACTCAGATGGAAACCGTTGCTCGTGAACTCAAATCTGCTCCGATTCAAGCTTTAAGGGGAGGTGTGTACAAACCGCGCACCTCCCCTTACGCATTTCAGGGATCAGGTTTAGCAGGACTGGAGATTTTATCGACCGTCAGCCAACGCTATGATCTGCCAGTCGTGACAGAAGTGATGGCGATTTCACAGATTGAAGAGATTTCGGCATATGCAGATATGCTGCAAGTTGGCAGCCGGAATATGCAAAATTTCGATTTGCTTAAAGCGTTAGGACAAGCGAATAAGCCGATTCTGCTCAAGCGCGGACTCGCAGCGACGATCGAAGAATTCGTCATGGCAGCAGAATACGTAATGAGTCACGGCAATCCAAATGTAGTGCTGTGTGAGCGTGGAATTCGCAGTTTCGACTCCTATACCCGCAATGTTCTCGATCTCGGTGCAGTTGCCGCATTAAAGCAAATCACACACTTGCCTGTGATTGTTGATCCAAGCCATGCAGCAGGGCGGCGTGAGTTGATTGCAGACTTATCGAGAGCGGCGATCGCCTGTGGTGCAGATGGATTAATCATCGAAAGTCATCCCGAACCCGATAAATCCGTGTCAGATGCTCAGCAGGCTTTGTCGATCGAAGCAATGACGCAGTTAGTTCGTAGCATCAAGCCGATTGCAGAAGCAGTGGGTCGAAAAATGTACAGTGTGGAATGTCCGCAGTTTGCAATCTTATGACCTTATCAACTAGAAAACTCGATCAAGCCACCCCGATCGAGTTCCCACTCCCTAACGCCGATACCGCGTCAACACACTCATCGATAAACTCGTCCCCGGCATCGGTACGATTGGACTCCACAACGACACATCCGCATACCTCAAGACATGAAGCGTATGCGTCACTTCATGAATCCCTTCCGGTGATCCGATTAAAACGTGCTGCAATTTCTCACCGTCTCGAACACGCTCGCGTGCGCCAGAGGCTTCGGTCTCGAAACGCTGCAAAAACTCCTGGATATTCATGTTCATGAGCTTTTCCTCTAATTTGCACAGGAAGAAAGCCCAAAAACCAAAGCCGCCCCGATCCAATATCCAATAAAAATCGAGGCGGCTACTTCAGATGGTATCATCCTACGTTAGCCTCCCGGACTGCCGATAACAGTCTTGGATGGTTAGCTGCTCATCGTTGTTTCCCTCAACTTTGGGCAGCGGCGGTTTTAGCTTTTGGGTCAAACTCGCAAAGGGCGAACCATTTGCTTAATTTGAGAGACTAATCGATTTTACAATCCGAGTCAAGCGAATCGTGGAATAACTCGAAAAATCTAACCCTAATCATCAACTACTTGCGCCGCAACTTCGACCGCTTCCACATCGATCGTGCCCGAAGGAGTCATGCGTTTGAGCTTACCTTTCTCAGCTTGCAGCGGTTCACCGCAATTAGAACATTGCATCTGTGCTTGATTAAATCCGGTCAGTTCTGCACCGCACACCGGACAAGCCGCCTGCACAATGTTCTTTCTCACCCACCATTGAAAAATGAATATCCCAATGATCGGCGCAATGATTAGAAGCGCCAACACAAATAGAAACGACTTCACCAACCAACCCAGACCCACTGCGCTTAATAAAAGTGCAAAGCCGACGATCGTCAGCAGTCGTCCAAATCCATTAATGCCAAGTTGTAAGTTATAAAGTTGATTCTGATTCACAGCGGTTTCCTCTGTTGGTGCGATCGTCGGTATTTTTATTGGAGCAGATTTCGCTCAAACCCTAGGGCGGCTTTCTCGACTCACAATCGATCTGATTCCCGTATGTTTAAAATGCCCCTGTGTGCAGTTTATTCTTAAGGATAAATGATCCATCCAGAAGGCTGATTAAAATGCTGGAAAGTTTAACCCTCAAGACAATCTTGGTAGCAGGCGCGAGCCGAGGTGTAGGACGTGAAATTGCTCGACTGCTACAATCCAATTTTACCGTCATTGCCTTGCTGCGATCGGATGCTGCTGTGACCGAACTCGAAGCCCTGGGAATTCAAACAGTGATGGGCGACGCAATGAATCCCGACCAGCTCGAAGCGGCGTTTGCCAATCGATCGATTGATGCTGTCATTAGTACGATCGGAGGCTTACCCGCCGAAGGAAACCGTGCCGATTTTGAAGGCAATCGCAACTTAATCAATGCGGCAGTCAAAGCGAATGTGAAAAAGTTTGTGCTGGTAACTTCGATCGGAAGTGGCGAAAGTGTTGTTGCCCTCCCCCCTCGCGCCCTTGAAGCATTGGGAGCCGTTCTCAAAGAAAAAGAAAAAGCAGAACAGCACTTAATCCAAAGCGGTTTAACTTATACGATCGTTCGTCCCGGTGGCTTGAAATCAGAACCTCCAACCGGAACAGGAATTCTCACTGAAGATCCAAAAATCTCTGGTTCAATTAATCGGGCTGATGTAGCTGATCTAGTCTGTCGCTGCCTGGTTAGCGATCGCGCCAATCAAAAAATCCTTTCTGCTCTTGATCGCAATCAGTTATTTACCCCGACCGAAATTCCAGAATTCACCCCTTAAACCGCTGAATCCATCCGATCGCCATTCCTCCATCGAGAACCAGTCGCGCGATTGCAAACAACAACACACTTTCGATCGCAAAACTAACGATCGGAACCCACGCGCTTTGAGTTGCGATCCCCATCTCAACCTGCGCCAATCCTCGCACCAAGCCGAACGCCAAAACCGCGCCCGATTTCAAATGAGAATTTTGGTCTTGCCGGATGATATAGCGGTAGGTCACGCCAAACAGAAAGCCAGCAAATAGCGCGACCGCGCCACTGACCCAATAATTCATTACAGGACTAGAATATCGACTCGCTAAAAAATCATTCAACAATGCAGTCAGCGGAAAAATCAGCGTCACTGAAGCTGCCGAAAGCATACCTGCTTTTAGCGACTCTATCCGCTCTTCCCAACTCAATCTCGCGTGCTGCATAAGTTCTCTAAGTCCTAGCCCCTAACCCCTTTTGCCTTATTATTAGATGTATCATCCTTTGTACCACTCGTTTTTATCATGGATATTTTGTCACTCGGTTGGGTTGCGCTCTTATCCGTTTTCACCTTCTCGATCGCAATGGTCGTTTGGGGTCGAAACGGCTTCTAACTCTAGGTTTCGCGCCCGTAGCTTAATCCCTACGGGCACTAAAATTTTCAATGTTTGAGATCACCGTGGAATTTACAGTTCTTAACACACTGGTTCTAATCGCGTTTGGTCTTCTCGTCACCCTTACTGGAGGAGTGATTTATCTCACAGTGGCAGACTGGCGCGATCGTCGTCGCCGCGACCAAGAAAAACAATCTGCAAAACCATCCACCAAACGCCGCTAATCAAAAGGCTCCAGAAAATTCATCTGGAGCCTTTTAGATAGAGATTCTAATTTACTCAGCCCGCGTCATCGTGAAGCCTGAAGTTAGTTCTTCGCCGTAGCCTTCTTCACCATGTTCGTTGACATCTACACCCTGATATTCTGCATCCGGTTCGACCCGTAGCGTTCCAAAGACAGCTTGAAGCACTTTTAGAATCACAAATGTACCGATCGCAGCAATCAAATACGTCAGTAATACGGCTCCAAGTTGAGTCAGAAATTGTCCCGGATTGCCCGACAGTACCCCATCTGCCCCTGCGGAGTTCACAGCTTTCGTTGCAAAGATTCCGGTCAAAAGTGCTCCCGTCGTTCCACCGACACCGTGAACCGGGAATGTATCCAACGAGTCGTCAAACTGAACTTTTGCCTTAAAGCTCACTGCAAAGAAGCAAGCTGTCGCCGTAATGGCACCAATCAGCAATGCAGCGATCGGCGTAACAAATCCAGCAGCCGGAGTAATTCCGACTAAACCCGCAACTGCACCCGTCACAATTCCAACCGCAGTAGGCTTCCCGCGCAGCACCCATTCTAAAATAACCCACATCAAACCTGCTGCCGACGCTGCGGTCGTCGTTGCAACAAACGCCACCGTCGCCAATGCTCCAGATGCCAAAGCACTACCACCATTGAAACCAAACCAACCAAACCACAGCAATCCTGCACCGAGCAAAATGTAGGGTACGTTATGCGGTGCAGCAGGCTGATTCGGGTAGGTTTTACGAGGACCTAATACCCAAGCGGCAACTAAGGCAGACACACCAGAACTGATGTGAACCACCGTTCCGCCTGCGAAGTCCAACGCGCCAATTCCACCGTACAGACCCAAAAATCCACCTTTCGCCCAAACCATGTGAGCAAAGATCGGATAAAGCAGACTCGACCACAGCACGATAAACCAGAAGTAAGCCTTAAAGCTCATCCGCTCAACGATCGCACCTGAAATTAACGCAGGCGTAATAATGGCGAACATCGCCTGATAGATCATGAACGTCTGGTGCGGAATTGTTGCAGCATAAGACACTACATTATCCGGTTGACTGCCTTTGAGATAGTCGGTTGTTTCCAGCCCTACCCCATTTAAGAACAGCCACTGCAAGCCACCAATAAATGAATTTCCTGGAGCAAACGAGAGACTGTAGCCCCACAGAATCCAGGTTACGCCCACAATTCCCATGAGGATGAAGCTCATCATCATCGTATTAAGGACATTGCGCGATCGCACAAACCCACCATAGAAAAACGCCAACCCCGGAGTCATCAACAATACAAGTGCGGCTGACACAAGCATAAACGCCGTATCACCTTGAATCGTCGCTTGATCTGCTGCTTTTTGAGCAGATTCAGCCGTCGCCGGATCAGCAAGGGCACTCCCTACAAAAGTCATCAATAGCGCTAAAGCAGTTAGCGCTGTCCACATCGTTTTTTTCAACACTGGCTTTTGACCCTTCAACGCCAAAATAGGAATTTCTCAGACTTTCAATATGAATAATTGAAGAAGCTGATGAACACTTATTGAATTGCACCAACTTTGTCAAATAAGTTTTGTAATGCAAGATACAATTCTCTGACAGATGATCACAAAAACAGCATTTTGCTACAACCAAAGCAACGATATCATCGTTAAGACAGATGTTTGTGAAGAGAATAGGTGACCAATTAAATTCAAAGTCATTTGTAACAAACTGAAAAGAACACCCCTGCAAGTGCAGGGGTGTTCTCTGTAAGAACGAAATTCGTAATCCTCAGAAGAACTCGATCGACTAATACTTCTCTAGTACTTCTTCGTTACATCTGATACATTGCTCGGATAGCTACTCGCTGCACCGAAGGAGCTTTCTTTCGCAAATCCAGCATAAGCTTCCATCCCATGCTCGCTAATATCCAAGCCTTCAAGCTCTTCTTCAGCCGTTACCCGAATTCCAAGTGTAGACTTCAGCAGAATCCAGAAAATGCTTGAGATTGCAACGGTAAAGCCACCAACGGTGAGCGTTCCGATGATTTGATACCACAATTGCTCAAAACCACCACCAAACAGCAAGCCCACTTTCGGAGCCGGAGAAGCACCAAAGGCATCCGCTTGACTAAACAATCCAAGTGCGAGTGTTCCCCAAATCCCGTTGACTAAGTGAACTGCGATCGCACCAACCGGATCGTCAATATTCAATTTGTCAAAGAAGCCAACGGCATACACGACCAAAATTCCACCGATCGCGCCGATGATAGCGGCTGAAGGAACGCTGATAAATGCACAAGATGCGGTCACGGCAACTAAACCCGCCAACAGACCGTTAATCGTCATTGAGAGATCCGGCTTACCGAGAACTGCCCAAGCCACGATCGTTGCTGCGATCGCACCCAACGCGCCAGCGGTGTTGGTGGTCAAAGCAATGTGAGAGATCAGAGAACCATTCCCAACGCTCATGGTCGAACCGGGGTTAAATCCGAACCAGCCGAGCCACAGAATCAATGCACCCAACGTCGCAATACTTAGATTATGCGGTGGGATCGCATTTGCAGACTTGTCCGCGTTGTATTTACCAATTCTGCCACCGAGGAAAGCCGCACCCATTAGCGCCGCCCAACCCCCAACCGCGTGAACCACGGTTGAACCTGCAAAGTCATAGAAACCGAGCGTTGCCAACCAACCGCCGCCCCAAATCCAGTGACCTGTGATCGGGTAAGCAATTCCAACGAGCAACAAGCTAAACAGTAAGAAGTCGATGAACTTAATCCGCTCTGCTACTGCACCGGATACGATCGTCGCTGCGGTTCCCGCGAATACAAGCTGGAAGAAGAACTTCGCTGCCAGTGGAACACCCGCCCAGCTAATTGCTTTGAAAATGCCTTGGTAAGCATCGCCTGTAATGGGGCTATTGTCTGCGCCCGTCAGGAAGAAACCGCCGCTTGTGCCGATCCAGCCATTCCCATTGCTGAACATCAAACCAAATCCGATCGCCCAAAATGCGATCGTCGAGAGGGCAAACACGATCAGGTTTTTCGCCAAAACGTTGACTGCGTTTTTCTAGCGACACATTCCCGTTTCGAGCATACAAAAGCCTGCGTTCATAAAGAACACTAGGAAGCCCGCGATCATCACCCACATGGTATCAAGACCAACTCTGAGATCGGCGGTTGCGGTCGCAACACTTTCAACGGTGGGTGGGGTTTGGGCAACAGCCGCATAGCTCCAGAGACCCACGATCGCGACGGTGATTGGAATTGACATTTGCCAACTCGGAGTAAGCTGGCTCACGGTACGAACCAGCGCTTCCAAAGATTTGAGCAAAGCAGGTTTTTTCCTGCGGACTTGCATTTTTTGCTTCAACGATGCTCTTAACACCATATGACAGAAGATTCCTAGATAAGTGAGACAAAACCGAAATCGGCAGTAGCTAAATGAGGTGTGTAATCTTCACACCTCTTGTTCAGTAGAAGAACCCTTAAAGTTGGAGCTATAATTTCTGAATCCTAAAACTCCTCAAATTCAGCGCTAATAGGCTTGCAATGAATAAGCTAGAGTTCCAACGTTCGTTCATAACCAGCACAAGTGAAGTTAAGTTCGCAATTGTGTAGTTCTGAAACAAATGTTGTACCTAAAGGAGTAGATTCTTTAGTTATTGTTAAATCTCGTTGATCGAGTCAGTCCATTCTGTATCGAACATCACAAATCACTGATGATGCAATCGAAGTTCCTTTCTGATTATTTAATTTTTAACTAGATAAATCTATGGAATCCTTAAGAATCTTGATTTGCATTAAAGTTTGCGATCGACCCTAACTTGATATATAGTACTTCTGTATTAAGTTGCTTCGTCTCCTTGAGTAATTCGCCTTGCTTCCTGCGCTTTTGTGCTTGAGTTGAGGCGATTTTTTTTGACTTCAAACCGAATCAACTGCGCTAAAGTAAAATCATGAGCGACAAAAACGAAGGCATCAAAATCGTCAGCGATAATCGGCAAGCGCGGTTCCAGTATGAGATTCTGGAAACCTATGAGACAGGCATCGAACTTGCAGGAACGGAAGTGAAATCGATTCGAGAGGGTCGGGTAAACTTACGAGACGGATTCGCGCTGGTTCGCAACGGCGAGGTTTTTTTGCACAACGTCCACATTTCACCGCACAAAACTGCCAGCCAAGTTTTTAATCATGATCCCGTTCGCACCCGCAAATTGTTGCTGAGACGAGACGAGATTCGGAAGCTCGTCGGAAAAGTAGAGCAGCAAGGTTTAACGCTGGTTCCGTTGAAGATGTATCTGAAGCGGGGCTGGGTAAAAGTGGATCTAGCGCTGGTTCGGGGTAAGAAGCTGTATGACAAGCGAGAAGATTCTAAACGCCGAGACGATCAGCGCGAAATGCAACGAGCGATGAAGAATCGCTAGGAATGCTGTCGATCCTGAGTACAAATTAACTCGATCGCGAATCAGAGCGATAGAATCATTAAGGACTATTTCTTTGCTCTCCGAATGCCAAAGCGTGTCAGCCAATCTAAAAGCTCCGATTCTTCAGTATTGAGTCCTGATTTGGGAGCCGAAATCGAATCGAATGGGTCGAAAAACTCTGTAAGAAGGATTGTTTCGCTGAATTCCATTCGGATTCGAGGCGCACGTCAGCACAATTTGAAGAACATTGATCTTGAATTGCCGCGCGATCGCTTAATCGTTTTCACCGGAGTTTCAGGATCAGGAAAATCTTCGCTCGCATTTGACACAATTTTTGCAGAGGGACAGCGGCGCTATGTTGAATCGCTCAGTGCTTATGCAAGGCAATTTCTTGGACAAGTTGATAAGCCAGATGTCGATGCGATCGAAGGATTAAGTCCAGCAATTTCGATCGATCAAAAATCCACTTCGCACAATCCACGCTCGACAGTCGGAACAGTCACCGAAATTTACGATTATATGCGCTTGCTCTACGGTCGAGCAGGCACACCCCACTGTCCGATCTGCGATCGCTCGATTGCACCTCAAACGATCGATCAAATGGTTGATCGCATTATGGAATTACCCGATCGCACCCGATTCCAGATTCTCGCGCCTGTGGTTCGAGGCAAGAAAGGAACGCATCGCAAATTGATTTCAGGACTTGCGGCAGAAGGCTTTGTGCGAGTCCGGATCGATGGAGAAGTGCGGGAGTTAAGCGACTCGATCGAACTTGATAAAAATCAGTCGCACACGATCGAAGTCGTGGTTGATCGCTTAGTGAAAAAAGATGATATGCAAGAGCGGCTCAGCGATTCGTTAACGACTTGCTTGAAGCGATCAAGCGGAATTGCCGTGATTGATGTGATGCGTGAAGAAGGTTCGGAAACTGAGCATTCAGAACTTGTTTTCTCTGAAAATTTCGCCTGCCCAGAACATGGCGCAGTCATGGAGGAACTTTCTCCCCGGTTATTCTCGTTCAACTCGCCCTATGGTGCATGTCCCAACTGTCATGGAATCGGTAGCCATCGCACCTTTTCGCCAGAACTGATTATTCCGAATCCGAATCTTCCGGTTTATGCCTCGATCGCGCCTTGGTCAGACAAAGACAATACTTATTACCTGTCGCTCATTTGCAGTGTTGCTGAGGCTTACGGTTTCGATATTCAAACACCTTGGAATCAGTTAACACAAGAACAGCAACACGTTATGCTGTATGGCTCCAAAGATCCGATCTGGATTGAGGTTGATTCACGATACCGAGAAAACAAAGGCTATCACCGTCGGTATGAAGGGGCGATTCCATTGCTTGATCGACAATATCAAGAAGCTAGTTCCGACCTATATAAACAGAAATTAGAGCAATATTTGATCGATCAAGCTTGCGATGTCTGTGATGGCAAACGATTAAAGCCGGAATCGCTTGCAGTACGGTTAGGACAATATCGGATTCATGACTTTACAGGCGTTTCGATTCGAGAATGTTTGGATCGGGTTGAAGATTTGCAACTGAGCGATCGACAGGCTCAAATCGGGGATCTCGTTCTGAGAGAAATCAAAGCTAGATTGCAATTTCTTCTAGATGTCGGATTGGATTATTTGACGCTCGATCGAACTGCAATGACGCTTTCTGGCGGTGAGGCTCAGCGGATTCGACTTGCAACTCAAATTGGTGCAGGTCTGACAGGCGTTCTGTATGTCTTAGATGAACCGAGCATCGGACTGCACCAGCGCGATAACACCCGATTGCTCAATACTTTGACTAAATTACGCGATTTAGGAAACACACTGATCGTAGTTGAACACGATGAAGAAACCATTCGCGCTGCTGATTACTTGGTTGATATTGGACCTGGTGCGGGGGTTCATGGTGGGCGCATTGTAGCTCAAGGCGATCTCGATACGCTGCTCGATTCAGAAGAATCGCTAACCGGAGCGTATCTTTCTGGTCGTCGGGTAATCCAAACACCAGCAGAACGGAGAGAAGGCAACGGTCGATCGCTCTCAATTCGCAAAGCAACCCGCAACAATCTCAAAGAGATTGATGTCGAAATCCCGCTCGGTAAATTAGTTTGTGTGACAGGCGTTTCCGGTTCTGGCAAATCCACGCTAATCAACGAACTCCTCTATCCT
>PSLO01000016.1:0-3184 GCA_040289665.1 Leptolyngbya sp. ERB_1_1 | reverse complement strand
AAAAGATTCCGCAACCCAAGGAGATGAAGCCAGTAAAAGGACTGGATGCACTCGACAAAGCGATCGTCATCGATCAATCTCCGATCGGACGCACTCCGCGATCGAATCCCGCCACTTATACAGGTGTCTTCGATGTGATTCGCGATGTCTTTGCAGAAACGATCGAAGCAAAAGCCAGAGGATACAAACCCGGACAATTTTCTTTCAACGTCAAAGGTGGACGATGCGAAGCTTGTAGCGGTCAAGGCGTGAATGTGATCGAAATGAACTTCTTGCCGGATGTGTATGTGCAATGCGACGTATGCAAAGGGGCACGGTATAATCGCGAAACGTTGCAGGTGAAATTTAAAGGAAAGTCGATCGCAGATGTCCTGAGCATGACTGTTGAAGAAGCGGCTGAATTCTTCAAAAACATTCCTCAAGCTGCCAATCGGCTGCAAACTCTTGTCGATGTCGGACTTGGCTATATGCGCTTAGGGCAAACCGCTCCCACTTTATCAGGCGGTGAAGCGCAGCGCGTCAAACTTGCCACCGAGCTCTCCCGCCGCGCGACCGGAAAAACACTCTATCTCATTGATGAACCCACAACAGGCTTATCGTTCTACGATGTTCACAAACTTCTGGATGTGATTCAGCGCTTAGTCGATAAAGGCAATTCAGTTTTAGTAATCGAACACAATTTAGATGTGATTCGATGCTCAGATTGGATTATTGATTTAGGTCCTGAAGGCGGAAATCGAGGCGGCGAAATTGTCGCAGTGGGCACGCCAGAAGAAGTTGTAAAAAATTCCCGCTCTTATACGGGACAATATCTTCAACAAGTTCTACAACAACATCCAGCAGGATCATGATCGAAACTTGGCAGCACGATCGCATTCAAACAAACGGAATCAATCTACACTACGTCACTCAAGGCGAAGGAAACTTAATCTTATTCCTACACGGTTTTCCCGAATTTTGGTATTCATGGCGGCATCAAATTCCAGAATTTGCGAAAGATCACAAGGCGGTTGCAATCGACCTTCGAGGCTATAACGATAGCGATAAACCTGCGACAAAAGATGCCTACAAAATGTCTGAATTTGTCGCAGATGTGAAAGGCGTGATCGAAGGCTTGGGATATGAGCGCTGTACCCTGGTTGGGCATGATTGGGGTGGTGCGATCGCTTGGAATTTTGCTTACACCTATCCCAAGATGTTAGATAAGTTAATCATCTTAAATCTTCCTCATCCTGCTAAATTTTCTGAGGGATTAAGAACACCACAGCAACTGCTTAAAAGCTGGTATATCTTTCTTTTCCAGATTCCTACATTACCTGAATTCTTAATTCAGCTAGGTGATTACAAAGCTTTAGAAACTGCATTTTTGGGAATGGCAGTTAAGAAGACTGCATTTTCTCAAGTAGACATTGAGCAGTACAAAAATGCGATCGCAAAACGAGGCGCTCTAACTTCAACAATCAATTATTATCGAAATGCTTTTCAGTCAGGAATTATTGGGAAAAGCTGGGATATTTTGGATGTGCCGACCCTGATGATTTGGGGAGAAGAAGATACAGCATTGGGCAAAGAATTAACCTATGGAACGGAGCAATATGTAAGAGATTTTCAGATCCGCTATATCCCAAACTGTAGCCATTGGGTGCAACAAGAGCAACCCGAATTAGTTAATCAGTATATTCGCGAATTTATCTAATCAACCTGAGTTCGGGATAAGGAATGAAACAAGAAAGGGGCAAATCTGATAGGCTGAAATTGCTAAAAATCATGCCCAGTTTGCCCTCATGTTTAGGCTAGAAGACCTGTCCCAAACTCAGGTTAATTAGAGGATGTTTAAAGAGTCTTCGTTCGCCGTCAAAACTGCTCTGAAATCAATTTCAGGCGAATCGGCGCAAGTCCTCACTTCTCAAACATCCTCTTAAAAAGCCTGAGCTAAAGTAATTAGCTCAGGCTTTTTGATTTCCAATATACAGCAGTTCTAGTTATTTAGAAGTAGCAAAGAGTGGCTCACTTTCTTCAACTGGACTTTCCATGATTTCAAAAACCTCTTCCATTCCAGTGAGTTCCAGCAGCATTCTGATCTGCTCATTAATCGATTGCAGAAGCATTGGTTTCCCTGCTTCACGCGCTCGCTTAAATGCAATCACTAACGCCATCAAACCAGGACTACTCATGAACTCAACATTCGCAAAATCCACTAGCACCACAGTCGCAGCAGAGCGAATTGCCTGCTCTGCCTGTTCGTGAAATTGTGCGATCGCCGTGTCATCTAATGTTTCTGGGAACTGAAGTGTCCGAGTTAATAATTCCATACCCCACAACCTGATTGCTAAACGATAATAGATACAAAACTCCCAGCTAAATAGATGCTAGGCAAAAGAGGAATCGCTACAAAATGTTAATAAGCTTACTGCAATGTAGCGCCTGCCTTGTACCACTGCCTCTATCTCAGGATGTAGCTGAAAGCTACCTGTTTCAATGCTTAAACTCTATCGATCACAGCTTTACATTACGGTAATTAGACAGAAATGATCGTAGTGTCGAATACTATTTCTATAGAAATCAAATAGAAACATTTCTGCTTTATTAACTCGATAATCTAACAATACAGAGCGCAAACTTTACCCAGACTGCATTCAATCTACTAAGTTAAGGTAGCTTAGATCACCATATTTATCCAAACCAAAAAATCTACTTCAGGTCTATCTATAGTAAGGGAACAATTTTGCTTCTATAGATAGACAGCAAAAATTAAAGTGAGGCTTAATATAAGAATTATGAAGCGTTTGGAACTTTAGATATGCAGACTCCTCCCACCACGACCGATTTACCTCTCTCTACTGCCTACAATGGCAAGGATCGCAACGCTTTCCTGTTCGGCTGGACACCCCAAGCCGAATTGTGGAATGGACGCTTTGCAATGATTGGTTTTTTGGCATATCTCCTTTGGGATTTAGCAGGTTATAGCGTTATGCGCGATTTGCTGCATTTAGTTGGCTAATAAAAATTTGGACAAAAGCTTGGGCAGGAAAGATAATATCTTTCCTGCCCATTTTTGTGTGCGCTATCCAGCAAAAAGCTGCATCTCAGGTTGAGGATACAGCCAGGAAACGATTTAAGATTGCAAAGTTATTCAACTTTTCCGATCGCTTTATTCACATCAGCAGGAGTCTCATATTGATCT
>PSLO01000015.1:47731-60605 GCA_040289665.1 Leptolyngbya sp. ERB_1_1 | reverse complement strand
TACTGCCGTATCGCTCAAAGCTCATCGAGTCGCACTGGTAGAACCAGTGGCTTACCCCAAAGATTCAGTTAAATGGGAACGCTACCACCATATCGAATACAACCACACACCCAGAAACTTTTATGATGGAACCCCCCAAACGTCTATCGCGGCAAGTCCTCAAAGACGACACCAACTCCATGACCGGGCTAGACACAATCCCCAGCTACTCCACCGAACGCAGCGAAGCCACCCTCGAAGTGATCCGCAGCGCCTACGAAAGAATGGTCAAACTCCAAAACCTCGAAACCAAACAAGCAGAAGCCGCCCGCGACACCGCGATCGCAGCCCGCCAAGCAGAAGTAGACTTTCACAAATCCATCGTCGCCATGCGAGAAGTCGTGCGCGGCAAATACGGTTCCGACAGTCTCGAAGCCCGCAACGTCGGACTCGTCCGCACCTCCGATCGCAAACCTGCCAAGCCCAAAAAATAATCAAACCGGAGCTTCCCATAAAATCGAGACAAGGGCAAACCCGATAAGCTGAAACGGGTATTATCTTATTCCTGCTTTGTCATCATACTGAGTTTGGAAGAACAGCTAAAGAAGCCTGCGATTCACCACAATCTTCTCTTTTCGCCTAACCTGCACTCAGAATAGGTTAGAGGTCATACCGCCCTTGAGCGTAAAGAATCAGGCATTGATCCGGATTCAACCGTTCTCCGTTCGTTGATAAGCTAGGGACGGACTAGCAAGATTAGGAGGATCGAAACGTGCATTGGCGAGTACGAGCAATTCGGGGAGCGACCACCGCTTCAGAAAATACGATCGAGGCAATTCGTGAAGCGGTTACGGAATTATTAGATGAGTTGGAGACTTACAACCCCCTAGACCCGAATGAAATCGTCAGCGCAACGTTTACCGTGACGAAAGATCTCGACGCGATTTTTCCAGCCGCGATCGCGCGGGAACGTTCTCACTGGGCAAATGTGCCACTGATCGATGTTCAGCAAATGCACGTCAAAGGCAGTTTAGAGCGCTGTATCCGGTTTCTAATTCATTTCAATACGCCTGATCCGACTGTAAAGATTCATCACCCGTATCTGAGGCAAGCGAAAGATCTGCGTCCGGATTGGTCATTGACCTCGATCGCAGGCACACAAAATTGATCATCAAAAAGGGCGGTTGTGATACCGCCCTTCGTAATTTTAGAATGCTCTAATTACGCATTCGTTTTAAGATCAGTACTCGTTTCAAGACCAGCATTCCGTTCAGCGAAGTACTTGTTCAAGAAAGTGCTTGCCAACGACAGAATCAGCGGTGCAACCAGGAAGGAAACCAAACCGTGTGCTTGGAAGCCCGGAACCAAAGCGGCAGCCAAGGTAAAACAGATACCATTAATGACGATCGAGAATAGTCCCAACGTCAGTAAGTTAATCGGCAAAGTCAAAAGCGACAAAATCGGCTTCACAAACGTATTGATCAAGCCGATCACCACACCCGCAATCAGCGCAACTGCAAAGCTTTGAATATTAACACCAGGTAATACAATATCTACCACCAACAAGCTAAGCGCAGTCACCAAGGTTGTTAGAAAATATCCCATTTCGTTTTCCTCAGATTAATAGCATTTTTTCTAATTGTGATTTTGGCGCAGCGATCGAGACTTTCTCCTCTCCATCGAGGCAGATATTTCAAAGCCCCAAACCTCTTTTCAGAAATTTAGGGCTTTCGGCTTAGTCAATCACAGAACTTTCGGGGATTTCCGGCTTCGGTTTGGGATGAATCCGAATCCCTAAGAAAATGTCGTAAACAAATCCAAGAAAATCTTCTTTTAGCAGCCCGATCGATTGCGGCGATCCTTTTTCGTCCAAAATCGGTTTTGCTGCGTGATATGCCGCCTCATACTTGTACCAAGGCACAGCGGGCCAAAGATGATGCACTAAATGATAGTTCTGCCCCATAATCAACCAGTTCAGAATCCGACTTGGGTAAACTCTGGCATTTTTCCAGCGATCGCGTTCCTTAAATGGGCGATGTGGCAGGTAGTCAAAAAACAACCCCAACACCAAACCGACGATCGCCAGCGGTACAAACCAAAAATTGAACACATAGCCCAAGAAATGGTATTGACAAGCGACATAGATCACGGCAGCCAAAGACAAACGCGCTAACAGCCACTCAAACAGTTCATTTTTGCGCCACAGCCTGCGCTGGAAGAAAAAGAACTCGTGATACATAAAGCGAGCATTGATAATCCACAATGGCCCAAAGGTCGAAACCACATGATCCGGATCGTTTTCTGGATCATTGACATTGCCGTGATGCTGGATATGTACCCGCGTAAACACTGGATACGAAAAGCATAGAAAAAAAGCGCTCCCGTGTCCGAGAATTGCATTCATCACTTTATTGCGGTGAGCAACTCCATGACAAGCATCGTGTATCACTGTTCCAACGAGATGTAATGCCACAGTATTGAGGCAAAAACACACCCAATTCACCCACCCCCAACACCAGTAACCCAATGTGGTGATAATGGCGATCGCAATTGACACCAAAAATATCAATAACGTTGGATTAAAATCACCGGGCGCTCCCAGCAACTCCCTCGGAATGGTCAGGGGCTTCGTTGCCGCCTCCGACATCACGCTATTTCTCCTTGCGACTACTTTGCGTAGTATACGATACGTACTGTCATTAAGTTAAGTGAAGCCGTCTAAAGGATTCGTTATTGATCGTTGTTCTCCTCACAGTTGCAACGTTTGACCGACTTTCATCACTTGAAGTTTTGTGTTTACTTTTTGTCGATCGAGTTCAGCTTGGAAGGCTTGAGGCGTTCCAGTAAGCAGGGGAAACGTGCCAAAATGCATAGGAATCACGACATTGGGTTTGACATATTTCACCGCAGTTGCTGCGCGTCTTGGTCCCATCGTGAAGTGATCACCAATGCAAGCTAGCATCACTGAGACTTTGCGAAACTCAGGAATCAATGTCATATCTGTAAACAGATCCGTATCGCCCGTATGGTAAATCACCGGACCATTTTGCACAGTAATTAAAAATCCACCTGGATTTCCTGCAAATTGGGCGGGGCTGCCATCGGATGCCACTGTCGAACTGTGAACCGCAGGAATGAAAGCGACTTTCACTTCATTGTTTAACAGCGTGAGTTCGCCGCCGAAATTGCCTTGAGTGTCAAGACTGGCAAGATTTTTGGGATAGCCTGCATTTACTAATGTCTGTCCTAAGTCCGAGGTACTGACTAAAGGAGCATTGGTTTTTTTGCCGATCGCAATCGCATCTCCGACATGATCAAAATGTCCATGTGTTATCAAGATCAAGTCTACGCGATTCAAGTTCGCGAGTTCTGTCTTACCGTTTGGATTGACTGGATTCGTTAGCCAAGGATCAACGAGCAGGACTTTACCAGAAGGCGTAGTGATTTTGAATGCCGACTGTCCGTACCATTGAAGCTGAGTTTTTCCAGTTGCGGCGGGTGCGCTCCAGCCCTGCGTGATGGTACTGAGCATGAAAACGGCGATCGCGATCATAGCGGGAATCATCACCTGAAGAAATCGTTTGAAATTCATAACCTAACTTCATTGCTGCTAACAAAAGATGTCTTTTTGGGACATCGGATTTTAAGCGAAATTCCAGAGCAATTTGGTGAAATTTGCCAATCTTTACGGTTGACAATGGAACGCAACTCTTGATCTTTTCGTCGATTGAGATATAGTTAGGGAGAGTTAAACGCCTCTAATGCCCGGTAAGAGTTGATCTGTGAGTTCCTGGTAAATGGTTGCGGAGTCGAGGGATGAATCAAACCGTCGAAAAGTGGTTAATGATCGGTGCGATCGTAGGTTGGGTTGCTTCGATCGGAGGTCTAGTTGGGTTGGCAATTCGGACTGCATCCCCTGCGATCGCCTCTCGTCCGGTTCAGACTTCTAGCTTGCCTTTTGTCAGTCGCAACAGTTTAGAAGTGTACCGTTTTGACACTCAAGTTAATCGCGCTCAATTGAATCAGCCCTCATCGAATCTGCTGACAATTCAGCAAGAGAGTTCAGTCACCAAGAGTCCAGTAGATACATTGAATGGCGATTGGGTAGATTGGGAGTCGAGCAATTCCGCAAAGTGGATGAGTCATCGATCGCGATAAGATTCTCCTTATGATGAAGCTGACAACACGCGGACATTACAGCGTGAAAGCGTTACTCGACTTATGTTTTCAGCCAGATTATGGACCTGCTTCGGTCAAAGTGATTGCCGATCGACAAGATCTTCCGGCTCCCTATTTAGAAAAACTTCTGATCGAAATGCGTCGCGCTGGACTGGTTCACTCGCTTCGAGGCGCACAGGGAGGATATCAACTCGCGCGGCATCCTGCGGAAATCTCGCTTGGACAAATTTTGGCAGCAGTGGGTGAAAGTGTGGAACCTTTGTCGAGCCATACGCCTGATGATGCTCAGGCAGAAGATTGGGTTGCCTTTAGCGTATGGAATCGGTTGTACAAAAAGTTGCAAGACGCGCTATGCAGCATTTCGCTAGAGGACTTATACTACGATGCACGCAGTCGGCAGGCATCGCAGGGAGAAGAAGCAAGCTTTGTGGTTTGAGACGGGTTGGATTTTAATCGGAGCGGCAATGCTGGATTTTTGCATCGGTGATCCGTGGGGATGGATTCATCCGGTACAAGTGATGGGATGGTCGATCGAACAATTCAAAATGATCGCCTTTCAAACGACCAAAAATCCAATTGTGCTGCGAGTGGCGGGAGCAGTGTTGACGCTCGGATTGATGCTCGCAAGCGCTACGATCGCTTGGGGAGTCATTGCGATCGCGAGACGAATTCATCCGCTATTCGGCACTGTGATCTCGATCATTCTTTTAGCGAGTTGTTTTGCGGGACGGAGTTTGAGAACTGCCGCAGAAGAGATTCTGGGATCGCTTTCGGATTTGGAACAAGCGCGATCGCGCTTACGGTTATACGTTGGACGAGATACCGAAAATTTACCGGAACCAGAAATTCTTAGAGCCGTTCTAGAAACTGTGACCGAAAATGCTGTCGATGGCGTGTTGGCTCCATTATTTTATGCATTGATTGGATCATTTACATCTGTGGGGAGTGTTGTATTCGCGATCGTATACAAGGCAGTGAGTACGCTTGATTCGATGATTGGTTATCGGGAAGCACCTTACACTGATCTCGGCTGGTTTAGCGCTAAAACGGATGATGTTCTCACTTGGCTTCCTTGCCGCTTAACAGTGTTTACCTTGGGTCTAATTTCCAGGAAACCGCTTGCTGTCTGGAAACTGTGCCAACGGGATGCACCAAAAGATCCAAGTCCAAATTCCGGTTGGAGTGAATGTGTCTATGCGGCGATTCTGGGGGTTCAGGTTGGGGGGGTGAACTATTATCGTGGAGTTGAGAAACAGAAACCGCTTTTAGGTGAGCCGTTGCAGTCGATTACGATCGAGACCGTTCACCAAGCCATGAATTTAACGCGATCATGCTGTTTAATTTGGTTGGCGATCGCCCTATCAATTCTAATTTTGTAAGCACTATGTCGTTTCAAGAGCTACAGTCGATTTTGGGTGAGATCGAGCCACACTATCAATCTTCAGAACGCCAACAGCTACAGCGCATTCTGGAGGTTTGGACAGAGTTGGTAGAGGATAAGATTGCGACTCATGCTCAACCGACCGCGATTCAGCGCAACATTCTAGAAGTCGCGACCTCTAGCCCGGTTTGGACACAGACGCTTGTATTTGAGCGTCCGATAATTCTGAGAAAGATTCGGGAGCGTTTATCGATCGACTTGAGCGATATTCGATTTTCTACAGTACAGTGGCGATCGCAACAGGCTGAAATTCCCGTAGATCCCGATCCTTGGCAAAGTCATCCAAGTCGTTTACCAGAGCAATCTTCTGAGATCGAGACTCAACTCGTACTGTTTAGTAATGCGAAAACTGCTTTCGATCGCTGGTCATCGATCGTGCAGAATCGCGCTCGACATTTGCCGCTTTGCCCAGAGTGCAGTAGCCCAACACCGCCCGGTGAACTTGAGCGATGGTCAGTTTGTGCTATCTGTGCTGCGAAACGCTAAGGTCGAATTCGCGTTAAACTAACACGCACGTGACGCTTCGTTTCGCTCCCGCCCTGAAATAGAATTTCGGGCTAATCGTGCGAAGTCCGTTGAAACGGACTAAAAGCTTTAAATCTTCTTCCAGTCCCCTTTAGTGGACTTCGCACGGTTAGCCGTGATTTCCAATCCGGGGCGGAAGTGAAACGGAGCGAAAAGCATTATTGAACTCACGTCAACACGCCATTATTCCCCTCAACGCTGTGTCTCAAAACGCTCTCTTGAAGTTTCTTACTTTTTGCCTGGGTGGATGGATCTTACTCAACGTTATCGATCACTTTGGTGTAGAGATTTTTTGGTTTCAAGAAGTTGGTTATTTACCCGTTTTCTTGCTGAGAATTGCAACTCAGGGAGTGTTGTGGCTGATTGTGGCTGGCGTGACGATCGCCTATTTTCTACTCAACTTGAAGACAGTTGAACGATTAAAATACGAGCCGTTAAGTGAAGAAATAAAAGAGCGATCGAACTCCATTCTTGGTTTCAGATTAAGAACATTATTGCCCCTGACACTCGGATTGAGTCTATTGATCGGGTTCATGCTGGCTCACTATAGTCAACTCGCATGGCGTTACTGGCAAGCCAATATTGCGACAGGGATTTCATTGTTCAATCTTGACGCGATTTGGCAAATCGGTCGGCAAGTTAGTACTGAAATTTGGTATCCAGCGATCGCGCTAATCGCCACAGTTTTGATCCTGATCTATCCTCAGTTCTTGCTTACAGCGATCTCAATTGTATTAAGTCTACTGTTAGGATTTATACTATCTCAGCATTGGATTGATGTGCTGCAATATCTTCATCCGACTGCGTTCAATGCGACAGACCCTTTATTCGATCGTGATATTAGTTTTTATATCTTCGCGCTTCCGGTTGCAGAATTACTTTCACTGTGGTTGGTTGGATTGTCGCTGTATGGGTTGTGCTCGGTGAGTTTAAGCTATCTTTTATCCGGAAATAGCTTAAGTGAAGGACGATTTCCAGGATTTTCGCCTGCACAGCAGCGGCACTTATTTGGAGTCGGCAGTTTGTTCATGTTCGCGCTGGCGTTTAGCTACTGGCTGAGTCGCTATGAACTGCTGTACTCTTCGCGCGGAGTAAATTATGGCGCAGGTTATACAGATATTTATGTGCAGTTACCCGCCTACATTGTGCTGGGAATCACTGCTTTCGCGATCGCACTCTACTTATTTTGGCGTTGGATCTTTTGGCGACCGCGATCAAAACGTCGTCGCTGGGTTGGTGTGGGCTTAGTACTTTATGCCATTGTTTCAGCCATCGCGATTGTTCTACCAGAAGTGATTCAATTTTTGGTTGTGCAGCCGAATGAATTAGCGCGAGAGCGACCTTACATCGAGAGATCGATCGCGCTCACTCGCCAAGCCTTCGGACTAAACGCGATCGATGCACAAACTTTTAATCCTCAAGGACAACTGAGCCAAGCCGATCTCAGAGCCAATGATCTCACTATTCGTAACATTCGACTTTGGGATCAGCGACCTTTGCTCGATACCAATCGCCAACTTCAACAAATCCGACTTTACTACCGATTCCCAGATGCCGATATCGATCGCTATACGCTGCAAACCGAAGCACCGCAAAAATCAAATGCACCGAAAAATTCAGCGATCGCGACCGAACGCCGACAAGTGTTAATTGCAGCACGAGAATTAGACTACAGCGCAGTCCCAGAACAAGCCCAAACTTGGATCAATCGCCACTTAGTTTATACCCATGGTTATGGATTTACGGTCAGTCCAGTAAATGTCGTCGGTGCGGGTGGATTACCAGAATATTTTGTCAGAGACATTGGCGATACGAATGGGGGTTCGCTGGTGACATCTAGCGAAGCGATTCGCGCGAGTATCCCGATCGGGCGACCTCGGATCTACTACGGTGAGATTACCGATACGCATATCATGACGGGCACTCGGCAGCGGGAGTTAGACTATCCGAGCGGCAGTGACAATGCTTATAACAGCTATGACGGACAAGGGGGAATTTCGATCGGCTCGATGTGGCAACGAGCTTTATTTGCGCTCTACTTGAAAGATTGGCGGTTTCTGGTAACACGAGAATTTTTGCCAGAGACGAAACTGCTATTTCGGCGCAATGTGAAGCAGCGGATTCAAGCGATCGCGCCCTTTCTCAAATACGATAGCAATCCTTATCTCGTTGCTGCGGATGCAACTCCAAATGCTCCCAATTTGATTGGAAATTATCTTTATTGGATTGTTGATGCTTATGCGACAAGCGATCGCTATCCTTACTCTGAACCGACGCAAGATAATATCAATTACATTCGCAATTCCGTCAAAGTTGTGATTGATGCCTATAATGGCTCAGTGAATTTCTATGTTGCTGATCCAAGTGATCCGATTATTACTACTTGGTCAAAGATTTTCCCGAGTCTGTTTAAGCCACTGAGCGCAATGCCCGAAACGCTTCGTCAGCACATTCGCTATCCCGTAGACTTTTTCAAAATTCAGTCAGATCGACTGATGGCGTATCACATGACCGATCCGCAAGTGTTTTACAACCGTGAGGATCAATGGAAAATTGCCAGTGAAGTTTACGGCAATGAATCTCGATTGGTAGAGCCTTACTATCTGATTACCAGCTTACCGACCGTTCCGTTTGAAGAATTTATTCTACTGTTGCCTTATACACCGCAAGCCCGTACAAATCTGATTGCTTGGCTGGCAGCGCGATCGGATGGTGAAAACTACGGTCGATTGCTGCTGTATACCTTTCCAAAAGAGCGCTTGATTTTTGGACCCGAACAGATTGAAGCGCGAATTAACCAAGATCCAGTGATTTCGCAACAAATCTCGCTTTGGAATCGTCAGGGGTCGAGAGCGATTCAGGGGAATCTACTCGTTGTCCCGATCGAACAATCGCTCCTCTACGTCGAACCAATCTATCTAGAAGCAGAAAAAAACAGTTTACCGACTTTAGTGCGGGTGGTCGTCGCTTACGAAAATCGCATTGTCATGACTCCAACTTTAGAAGAGTCCCTCAAAGCCATCTTTCGTCCGGAGGTCACTCCTGCACCTGCGATTATTCGCCCAGTGGAAGAAGCTCCCTCTGGAACTCGGTAAATCCTCGATAAATCTCCTGTCTAGCCTTGATGAAGTTTACGTATTTTCCCTAGACCGCAAAAATCGCATTGATAGAATTGTGGTCACTCAATGGAAAGAATCCGGTGTAGTCTACCTTGCTTTAGGCATCGCTCTTTCTTGTATGGCGTTTACTTCTAATAAGATCGTGAGTTCCTCGATAGTTGAGTCGCCGCGTGCGAAAAAGCTTTGCCGGATCGTCGGATTTGCTTGTTTGGTTGCTTTCGTCGTCGATTTTTTAGTGATCGTGTTTCCGGTGAATGTTGCCGAGGCGAGTTGGCGACTGACAACACTGCAACAAATTGGCGATCGCAGTATTGTCGTTTTATTTGGGCTGTCGCTGTTAATTTACGGAGTCGAGCGGCGAAAAGTTTTGCGATCAGTTTCTTTGCTTTGTTTCGCGATCGGGATTGCGTTTTTGCTGGCTTGTCCAGTGGTGGCACAAGATAGCTTGATGTTGCAGCGGCAAGCCCTTGATCGTATTAGCGCGCAAGCTTCGCAGTTAAGTTCCCGCATCCAAGCAATTCAAGGAGATCCGAATGCGGCTGCGAAGGTATCTCCAGAGCGATTGGAACAAGCAACGCAGCAATTAAACACACGCACAGAGACCGCAAAACAAACGGCAAATCAAAGCATTTTCAAAAGTGGTTTTCTCAGTGTTGGCAATCTTGCGGTGATAGGAGTTTCGCTGTTGGTTCTGGGACGCTACGGGTTGTACCTGTTTAGACATTGATGCGAAGAGAATTTGCTGCTTTCAGATCAAGCCTGAAATCGATTTATAATTGGATTCTTTTATTTGGTGCGGCGTTTGGGTTAGGTGCTTATTTTCCGACCTGGCTATCTGCTACTGCATCCGTTACAGTCAGCGGAATTCCGCATCTGATTCTGAATGTTCTGTTTATCGGTTTGGCGGTTCGACAGTTAAAGCACGATCGCACTTTCCCGATCAATCCGATGCCTTCAGCACACGCAAACGTGCCCGAAGATCAATGGCTCGGAAGCGGTTTGGTTCTGGGCGGTCTTGCCATTTTTTATCTGTATTATCCAGCCATTACTCCGCAAGCATTTAGCTGCATGGTTATCCTGATTGGCAGTGTTCTCAGCTATCAAGGTTTGAAATTTCTGCAACGACAATGGTTAGCGATCGCATTACTCACCGTCAGCTTACATCCGAATTGGGAACGAGTGGCGCGTCACATTTGGAGTATTTTTGTGCCTCCGAATGCTTTAGCGGAGCTTATGGCTTGGGGCGGCGGTTGGGTGTTACGTGCGATCGCTCAACCCGTTTCCGTGAAGGATCAATTTGTGATTTTACCAGCGGGAAGTGTTGAGGTTGCGCCGGGATGTGATGGATTTGAAATGTCATTTGTGATTGCGATCGCGGCTGTGGTCATTGGATTGGCGTTTCGATTACGATCGAGCACGGTGATTCAGTTGACCGCGATTGGTATCACGTTGGCATTCGTCTTAAATACTTTTCGTATTGCTGTAATGGTTTTAGCAGCGGTTTACTGGGAGAAGGCTGCATTTGAGTTTTGGCATGGTGCGATCGGTGGACAGATTTTCTCTGGAATTCTATTTACGCTGTACTACTATGCAATTCAACCACTGTTGAATTTGAAAAATAAGACATGAATGCCTCCCAAATTCAGAGGGCATTCATGTAGAAAATCCATCATTTCCTATAGTCTTTCTGGGGCTGAGACTTGTAGACTCGCACTGATTTTTGTCGTCGATTGAACCTCAGATTTAGAAGCAGGTGCAACCTGAGGCGTACTCGAATTATTCGATGGGCTGGAAGTCGATTGATGCGAGAGCCAAACGAACCCGCCGCTTAACATTGCTGCATATCCTAAATATAGATGTACAGGTTTCAGCGACATTCCACCAATATCGATCGAACTTTTGCGAGGATGATACCAAGTCGGTAGCACAGCTTTCACCGGATCGACCGCAGGCAGCAGATCGAGAAGTTGAGCACTATCAACATTTAGCACTTTAGCAATGCGCTGGATGAAGCCACGCAGGTAAACGTCTTCGGGTAAATGTGCGCCGTGACCCGCTTCGATCGCTTGCAGTTGATGAACCGGAACCAGCGTCTTCGTGTGCAATTCTGCGATCGACATCGATCGAACTTGTCGCGCGGTGCGAATTTGTGCGCCTAATCGCGCTAAACACTCTTCGCGGTGCTGCTCCGATTCGGATACTGGCTTTTTGCGGCGAACGGGTTCAGCAGGTTTTGGCTCTGGAGGAGTCGCGGGCATGATTTCTCGCAGTACTAATCGAATCGCTTCTCGTCCTACAGCTTTGAGGCAAAACTGGGCAGATGTGCCTTCTGGGACACTTTCTTCTAGGCTTTCTAGGGCACGACGAAATACTTCACTGCGGTAAAGTTCTGCTTCGATCTGAGAGAGCAGGGCGCGGAATCCTTCTGAAGATTCTTCACCTGTTCCCGTTACGCTAACCATCATCGAATCTTGCGCTAACATTTCCAGTCCTCGCCAAAATTAAAAATTGCGATCGACTCCGTAAAAAGTTCGGGCGACATTTTTTTATGTACGTAAGAACCTTTTACAGCCAACGTTTCTTTTTTCCGGATTGACGTAGAGAATCTGGATGATTTTACTGAATTTATACGAATTGATTTGCTTTGCGTGCCCACTCCACGTCTTTCGAGGTAATGCCTCCAGCGTCGTGTGTGGTTAAATCGATCGCCACGCGATTGTATACATTAAACCATTCAGGATGATGCCCAAGTGATTCGGAGACGAGTGCCATCCTTGACATGAATCCGAAGGCTTCGACAAAAGAGGCGAACTGATACTCACGGTGGAGTTTGCCGTTCTTGATCGTCCATCCGTCAAGTTGTTTGAGTTCGGTTTCGAGTTCTTGTTGGGAGAGGGGAGACATGATGATACCTCGCTATTAGAGTGAATTCGCGATCGCAGAAGCTTGCACAGTGATCTCAATGCGCTCACCGGGTTTTGGTTCAATTACTTGTGTATCTAGATTCGCTTGCGCCAACTTCGATCGAAA
Organism: Leptolyngbya sp. ERB_1_1; assembly: GCA_040289665.1. GTDB lineage: Bacteria > Cyanobacteriota > Cyanobacteriia > Leptolyngbyales > Leptolyngbyaceae > Leptolyngbya. The sequence goes on along the minus strand of PSLO01000015.1, from coordinate 48,332 downwards.
GTCGTCAGTATTGCCGATCGCTCTCAAGAGTGAGATCAAAATCCCCTCAAACTGAATGTCCCCACCTGCTGCGGTCGGGAGAATGATTTGTGGTTTGACCTGTTGGGCAAGCTTGATCGCGCTTGGAGTTCCTTTGATGATCGAGCCAACCAGCGGTAATGCTAAATCGATCAGTGGCGTGATTACAACATCGATTGGAGTTGGCAACGCTGAAGGATGATTTCCATGTGGCTCGTAGTAGAGTGTGACTCCCGTGGGTAATTCAGTGATTAGATATCCATTTTCTTGTACACCAGGACCTAGCGATGATCCTGGTGTAGCTTGAATTTGAATCGATTGAGCGACCGTAAAAGATTCACCATGCTTCAACGGGGTAATCGATGAAAAGCCGATCGCTTGTGCTACTTTTGCCGCACTCGGAGAAGCAATCACCGGGATCGAGCGATCCAGCTTCTTCAACGTTTCAGGATGGGCGTGATCTTCAATGCCTTGAGACAGCAGAATCAGATCGAGATTTTCGGGAATGGCGCGATCGTGCGATCGCGTTCCTTTGAACAACCATCCAACATTGCCAAAGGTCAATTCACCCACTAGCCAAGGG
>PSLO01000015.1:0-47721 GCA_040289665.1 Leptolyngbya sp. ERB_1_1 | reverse complement strand
CGCTTACCTGCCAATTCGATCAGCCAAGAATTACTATCAAGCCAAGTGAGATACATTGATGCTGACCGGAACGCTACTTATTCGATTTTACAGAGGATTAGACCTCAATGGTTTCTCCAAGGGTGGTGACGCGATCGCCCTTCACTAACTTGCGTCCGCGTCTCGTTTCAACGGCTCCATTCACCCGCACTTCTCCCGATTGAATCAAGAGTTTTGCTTGTCCACCTGTCTGCGCCAGTCCTTGAAACTTGAGAAACTGATCTAATTTAATTGTGTCTAATTTAATTGTGTCGTTCTGCATTGTTTTAAACTTGACGTTCACTATGATCGTATCGAATTTAGAAAAATAGCGCAGAGCAACCCGGTACGCTCTGCGCTGTTGAGTATTTTTGAACGTTCAATAGCGATCGACACTACCCGCAAACACTGGCTCAACTCGTAGACTGATCACCCGTGCTGGACGCAACACCATGTATTCGCCCTGAATATTCTTGATTGGGACGCTGATAAAATCTTCTGAAGCTGCCTTTGGCATCAGTTCGCCACTGTACCATTTCTGAAAGTCTTGAATCGTTGGGAATCGGACTTCTTCGCGATGTCCCCCTTCCATCATGATATGGACTGAAAATTCGCTTGGCGTTCTAGGCATCTGAGTTTACTTTAAACAGGACAGACTCAGTATGGGCGAAGACATGAAAGAACTATCAAGGCAGTTTTAGATCTTAGATTTCAGCGGAAGACAAACGGTAAAGCGGGTTCTACCGGGGATAGAATCGTAAGTGAGTGCGCCTTGGTGACGGTTTTCTACAATCCGACGAGAAAGTTCTAGTCCTAAACCTGTCCCTTTGCCCACAGGTTTTGTGGTGAAGAATGGCTCGAAAATCCGCGATCGCACCTCTTCAGGAATGCCTGTTCCAGAATCGATAATCTGAACTTCGATCCGCTCAGAATCGCAAGCCGTAATGACTTCCAAAACACCACGATCGCCGATCGCATCGATCGCATTATCAATCAGATTCGTCCACACCTGATTCAGCTCACTGCCAAAGGCAAGAATCTTCGGCGCATTGCAATCATAAGTGCGGCGAATTTCAATGCCTTTCTTCAGTTTAAAAGCAAACAATCGCAGCGCATCTTCAATGCCTTCATGTACATCTACAACCTGTTGTACACCCCGATCGAGATGCGAATAAGATTTCATCGCCTGCACTAATTCAGACATCCGCTTTGCTCCATGCAGTCCGCTAGTGATCATGCTCACCACTTCAAACGACAGCGCCAACCAGCGGAACCCCAATTCGCGCATCTCTGTTTCATGATCGCGCCAGGGTTCAATCAACTGCTCTAACTGTTCGATCGTGATTCCCGCTGATGCTAATGGCTCTGATAATCGCCAAGCATCCTCAATTCCATAGTCTTCGAGCCAGGTGAGCAGTTCATCTTCTTGATCGCGGACGGTTGCAAAATCGATCGGATGATTCAGCAGGGTTTCATATCCTTGATCACGAGTACGAATCCACGCTTGAGTATTCGCTTCATCGTGCTGATGTTGTCCTGCAATCAAAGTCATTCGCTGGAGTTCGATCAAGGATGGAACCACATCTTGTAATGCTCGAACCACTGCCGCAGCGGGATTATTCAACTCATGCGCCAATCCAGCAGAAAGCGTTCCCAGTGCTGCCATTTTTTCACGCTGGCGAATGAATGTGGTTAAACCTTCGAGTCGCTCCTGTATGGTCTTAAAAACAAGGCGCTCAAAATTGCGACAAGAATGTAGTACTTCTAGAAAATCTTCACAGGTTAAGCGATGCAATCGACATGCATCGATCGCTCGAATCGTCACTTGAACCGGATCACCCGTGAGAATGGGAACTTCACCAAAAGCAGCGGGTGCAAGGTGCTGTCCTAAAGGCATTTCAATTCCTTCGGTCGATCGCGTAATTGCAACTCGTCCTGCTGAGAGAATGAAATACCCTTTACCCGCTTCGCCTTCGTGAACTAGGACATCACCCGGAATAAGGTGCAACTCTTCAGCGCGATCGCAAATCCATTCTAATCGCGACTGAGGCAAGGTCTGAAACAGTTCGAGCGCCAGTAAATCCTTACTGAGAAATGAAGTAATTGCTTTGTTTCTCGTTGATCAACGAATGCCGAATATGAGCGGAGTGGAATTTTTAACCGAAGCATTAACCATGTTTCCAATGGCGAAACGGGCGTTACTGACTGCATATGCTGATACAGATGCCGCGATCGAAGCGATCAACAGCACCCAAATCGATTATTACTTGCTCAAACCTTGGAACCCGCCCGAAGAACGGCTTTATCCAGTCCTAGATGATTTGTTAGATGATTGGATGTCTACATATCGTCCACCGTTTGAAGGCATTCGCGTCATTGGGAATCGCTGGTCGCCGCAATCTCACCAAGTCAAAGATTTTTTAGCCCGCAACCAAGTGCCTTATGAATGGCTAGATGTCGAGCTTTCAACTGAAGCACAGCAATTGGTGCAGTATGCTGAATGCGATCGTTTACAGTTGCCGCTGGTGTTGTTTCCCGATGGAGCCAGTGTGTTGCAGCCAACTCCGGCGCAGATTGCCGATCGAATTGGACTTCATACCCAAGCGGGTAATCCGTTTTACGATTTGGTGATCGTTGGTGGAGGACCTGCTGGACTTGCAGCAGCAGTGTATGGGGCATCTGAAGGACTCGATACGGTGATGGTCGAGCGAGAAGCACCGGGCGGACAAGCGGGAACCAGTTCGCGAATTGAGAATTACTTGGGGTTTCCGGTGGGATTGAGCGGGAGTGATTTGGCGCGTCGAGCGGTGACGCAAGCGAGACGATTTGGAGTCGAGATTCTGACACCCCAAGAAGCAACCGGAATTCGGATTCAGGATGCTTATCGGATTGTGACGTTGGCAGATGGGAGTGAGATTAGCTGTCATGCGTTGATTTTGGCATTAGGAGTTTCGTGGCGGCGATTGGATATTCCAGGAATTGAACGGCTCACGGGGGCGGGAGTGTATTACGGTGCAGCGCAAACCGAAGCGATCGCGTGTCAAGACGAAGATGTTTACATTGTTGGAGGCGCGAATTCTGCGGGACAAGCAGCGATGTATTTCTCGAAGTATGCGCGACAAGTCACGATGTTAGTACGCGGAGAATCACTGACGAAAAGTATGTCGCAATACTTAATCGATCAGATTGATTCCACACCGAACATCGCTGTTAAAACATTTTCGAGTGTTGTGGAAGTGAAAGGAGAAAAGAGTTTAGAAGCGATCACGATCGCGAATGCAACAACTGGAGAAACAGAAACCGTTCACGCAACCTCTTTGTTCATTTTTATCGGCGCAGAACCGAGAACACAATGGTTAGACGGCGTGATCGATCGCGACGATCGCGGTTTTATTTTCACAGGTGCAGATTTGGAGAAGCGTCCGAAAGGATGGCAACTCGATCGCGATCCGTATTTGCTAGAAACCAACGTTCCTGGTGTATTTGCCGTTGGGGATGTGCGGCATAACTCGGTGAAGCGGGTTGCATCCGGAGTCGGAGAAGGCTCGATCTGTGTGCAGTTTGTTCACCAATACTTGAGCAAAGTGCGTTAGGTTTCCGTTGCTTTCGAGAGTTCCGCTGGTTCTGATCGCGAAACACCCATCGGATGAGAATCGGTAGCAACCAAGATCGTCGAACTTGGCGATCGCAAAGAGACCAAAATACTCTTGATCACCACTGCGATCGGAACTGCTACGACCACACCGAGCAATCCTCCGACACGCGCTCCCATCAAAATCGAAATAAACACCCACACCGGATTCAATCCAGTAAAACTTCCCAGTACGCGCGGCATGATCAGATTCTCAATGATCTGCTGCACAATCAAAGACGCAATCAAAACTTCAATGCCTAAACCAATATCTCGCAACGCCACCAGCAACGACACTAAAGCAATTCCAACAGAACCTCCGAATGGAATGAGTGCCATTGTGCCGATCGTTAATCCAAACAGTAATCCGAATGGAACGCGCAATGTCAAAAAGATCACTGTCAGCACAAAGCCCATCGAGGTCGAAGAAATCAACTGACTAAAAAAGAAATTCTGGAAACTGAGTCGCAACGTCTCGCTAAATGGCGCACGAATCCGATCGGGCAACCATTCCACCAAACTTTCCCACAATCGATCGCTATGCTGTAGTAGATAAAACGTCAATACCAGCGTTAACAGCAAATCGAGCAAACTGGTTACAGTAAACACTGCTAAACCGAGAATGTCTCCCGCCAAACGTTGCAATTGATTTTTTAATGGAGCCGTGATTTGATCCGCCAACACATCGAGACTAATCGGAAACCCTGCTTTCTCAATTTGATCATTGAGTAGAATCAATTGTCGCTGACCAGAATCGATCCAATCTGGTAGTCGAATCACTAATTGTTGGGCTTGTTGGAGTGCCAACGGAACGAGTGTCACCCCGATCGCAAGTAAGACCGAAATCGTAAACAGAAAGACAATAATTGCAGCGCGTCCTCTCGTCGTGCCATGTTGCTGCATATAGCTGACCGGGTAATTTAGCAAAAAGGTCAGCAACGATGCGCCAATGACGATCGCTAATAAAGAATGAAAATAATCAAAAATGGACGAAATCGCCAAAGCATTCAACACCAAAAGCGGCATAAAAGAGGCAATGGTGATTGCTCTTGACATGGGAGATAAGGACTCCCACCAAATCCACAGCTTATTGCGATGAGGCATGATGCAACGACTAACAACAGTAACTCACGAGATCGTTTTGGGCAGTCTCTAGTTATTATTATCGCGCTTTGGTTTCGGGTACATCCTCCTTCCTTGTGATTCCTTGAGTTATGCATGATTTCGATCGTCTAGAAACTGATACAGTTCGGCATCTTCGCCTATTTTTCTACCTGTTGCCTGTTTTTGGATTTTTTCCCGCAGTTTGGACGCTATATCGTCGATCGGGGAGTCGGCAAGAGCGAGTTTTAAGTCGATTTGTGGTGAAATTTGCGCTGGGGTGGCTGTTGCTGTATGGATTGATGGGTGCGAGTGCATTTACATCCGAGTCTGCACAGTTACCGTTGCTGTTAATGGCGAGTTTTATGACTTCCGGTTACTTTGTGCTGAATCTTTTTCTGATGGTGCGCCTGTGGCAACGGAGAACGATCGCACTTCCGCTTATTGGGAAAGTCGGGCGATTGCTTTAAGGATATGATGTAGTTCGATTTGCGATGCTTTTTGTGACAAGGCTTCGATCGCAGAAATCTCAGCAATCTTTTGAATCTCTCCGCCTGTGAGAGCGTATTTCTTGGCTAACGTTTGCCAGTCCATTTCTGCGATCGGTGTTGTGATCGGAAATGCTTGTTTCCACAGTTGAACCCGCGCGGCAATATCCGGTTTAGGAAATTCGATCGTAAATTGAATTCGCGATCGTAAAGATGTAGGAATGGCGAGGCGATGCCGCACACTGAAGCACATTAGACCGTGTTGAGCAGCAATTAATTCAATCACTAGGGAAATCGGAGCTGATCGCTTTAACCAACGTTCAGCCGATTTAATCAACAACAGCATCGGGGGTTGGGCGATTAGATCCTCGAGCAATTCGATTGGCTCATCCACGATCGCTAAATCAATTTCAGTGAGGGGCATTGCTAATTTTTGGGCGATCGATTGAACGGCGATCGTCTTTCCGGTTCCACTTGCACCGATCAATACTGCTGTCACTCCCTTTGTGGCTCGAAATCCCCAATCTTGTAGCTGTGGTGCAAATCGAATTTGGTCATAGACTTGCTCTAATTGAGTTTGAACAGTCTCCGGTAGCACTAAATCGTTCAGCGATCGGACATTTGATCGCGTCGTTGCCATTTGAACAGGCATTCGTGGCGTAATTAACTCCTCCAATGCGGCTAATTCTACTGGCTCACTCAGTAAATAATTCACGCATTCATCGGAAAGCTTTAACGATCGCGATAAAAACAGCGATCGATCCGTTTCTTCCACCTCAATCAGTCCCGATTTCATCAATTGACTTGAATCAATCAGGCTTGATCGTACCGTTCGCCATTCCGCATCTGTTCGACACAGCAGCCGTAGAACTAAATCGATCGTGGGTCGCTCTGGCACATCCTCACCGCTCTGTAAATAACCATACAGTTGAGCATATCGACGGTGAACTTCAGGCGCGAGTGCAATCAGAATCACATTTTTCTCAAACGTCGCCAAATTCAATCGATCGCATAACATCGGCAACGCCAACCCAATCCCATGCTGAAAGCTTGCTTGAATCCGCGCTTCTAATTGCTGCTGATAATTTGCGACAGGTGTAGATTTGCGTCGCTCTACTGGAGAATCCGACGCGATCGCTTCCTCTAAACTGATCAATCCTTTCCACCAATGACTGGTCGCCTGATCCGCTTTTGTCTGCGCGACTCGTTCTACCGTCTTCGCTTCCTTGCGCTGTTTCGCCACTGCGGTCAACAACAACCGCTCTAGCCAGTTAAATTCAACCTTGAGATACGTCCAATTGTCGAGAAAAGGTTCCGTCCGCATACCATACCGCATCGATCGAGGTGAGAGCATGGTACTCTACTTCAGTCGATTCAGAAATTCGATCGGTAATCCATCCGCATCGGCAATAAACGCGACTTCATAAACGCGATCGCCGATCATCTGCTGCGTTGGCTCCAATAGCACCGTCAACGCCTGATCTTGCTCTGCCAATTTCGTCTTCAGCGACTCGATCCACTGCGGCAATTCATCAGTCAACTCCGTCACATCAAACGACAAATGATAGTAACCCGTGTAATGTTCGTCGTTGAACGCATCAGGAGCGGGTTTCGGCTCTGGAATTTGCAACAGTTCGATCCGTCCGCCCAAACCTTCCATCCAACACGCCAGCGTAAATCCTGTTTGGAAGCGTTCGCAAACCTCGAATCCAAGCTGCTCGTAAAATGCGATCGCTCTGAAAATATCAGCCGTTCGGATCGAAACGTGATGCATTACTCAAATAAGCGGAAGTAAGGATATCTCACAGGTGCGCCGGGTTCTTTCTCCAGATCGAAATTAATCACATCCCAACAGGGATCATCTTTTGGATCAGGACTAAATTCTACGGGAAGCCCATATAGACGGGGTTTTGGAGAATCTGCCTGTCCGCGCCAAGGCGTACTGCGCTCCAAATATGTACTAATCAGATCCTTGTACCGTTGAGCAATAATTACACGAGTCGCACGATAGCCTTGTGTATACAGTCGATCGAGCGCTTCATGAATCTCAAACCGAATCCCATCGGGATGGGTATGTTGGCGATACCATTCGTCATTCCACAGCCGCCAATGTCGCGCCGACTGTAAATGGATTAACTCGCCCGTCTTCGGATTTGCCTCGAATGCGCCATGACGCGGACACAAATAGGTATCTGTCAGTGTCAACGCTGGGATCGTCTGCCGACAATGCGGACACTGAATTTCGGGACCAAAAATCGGATATTGAAAGCTGGGATTAATCATGAAGTACGGGCACTCAAATCATTTCATTCATTAATGTGAAGCGCGATCGTGGAATTATTATAACGGTCTCTCTTTGCGCGTTCCTAGCATCATTATCACCGTGAATCCTTCTGCATTCCCAATTCTTTTTACTCCATCTTATTGGAATCCCCCCGATTTGTCGATCGCTGCCTTTGTCGCTCCCAATGCGACTGTGATCGGCAACGTCGAAATTGCTTCGGGCGTGAGCATTTGGTATAACGCGATCGTCCGTGCCGATGTCGAACGAATTGTTCTCGGAGCCAGTACGAATATTCAAGACGGAGCCATTCTCCACGGCGATCCCGGTCAGCCTACAATCTTGGAAGAATTTGTCACCGTGGGACATCGAGCGGTAATTCATAGCGCTCACATCGAGCGCGGCTGTCTGATTGGGATCGGTGCGATCGTGCTCGATGGGGTTCGAGTCGGAGCGGGCAGTATTGTCGGTGCCGGAGCAGTCGTGACTAAGGATGTTCCAGCGCGATCGCTCGTCGTCGGTCTTCCCGCTAAACCGATTCGTGACCTCACTGATTCAGAAATCGCTCATTTAATCGAACACGCCCAACATTACGAAAAACTGGCATTCGTTCACGCCAATAAAGGAACCGATCTCGGCTTCCGTGTACAAATGTGAAGTACCTGAGAGAATTGCTTTGAAACCTACACAAAATACGGTACAAATTTAAATAATTGAAACGTCTAATTAAACGAGAGAACTGGTATGGACCTTCGCATCTTAATCGTGCTATTTCCGATCATTTTGGCTGGTGGTTGGGCGATTTCCCGTGTTCTTCCTTACGCACTACAACAAGCGAAAGGCTTCTTAGAAGGTAAATCCTGATCAAGCCTTCATTCTTTAGAGCCGACTTTTCTAGCAGTAGAGAAGTCGGTTTTGTTTTGCAATAGCTCGCGTGAATCTTGCTAAGCTTATCGATCGATAGTGATTCCAAGGTGGTTGCAATGCTCGACGAACAGGCAAAAAAAGCAATGTTGCTCAAAATTCCCCACGGTTTGTATGTGTGCGGGGTAAAAGACGGCGAAGAAGTGAATGGCTTTACTGCAAGTTGGGTGATGCAAGGCTCATTCAAACCGCCGATCGTGGTGAACTGTGTTAAAAGCGATTCCGGTTCAAATCAAATGATTCGCAACAGTGGCGTTTTTGCGATCAGTTTTCTCGAAGCCGGACAGAAAGACCTCGCACAAAAGTTTTTCAAACCTCAGCGCCGTGTTGGGAATAAATTCGAGGATGTTGACTTCTACCTAGGCGAAACCGGATGCCCGATTATTTCCGATGCACTCGGCTATGTCGAATGTCGAGTCGTCGGGAATGTTGATCACGGTGATCATACGGTGTTTGTCGGTGAGGTGATTGCTGCTGGTGTGCACCGTGAAGGCGAACCATTACTGCTTGAAAGCACAGGCTGGCAATACGGCGGATGATCCACCGAAATTGAGAGCATGGGGCTTGAAGCTGATTTTGAAGTCATCCCGGAAATTTATGAATCGTGCAATTTTGAGCTTGGCTGTGGCAATGTTTTCATGCGCTCCTGTGATTCCTGCCTTGGCTCAAGCCCCCCGACAAATTAATCCAACTGAGTTTCCCGCTCAAGGTACGAGCGCTCAAGCATTTGTTCCCAAAGGTTGGAAGATTGAGACGAAAGTAGAAGGCGATTTGAATGGCGATCGAAAATCTGATGCAGTTTTGCAACTGATTCAAACCGATGCCGCCGCTTTCGAGCCTGGTCGTGCCCCTCGCGTTCTCCTCGTTTTGCAGAAACAATCGAATGGTCAATGGCAGCGAGTTAGCTTCGCTCCACGTCTTCTCTTATGTGAAAAATGTGGTGGTATGTTGACCTCGATTCAGACCAAAATTGAGAACGGCGTGATTTTAGTCGATCAATTGCAGGGGTCTCGTGATGCAATGCAAACCTTACACCGCTTTTGGATCGATAAAGCCACGAATCGAATTGTACTGATTGGATTAGATGTCCGATCGTTCGATCGCCTAACCGGAGACGAAACCATTGAAAGCAGTAATTTTTTGACGGGTGAGAAGACCACTGAGCAGAAGCGTCCGAATCAACCATCAAAGATTGGGTCAGCTTTGCGAGCGGTGAGAATTCCTAAAGTAACGCCACCAATCGAGACCGTAGATATTGCAGCGATCGGGCGTTAGTGATCAAAAACGTGAACTCGAAAAGACCGATCGAGTTCACGTCACCCTTACCAGGGAAAGCGAATCCGAACGGGAATCTTCACCGGGAGCTTCTCTTGTAATTGATCCACCGCTCGATCAACGGCTCGATCGACCACGCCCTGTACCAAGGCATTCACCGCAGCTTGAGCAAAACCAGGCTGATTCGTCAGACCCACATCAAAGATGCAGCCTTCTAACAAATTCGCCTCTACGCCTGCATTACGGCAAACCGTTTCAGCAGAGCGCAGTTGAGCCGGAAGCAACGATCCCAATGTGAGATAGCGACGGGGAAAACGTCGATCGCTAAATGTCTCCGTCGATTGTCCCACTTCGTAATCAAACAGAGATTCACTCTGCCGAATTCGCCAACTGTCTCCAAATTCACGATGAAGCTGATCAAGAAAAGCTGTTTCGATACTCGATAGAGGAATTGGTGTTGGTAGTAGATTACTCAGTGCATTGGTAAGTTGTCCGTAGCTCGATTTTGTCGGAATCACTTTACCCGATCGCGTTTGCAAATCGTTCGCTGCATTTCCATCTAGATTTCCGAGCAAGCCACGATATTGTTTAGATTGATCAGAAACATTGATAGTGACATTGAGAAATTTCAGCTTTGCTACCTCGATCGCTCGAATCGTGGCTTGTTCTCCGCTATTCCACTGCACCACATATTCTCGATCGCTGCGTTTCTGCACAGAGCCATCGGCTAGAGAGACGCGATCGTTTGTGACGGCTTGACCATTTACTCGCAATGTCGGAGTTGTTCCTTCAGGTGCGTAGAATCCAATTCGATCCGTCCCGACTTTCATCGCGATCGCGGTATTTAGCGTCAATTCTTGCCCTGGAACTTGCGCTTGGCGCGTTTCAACCACAAACTTTCCATCCTGCGATCGACTCAGTAAAAATTCGCCCACAGTTTGAAAACTATAGCGGAACCCATCAAACGTAATCAGATGTGGATCGCCGTAGCTTGCTCCAGTTTTCGTATCGCTACCACCGTTATTGAGTGAGCCAGAACCCGAATTTCCGCTCGAATTTCCGTTGCTACTTCCAGGATTCGGCTTATCTTTCTTGCAGGGATTGTCTTCAGCCGTAATGTCCACGAAGGTCGATCGACTTGTGCCTGTCACTGCAACTAAAACTTGATTCGACGGGGCAGTTTCCACACCCGCTGGAGAAGACCCATCCTCACAGCGGCACGTTTCCCCCACACAGTAGCGCTTATTGAACACTTGACTAAATTTCAGAATATCGCTGCTGCCGCCCGTCCAGCGTAGAGCGCCGTAACCCTTGATGTTGAAGTTAATGATCTTGCCATTTGGAACTTGAACATCATAGAGAGCTTGCAGTCCACGGAGTATTTCTCGTGAAACTGGAGTAGATGAAGAAAGCGCGATCGGCTCGGGCGATCGTTTATCTGTCGTAATTCCGGGTCCTGTGGTGTCCCAGTCTGGACCTGCTTCAGATTTCCGAGCGAGTCCAGATGCCCAATTTGTCAGAAAAGAATCTCCAGCAAATTTGACGAACTGATTAAACAAGACATCCGAATCAGCGGAAGCGGTTTTCAGAATAGAGTCGAGCAGTTTCCAGACATTGACACCGCTATTTTTGAGATGGGCATAAAAGCCGATCGCATCATAGCCGCGATTAAATAGCGATTTTTGGTTGCTTAAATAGTCTTTCCACATCGGACTACTCATCTTTGTTCCGCCTGTATAGGCTTCACCCGCCCACATTGCCGATCCTTCAATAAACCACTCTGGCATCTCCCGAACCCCAATCAGTTCGTTTTGAAAGCAGTGATAAATCTCATGGGCAAGCAGCGATTTGTCTTGTGAGTCATTGGCAAAAGAAGAAAGCCAGACAATCCAGCAGGTGTCCATTGTCTCGCCAGCGCCTTGTTCCTCCCATTTTCCGCCCGCTTTTTTTGCGGCGATCGTCACCGCTCCATGTCCAGCAGCTTCTTTAATGCTATTAGCAAAGACGGCAGGAGCAGATTTTTTGTCTGTCATGATGATCGGGCGCGTGAGTTTACGTCCGATCAAATTGCCCATTTCCGCAGCCGTTTTCGTCATCATTCCCGCAGGTGGAGCGATCGAGAAAGCAGGCTCCGTCTGAGTGAGTATGACCAACAACACACTACTGAGCAAAAGCCCCAAAAACGAGAGCCATTTTCGTTGCATCATTTCTTTTCTCTACCGATTTGATATTGAGTCGCTCATGTCAGCACCCTCAAATTCACTACGACAGAGAGAAGATCGAAATCCGGGAAACTACCGTTTCGAGTGATATATCTTCATTAAATTATGTCCAGTCATCGTCGTCATCCCAAACATCTGAAGTGGGAGACTTCGATCGCTGAGATTCAGGCGGCTTAGGTTCCTGTTTCTTAGGCGGCTCGACTTCCCAATCGTCCCACGGTGCGGGTTCAGATGAGGGTGAAAACGGCTCGGTTTCATCCAGCGCAATTTCTTCGACGAATTCATAAGCTTGTTCGGTGAACGATCGCGCTTTTTCTTTCAGTCGGCGTGCTTTCTCGCGTGCGAGTTCTGTCAGCGATCGAACTTCTTGCGTCACCTGCGTTTTCTCATCGCTCAGCAGATCCTTGACCTTCGAGAATTTCTCCTGAACTCCACCCCGATACACCGCAAAAGATTCTACCGATTCTTTCGGAACCATCACGCGCCGACTACCATATCTCAAAATATAGTTCGGTGGCAAAAGGTAAACACTTCCGACAATGCCACCCCAACCATCCGAGACATACAAATAATGTTGAATTTCGCCCGTTTCTAAATCAAATAAGTAATCGACAACCTTACCAACTTGATCGCCCGCATCCGTCCAGACTTCGCAGCCTACCAACAATTCAAGCTGCTTTACCTTTTCGGCATCCGTTTCCACAGGTTGCGAATTGACCAAAACGCCATTACTACCGATCGTTTCTAACTGATCCAGATTAAACGCCGTTTTCTTTTTGCCAAGCCAGCCCGACTTGCAGATGAAGCCCAAAACCCGATGCACTTTCGGATACATCCACAGCACTTCCACCTGTCCTACTTCCTGCATCGAACCTTGATCCAGGACAGTTTGATTCAGTACCTCACTCTGCTTGACGATTTCTGTCATAACATCCCAAATGCTCACCTTCCTTTCAGTGTATCTTGCACCTACAAAAAATGTGACTTGACACGATCTCATTTCATTTTGCATACTAGATAACTGGCTCACAAATCATTCATGCTCGGATCAGGTATCTGCTAACGGCGGTTTAGATCGATCGCGACCTGTACGGCACTTACTAGGAAAAACTCATGTCTTACGCAATTATCGAGATCGCAGGGCAGCAGATTCGGGTCGAACCGAGTCGCTTTTATGATGTCAATCGCCTTGTGGGAGAAGTAGACTCACAGCTTGAAATCGATCGCGTTCTGTTTGTAAACAACGCAGGCGAAATCAGCATCGGTGCGCCCGTTGTGGAAGGAGCAACCGTTCAAGCAACCGTGATGCGCCATATGCGTGGACGGAAAGTGATTGTCTACAAGATGCAACCGAAAAAGAAGACCCGCAAAAAACGCGGCCATCGTCAAGAACTCACCCGGATCATGGTTGATTCGATCAGTTTGGGTGGAAGTACGATTGCGACGAAAGAGCAGCCGAGCGGCTAATCTAGTCAATTTGAGAACGCAATTTTAGAGGGAACTATGGCTCATAAGAAAGGGACAGGAAGTACTCGCAACGGACGCGATTCTAATGCTCAGCGTTTGGGCGTGAAGCGTTTCGGCGGTCAAGTGGTGAAAGCGGGAAACATCTTGGTGCGTCAACGCGGCACGAAAGTACATCCAGGAAATAATGTTGGACGCGGCAGCGATGATACGCTGTTTGCGCTGATTGCAGGCGAAGTGAAGTTTGAGCGGATGGGTAAAGATCGTCAGAAGATCAGTGTCTATCCAGTCGCAGAAGTTTCGGCTTAAGTTTAGGGTCGAATTTGAATCGTTAAGAGCCGTCCAACATTGGGCGGCTTTTTATGTTGATAATTCTGCGAATCGCTTCAATACTGCAAGTACTGAATAAAGCTCATTGTCCGGACGATACAAAGAAAACTCAGAAGAAAAGGCGTATTGAAGACATGGATCGCGAACGAATTTGAGAAACAGAAAATGACTTCCATTTGTGACCATTCCAAAGGTGACAGGCTGCGGATTCGCCATCCTATAAAACAGCATTTGTGCGATCGCATTCTTAAGCGAAAATCCTGCCTGCTTGGACTCAATCACCGCCACCCAAACCGTTTTCTGACTAGCGACAATAGTGGAGATAACACGACCATTTTGACTAAATCCTCTAACATTGGGTATTTATTGAGGTAGAGGAATTCGGTTTTAATTCGACCGAAATCTCGCTTTTCCAAGTCCGTCAACTCAGGTAAAGAATTCTGCCACTCTAAGAAAAATTTGGGATCGTTTAGCACTTGTCGCAGCCCGAATTGATCTTCTACTTCGCTGAGTGTGAGTTCATTTGCCTGAATTGTTTGGGTCATGTTCGATCGTAAAAAAAGCGCGTTATTCATCAGAGTAACGCACTAGAAAAGTTGTATGAACTTCAGGCTTCTAAACGGTGGCAGTGACACTTGATGTAGCAACGATCGCAACATCAACTCGTTCTTCTTCAGGCTGAGTCACTTCGACTCGCACACCCGGACCAAAGAACGTCGTCATTTTCTCGACTTTCTTCTGCCAAGTTTCAAGTGAGATGAACGGCGAATCAAATTCCAGCACCATCGCGTAAGCTCCTTCTCGATTTTCCTCACGTAGTCCGACCAAGGTAGGTCGATCGTCATCAGTGGGGCTGAGTCCCAAGAATTTCAGCGTCGTATCGAGATGTGCCTCTTGTCCATAGCGAAAGCGCGTCACGTCGTCGAAGACTTGTTTTTGGGTATCGGTCGCTTGAGTCGCTTTGAGGGCTTCAACTTCCGGTGAGGTCGGCACACTTAGCGGCACTGGGCGCAATTCGGTAATTTTGAGTGCGACACCGCCTAAGAGCAACGGAATGCCGTAGAAGAATCCGATCATGTTCAGGGCGGCATAGTTGAAGATATACGCGGCAAATCCGACTATCGTAATAATGGCTCCTCCACCGAGGCACAACGCACCGAGAGGAATTCGACGAAGAAACATAAGACTGACTCGCTGCAATATTTATTAACGTTATTATTGCAGAATTCTAGTTAACAGAGTTTTACGAAATCTGCCCGATCATACTCAGAATCTTTTACGCTGGAACCGTATTCCAAAATAATTTCAGTATGACCCGCGCAGTAATCAAGTTTTCGTCTGAAGATTGTGGAATTTGTCACAAGATGGCGTTCTATGATCAAAAAGTGGCTGAGGAATTGGGCTTGCAGTTTGTTGATGTGAAAATGCAGGACACTGCAACCTATCGCAAGTACCGCAAAATTTTGCTGAGCCAGTATCCAGACAAAGCAGAGATGGGATGGCCCACCTATATTATTTGTGATTCGCCGGAAGAGGATTTCAAAATCTTGGGCGAAGTGAAAGGCGGACATCCAAAAGGAGAGTTTCGCAGCCGATTGCAGGCAGTGTTAGCAGAGTCGAACTGAGATCACGATCGCAGATATTCCACAACAGATCGCGCGATCGTCAAATTTCCGTCTTTCGCTAGCTTCTCGGACTTGCGGGGTGGGTTCATCGGTTGGCTATCCCCGCTAAAAAATTCGTCGATCGACCAAATTTGGTGCATTGCATAGTCCCGAATGCCTTCGAGCAAAATAGGAGATTCAGCAAAGCCTTCACGGGTGACTGTGGTGATCGGAATGCCGTAGCGACAAGCTTCAGAAAAGGTACTATAACCCGGCTTGGTCAACAACCGACCGCAGACAGGCATTAAATCGATCGGGCGATAAAAGCGATCGTCCACTCGAATCAAATTTGGCAATTCTGGTGCGTTCAGATCAAAACAGAGAAATTTGTAATCAGGAAAGCGCGTCACGTTTTCGTAGGGAATGCGATCGAGTCCCAATCCGCCAAATGTCGCCAAAATAATCTTTTCTTTCGGAGTCTCGGTTAAATCGAATTTCTCTAAAAGCTCGTTTGCATCAAACCGAGGATCGACCCCGGTTAAACCCACATCTGTAATGTTAGAAAATGCGCTCATCGGCTCGTGAAACGGCATTCTGAACAAGCGATCGCACTGTGCAAAACAGTCTGCAATCCAATCTGCAACCTCAATAAAATCGCCGCCCCAATCCCGATAGATAAAATCCCAACCGAAATTACTCATCATCCAACCCGGAATCCCGGCAGCAGACGCGATCGGAGCCGCTAAGGGTGGAATATCTCCTAACACTAAACCCACGCGATTTTGGCGAATAAAATTCACTTCGCTAGCAATCACTGATCGCTGTTGCTGTTTGATCTGACGCAGCTTCTCTAACGTTGCAGGCTTATCCATCGTCAAACTATCGCTTTGAATAATGCCGACATCTAGCGCACGCGGACGGTGAATAAAATCACCTGGAATATATGCCTCAAGCAGCGATCGCGGAGCCGTCGTCACGAGAATTAACACAATCTCAGGATCAAGTCGTTGGATTTCAGCCGCGATCGATGCAGCGCGAGTTGCATGACCGAATCCATGATTGGTAATTGCGAGGTAGAGAATCGGTTGAGGCATAAAATTGAAGAGAGACGATCAGAAAATAAGCTTAAGCTATTGGGGTGAAAAGGGCGCGTCTTATAGAATTTTCAATCAAGCGCTAAATTTCTCGATCGCATTAATAAGCAAATTAATCTCATTCTCAGTTGTGAAATAGTGAACGCAAGCGCGAACACAATTTGGATTCAAAATCACTCGTAAAAAGATACTTTGTTCTTCAAGAGACTGAACCAATTGAGAATGCTTTCCATCCGCTAATTGAAATGAAACTAATCCCGCCTCTGGAGCAGATTGTTTTAAACATTGCAAATTCGATAACTTCGTTAATCTCTGCCACAGGTAAGCACTACGATCGCAAATCATTTGATATCGATCTTGAGCAAAGGGCGTATGAAACTTGATCGCGCTTCGCAATGCGGCATACAATGGAATTGCTGAAGTCGCAATTTCATATCGACGACCATCGGGCTGAAAGCGATCAGGATTTCCAGTCGCATCAGTAATCACACTCCGCCACCCGATAAACGTCGGATGTAAGCTTTCTCGCGCTTCAGGTCGCACATACAATCCACCTACACCTGCCGCACCACACCACCATTTATGTCCCGTAAACGCATAAAAATCTGCTTGCAACTGAGTTAAATTCAGCGGCAACACTCCAACGGATTGTGCTGCATCGACGAGAACTTGCACCGATCGCGCATGGCAAACATCCACCATTTCTTTTAGTGGTAGAACTTGCCCAGTGTTCCAAAGAATATGACTCACAACAAACAAACGGGTATTGGGTTGCAGAAATTGTTCAACGATCGCACTCGGCTCACCCGAATTCAACGTATCCAACAGCGGACAAACTGAGACTTCTAAATCAAATCGTCGCTGAAGTTCGCGAACGGCTGCCACAATGCCTTGATGTTCGCAATCGGTGAGCAAAATGTGATCGCCCGCTTTCCAATCGATTCCCCACAGTGCAATATTGCAGCCGACAGAGACATCTTCAGTCAGCGTGATGGTATCAGCGGTTGTGCCTAATTCTTTTGCGATCGCGCTTCGGGTTAAATTTCCTTCTTCCACAATCCAAGCGTTTGCCGCACTGGAAAAAGGACCTAATGCCTGAAAGCGATCGTGTGCCTCATGAAGCGATGCGATCGCCGATCTTGGCATTGTGCCCTGTCCACCGTAGTTGAAATAAGCTTTGCCTTTAAGGTAGGAAAATTCGCTGCGGTGTTGTTCGATTTGAGAAATCATGTTGAAAGGCGATCAATTTGCTTTCTCAAAATAACAAAAGGGGCAGCGACTCACTTCGCCACCCCTGATCGATTTCGGTTTAGCTCAATCTATGCAACATCAACAATTTCTTCTTCTACAGGCAACTCTTTCGGAGAAGTGGGCGGACTTTGAGGCAATAACCAGCTCAGTAGGATCGCCGTCAAGCCCCCTATCGAAGTCGCAGACGCAAAAACATTTTTGATAAGGTCTGGCTTACCGACGAAATAATTCCGGCACAAACGCAGCACCTAAACCCATCGCGAGAGAAACCGCAATGATGATCGTCGCTCGTCGATCGAGATGTCCTTCAGACACAATCTTGATACCTGCGATCGCGCTCATCCGAATCATCTGGTTTTTCGAGAGTGTCAACACGATCACAATCAGAAATACCCCGAAGCCCAGAAAAAGATTTTGAGGACTAGCGAACGTTATCAAAACTGTTGCTTAATTGACATTTAGGCTTTTGTTAATCTCGAAATGTTAATATAAATAGGATTTTGCATGACATTGTTAAAGTCATGCAATTTTCGATTCAGAATCAGACATAATCGATACATCGAATTGATACCGCAGTCCGCCTAATTTTTGTTAACTTATAGGCATGTTTATTACTGCTGATCTGCTGCTGAACTATCAACGCTGTAGTCGCCGAGCTTTTCTCGATCAATACGGGGATGCGGAACAAAAAGATCCCCCAAACGATTACCTGCTAAAGCTGATACAAGATAGTGCAGAAAATCGACGGCAGGTGCTTTCAGATCAAGACCATCGAGCGCCAACATACAAAACGGGCGACTGGCGCAAAGGGGCAGAAGAAACCTTAAAGCTGATGCAAGCGGGGGTCGATCGAATTTATCAACCGGTTTTGTTAGCTGAGGAAGCAGGCGTGACACTGGTTGCTAATCCCGATCTATTAGTGAAACAATCCGGTGAATCGATTTTTGGCAACTGGATTTATGCACCCAGCGAGATTAAATTGAGCAAGCGTCCGAAGCAAGAATACCAAATCATTGTGGCTTACTTTGCTAAGGTATTAGCCGCTGTTCAAGGCGCTTGGGCTGAGGAAGCATGGTTGATTTTGAAAGAAAGAGGCGCGTTTGCGGTGGATTTGTGGGAAACCATTCCGCGAATGGAAGCGATCCTTGCTAATTGCATTGACACCATCATACAACCGCAAGAACCCGAAGTTTTTATTTCTCGAAGCCGTTGTAGTTTGTGTCATTGGTTTAGTCATTGTTATGCGATCGCCAAATCCGAGCAGCATCTTTCCTTGCTTCCAGGCGTGACCCAATCGCGATACATCCAACTGCAAGCGCTCAATCTCACCACACTCGAAGCCCTCGCGGAAACGCCTCCAACCCGTCTTGAACCGCTTCCTGGTTTTGGCAGCGAAACGGCGCACAAGATTGTTCGACAAGCACGATCGACGATACAAAATGTCGCGCTTTTAGGCGAAAGTCTTGCGGCTCATACCGTGGGTAAACGTCCCTTCCGAATGCCAATGATTCCAACGGCTGCGATCGAGCTTTATTTTGATATCGAAGCAGAACCGAGTTTGAACCTAGTTTATCTACATGGAATATTAGTGGTCGATCGAATCAATCAAACTGAAATCTTTCATCCCTTATTAGCAGAAACACCCGAAGAAGAATCGATAGCGTGGCAAAAATTAATCGACTTACTGTGGGCGTATCCGAATGCGCCCATTTTTCATTTTTGCCCGTATGAAGTGCAGACGGTTGAACGGCTTGGAAAGTTATTTGAAACTCCAGCTCAATTGATCCAGCCGTTGTTAGCGCGATTTATTGATCTGCATGATTGTGTCACTCAAACGGTGACGCTTCCAGTAGAAAGCTATGCGCTCAAGCATATCGCGCGTTGGGTTGGGTTTGATTGGCGCGATTCAAGTGCAAATGGAGCGCAATCGATTTACTGGTATGCCCAATGGTTGGCGACAGGCGATCGCAGTTATTTAGACTCGATTTTGATCTACAACGAGGATGATTGTCGCGCCACTTATCGCGTGAAAGAATGGCTGGTAAATTTTCTGGAGCACGCGAACCCTTCGTGCAGCGAAGCGATCGCGCAAAATGAATTAGGCTACGCAGTGTGATGTTATGGCAAAACTTGAACAGATTGTGATTTACCCGATCAAATCCTTGGATGGCATCTCGGTCGATCAAGCAAAAATTTTATCCGGTGGCTCATTAGAACACGATCGAGAATTTTGCATCGTCGATCAAGCTGGAAAATGGATGAACGGCAAACGCACCGCAAAGATTCATCAGATTCGATCGCAGTTCAATCTCAAAGCACGGATTGTAACGCTCTCTGTTCAGAACGATCGTCCGGTTAGCTTCCATCTCGATCACGGTCGCAGCGGCATCGAAGGATGGCTCAGTGATTATTTTGAGTTTCCTGTGTTTTTGAAACAAGATTTGACCACAGGATTTCCAGACGATCCAGTTTCGCCAGGACCTACGCTCGTCAGCGTTGCAACACTGGAGCAGGCAGCGTCTTGGTTTACAGAAATGACGATCGAGAATATGCGATCGCGCCTCCGCACAAATCTAGAAATTACCGATGTTCCCGCTTTTTGGGAAGAACAGCTTTACTCAGCCGACGAAACCCCGATCGCTTTCCAAATCGGTGAAGTCGAAATTCAAGGCATTAATCCCTGCCAGCGCTGTGTTGTGCCCACCCGCGATGCGATCTCGGGCAAGCCTTATCCTCAGTTTCAGAAGATATTCAACGTACAGCGCGAAAAAGAACTACCCGACTGGGCAGCAAAAGAGCGATTCAACCATTACTACCGCATGGCAGTTAACACTCGAATCGCTTCTTCTGAAACAAGAAAAATTTTGAAAGTCGGAGACACTTTATCGCTGCGATCGAGTTGATCCTGCTGCAATCACATTCATTCGCTGTGTCACCATCGTCATGCCGCCATGCCGAACTAAAACTGCGGACACCCATTGAGATCCAGCAGTATTCGGTGCTTTCCCAACTTTGAACAATCCCCCAGAACTTAACAGATCCAAATCTGCGGTCGCAGGCTTAAGATAATCGTTTGCATTTACAGGCTCTTGCACCACTGCGCCGAGCAAGAGATCATTTTCGAGCGGCTCTTGCACGATCGCATCGAAACTAAATTCTTGTCCGGTCTTCACCTGCTCCGGTAACTTCACATTCACTGAAGGCGGTCTTTCTCCAGTTGTGATTAAGTTTTTCTCAGCCAGAATCTCTTGTCGCACAATTTTCTGATTCTGGAACTGTTGACGCGATCGCAAGGTCGCATCTAATTTGACCTGCTGCCCATTCTGGTTTTGAGTTCCCGTAATTCGCGTTACGGTTTCTGCCTGAAATCCATTACTACTTGGTTGCCAAGACTGTAACTCTGTCTTATAAGTGAGCGTTGAATATTTCTTCCACAGTTGCGTCAAAGATTGCTCTAAGCTCTGACGATTCAGCCCATCGGAGTGCGTAAAGTTTGGACTATAAAACTGAAGAACGGCTTGAGCATTTCTGCGATTTGCGGCGGCATCAAGTTGTGTTAACGCTTGCTTTAATTCTGCGGGTGCAGTATCCGGAGTTGCAGCAGTAACTCGATCGCTGCCAACCGATCCTGATGCGATCGCAAGACTCAAACCAAGCAAAAACAGAAGTTGCCAAGACCGGAGGCTGAACGGCGCAGAAAATCTCAGTCGCATAAGCACACTCATCTAACAGAAAGCGATTCAATCACTATACACGCGAATTTAGAGCAAGCTAGATTTCTGCATTTCAAATTCCGATTGAACATCTGCTTTGAGGAGCTATTTTCGAGCGATGGGGGCTTCTATACTAAAGCGACGTTTACATCAGGTAAAAAAGGTAAAAATATGGCTTCGCTCACCTCTGCTCAAGCATCCCAGCTTCAACAATGTTTAGAACTCGCACGCGATATTACCCAACATCAAGAAGCGATCGCGCAGTTCAGTCAGTTACGAGACTCGATCGTGGATGATGAAGCGGCAAAAGCGCTGATCGACGGCATCTGGGCAGAGGTGCTGACGGCTCGTCGAGCGTCTGCGTTTTGGCAACAAATGAGCGATGTCGAAAAAGATGTTTCAGAACGCCTTGCTCAAAACCATGTGCAGCTTCAACAGAATTATTTGCGCTTAATGCAGGAAATGTAATCGCACCTACAAGATTGCAAGCTCTGAGCTAAGTTTTGTCTGCAATGCTGCCCGTACTTGTACAGGCAGCCTTTTTCGTCAATTTCTTCTAATTAGAATTGTCATTTCTTACGAATTTTGCTCAAGGCTCACACACTTTAATAAATTTTCTAATGAAACTTAATAATTCGTTCTGATTCCTGTAACAAGAGATTTATGAAGTAATGTATCGAAGCTTTATTAAGAAGATTAAAATTAAGTGTGATTGTAGCCTGAAACCGCTACTTCTTCATAGATAGCATTGATTCATTTATATTCCTTAATTTAGTTAAAGGTGAACACTCCTTAATTTCAAACTTTTACGAAGAGATGTTTATGCTTTACGAAGCAAATAGACACAAAATTTCATGTTTGAACACTAGAAAAATAAAGATAAATGTCCATAAGATGAGAACAGGTAAATAACGGATTCCGAAATTTACCGAATTTTATTTCTTGTTGTTTCTAGCAATCATCAAACCCATGACCACAACATTACAAAGACGCGAAAGCGGCAATGTGTGGGAGCGTTTCTGTAACTGGGTAACTTCAACCGAGAACCGCCTCTATGTCGGCTGGTTCGGCGTGTTGATGATCCCCACCTTGCTTACTGCCACCATCTGCTACATCATCGCTTTCATCGCTGCTCCTCCCGTGGACATCGATGGCATCCGCGAACCCGTCGCTGGTTCCTTAATGTTCGGCAACAACATCATCTCCGGTGCGGTCGTTCCTTCGTCGAACGCCATTGGTCTGCACTTCTACCCGATCTGGGAAGCGGCATCGTTAGATGAGTGGCTGTACAACGGTGGTCCTTACCAACTGGTGGTGCTCCACTTCCTCATCGGCATCTTCTGCTACATGGGACGCGAATGGGAATTGTCCTATCGCTTGGGCATGCGTCCTTGGATCTGCGTTGCTTACAGTGCTCCGGTCGCTGCTGCGACTGCGGTGTTCTTGATCTACCCGATTGGACAAGGGTCGTTCTCGGACGGAATGCCCTTGGGCATCTCCGGCACGTTCAACTTCATGCTGGTGTTCCAAGCGGAGCACAACATCTTGATGCACCCGTTCCACATGCTGGGTGTGGCAGGAGTGTTCGGTGGCTCGCTGTTCAGTGCAATGCACGGTTCACTCGTCACCTCCTCGCTGGTGCGGGAGACCACCGAAGTTGAGAGCCAGAACTACGGCTACAAGTTCGGGCAAGAAGAAGAGACCTACAACATCGTGGCGGCGCATGGCTACTTCGGACGCTTGATCTTCCAATACGCTTCGTTCAACAACTCTCGCGCCTTGCACTTCTTCTTGGGTGCGTGGCCGGTAGTGGGCATCTGGTTCACGGCATTGGGTGTGAGCACGATGGCGTTCAACTTGAACGGGTTCAACTTCAACCAGAGCATCATCGACTCGCAGGGTCGGGTCGTGAGCACCTGGTCGGATGTGATCAACCGTGCGAACTTGGGGATGGAAGTGATGCACGAGCGCAATGCACACAACTTCCCGCTCGACTTGGCAGCAGGTGAAGCGGCTCCGGTTGCCCTTTCTGCTCCCGCAATCAACGGCTAATTCTTCACCTTAGTCTAAGCAAGAGAGGCGCTTCCTACTGGGAAGCGCCTCTCTTTTTGCTCTCCTGTAGCTTGCCTCACAATGCTTGTCTCACTAATTGTGCAGTTCGTTCAGCACTATCAATGATTGCGATCGACTTCGCATAATTTGCCATTTTCTCTAGTTGATCGCGATTCTCCAACAATTCCAACACTGCTTGCTGAAGCTGCTCTGCGTTCAACTCAGACTGACGGAACATTTTAGCCGCTCCAGCATCGACCATGACCTTTGCGTTAAATGCTTGATGATCCTCTGCGGCGAAAGGATAAGGAATCAAAATTGCAGGAGTTCCAGTCACTGTTAGCTCTGTTATTGTTCCAGCTCCAGCTCGACTAATCGCTAAATTCGCTCGCATTAACAATGCCGCCATGTTTTGGTAGAACGGCAGTGATAGATATTGTGGATGCTGTAAGGTCTTTGCATCTGGATCGTTTTCTCCAGTGAGATGAACAACCCAAGCGCCTTTCTCAAACCAAATCGGTGCAGCTTGTCTCACCAATTGATTCATCGCCACTGCACCTTGACTTCCACCCACTACAACAATCAGCGGTACATCTTCAGGAATTGGTAAATCTGACAAATCGTGATGTGAGAGAGATACTCTAAACTGCGATCTCACTGGTGTTCCGACGACGACGGTTTTTGCTTTTGGTAATGACTTTGCAGCAGCATCAAATCCGATCGCAACGGCTGTACACCAAGGCGCGAAAAACCGTGTAACTTTTCCGGGTAAAGCATTCGACTCATGTAAAACGACGGGCAATCCGAGCGATCGAGCCGCGATGATTGCAGGTGCAGAGATGTATCCGCCTGTAGTGAACACACCCTCAAATCGACCCTTTTGCAAGATTTGTCGAACTTTCCAGATTGACCGAATTAAGCGAAATAATACTTTTAGCGTTCCAAGTCCAAGTTTTTGTTGAAATCCTGCCACTGAGATGAGGTGCATCGGGTAGCGATCTCCTACAAGTTGGGATTCCAGACGATCCGGCACACCGAGCCATTCGATTTCAAACTCCGGAAGCTGTTCCGCAACTGCGATCGCGGGAAAGACATGACCACCTGTACCACTTGCAGCAATCAGGAGGCGGCGCGACTTCTTCTCTAGCTGATTTGAGGATGATTGCACAACTAAAACTTAGCGATTCACGAAGGGCATTCTACCGCACTACTTGAAGAGTTGCTTGGCTCTAGTAAAAATTAGAGAGCGATACGGAGAGCAGTTATTGATCTGTAGCATAGCAACTCGACCAGACTAAACTCGGTTTCACTCGATAAAATCTGTTACGGCTCCCTGTTCCGTCCAATTCTCCTCAATCCAAATCTTCTGCTTGTGAAGTCGAATGTGCAACGTTGTGGTCTTGATACGTTCATCGAGCTTCCAACCTACCTGAATGAGAAGATAATTATCACTCTGTTCATCGAAAACAGTGATGGTCTCGATCGTTGAGTAACAGTCCTTAGTAGCAAGCTGATGATGCTCGATTAAAATCTCTTTGATTCAGTTGCGATAGTGATATAACTTGTCCATTGGACTTTTTGCATGAATCTTAAACGCCGACCAAATGGAATTTGGGGCTATCCAGACAAAGTGTGCCTGTCGCACAGTCATTGACAATCTCACGATTCGCATCAAATCCTAATCATGCAGAAGCGCGATCGCTCTCTTTACAAGAACGATCGCGCTTCATTTTATGAAACTGGCAGATTAGATAAAACTGGCAGATTAGTAATCGAAGTCGCCCATACCGCCGCCAGCGCCAGCGCCAGCCGCAGCACCATCTTTCGGTTCGGGCTTGTCAACCACGATACACTCGGTTGTTAGCACCATTGCCGCGATCGATGCCGCATTTTGCAATGCAGAACGAGTCACTTTCGCAGGGTCAACGATACCTGCTGCAAACATATCAACGAATTCACCTGTTGCAGCGTTGTAGCCGACGTTAAACTCTTTCTCTTTAACGCGTTCAGCAATCACCGCACCGTTTTGACCCGCATTTTCAGCAATTCTCTTCAGGGGCGACGTTAACGCACGAGCGACGATTTGCGCTCCGATCAATTCTTCGCCAGTGAGGTTGCTCGATGCCCAGGATTCAAGCTCAGGAGCCAAGTGAGCCAGGGTTGTACCGCCACCCGGAACAATTCCTTCTTCGACGGCTGCTTTGGTTGCGTTGATCGCGTCTTCAAGACGAAGTTTACGATCCTTCATTTCAGTCTCGGTTGCAGCACCGACCTTAATCACAGCAACACCACCAGCCAATTTAGCCAAGCGCTCTTGCAGCTTTTCCTTATCGTAAGAAGAATCGGTTTCCTCCATTTGACGGCGGATTTGCTCGACGCGGGCTTTCACTTGCGCTTCGTTGCCTTCTGCAACGATCGTGGTGTTGTCTTTGGTGATCGTGACGCGACGCGCTTTACCCAACATATCGAGATCAGTAGTATCGAGCTTCAGACCTGCATCTTCGGTAATCAGCGTACCGCCAGTCAGCACGGCAATATCTTCGAGCATTGCTTTACGACGATCGCCAAAGCCAGGAGCTTTCACCGCCGCGACGTTTAGTACACCCCGTAGACGGTTCACAACCAAGGTTGCCAAAGCCTCTTTCTCGATGTCTTCTGCGATGATGACCAGAGGACGACCTGCACGGGCAACTTTTTCTAGGACAGGAACGAGGTCTTGTACCAAGGTAATCTTCTTGTCGGTGATTAACAAGAAAGGCTCATCTGCAACTGCTTCCATCCGCTCGGTGTCGGTTGCGAAGTAGGGAGAAATGTAACCTTTGTCGAAGCGCATCCCTTCGGTGACTTCGAGTTCAGTGGTCATCGATCTGCCTTCTTCGAGCGAGATGACTCCTTCTTTGCCGACTTTATCCATTGCTGAAGCGATCATTTGACCGACTTCTTCATCGTTTCCAGCCGAAATCGTTCCGACTTGCGCGATCGCTTTCGAGTCTTCAACCGGGCGAGCATGAGCCGCAATCTTATCGACTAAGAACGCAGTCGCTTTGTCCATCCCGCGCTTCAAGAGGATTGCGTTTGCACCTGCGGCAACGTTTCGCATTCCTTCTTTGACGATCGCGTGTGCTAAAACGGTTGCGGTTGTAGTTCCGTCTCCGGCTGCATCATTGGTTCTAGAAGCGGCTTGACGAATCAAGGAAACGCCTGTGTTTTCGACGTTATCTTCGAGTTCGATTTCTTTTGCGATCGTTACACCGTCATTCACGATTTGCGGTGCGCCGAATTTTTTCTCAAGCACAACGTTGCGACCTTTAGGACCTAAAGTGACTGCAACAGCTTCTGCAAGAATGTCCATACCACGCTCTAGGGCGCGACGAGCGTTTTCGTTGTAAATGATGCGTTTAGCCATAGGAGTTGAAAGCTTTGTAGGGTTGACAGAGAGAGTTTAGAAAACTATGAAACAACGGCAAGAATGTCCTTTTCAGACAACAGAACGTAGTCGTCACCGCCGAGTTTGATATCGGTTCCAGCGTACTTGGAGTACAGCACTTTGTTACCGACTTGCACTTCCATTGGTTGGCGTTCGCCTTTTTCGTTGAGCTTGCCAGATCCGACGGACACAATTTCACCAACTTGGGGCTTTTCTTTAGCGTTGTCGGGCAGAATGATGCCGCCTGCGGTTTTTTCTTCAGCTTCGCTCACTTTTACGAATACGCGATCGCCCAACGGTTTGACGGTGGACACGCTCAGAGATACGGCTGCCATACAAATTCTCCAAACTTGTAACTAAGTGGACAAGGAACGATACAAATACTGTTGGCTGGGTCAAGCGCTGCTTGCCAACCGAGTCGCCTCAGTACGGGTAATTTTTCAACGTTTACCAGTCTACAGGCATTTGGATCTTTGAGTTAGCACTCTCATCTCCTGAGTGCTAATTTAGCGAAGCAAGCGCACAAATGCAACTTTAGAAAGAGTACGGCTTACCGAACGGGAAGTTCCGGAAGGCACGAGGCTGGTATGAATTCACTGAGAATGTGGCTCACTGTACGGTATGTTAAATACAGGTTTAAGCCTATTAGCTAGGTAGAGCGCTAGTCGCTATTGCCAAAAACTATTTCAGAAGGATTCAAGCACAGAGCTTTGTCAAAACGCTCCCGATTCCCTTATCAGATCTATCGGGGTAAAGTTATGTATCAACTTAAGCAATTGATTCTATCGCTACTGAGCAAAACGCCTTACAATCTTCAAAAGAAGCTCCCTGCTTCGACGTTCGAGAGTGTTGAGTTAGCGCTTGCCTACTACTGGAGCCTCAATCCTGATGCTACTTTAGTGCAAATTGGAGCTTGCGATGGTGTTTCTAATGATCCCATCTCCGGCTTTATCCGGAGACAGAAAATTCGTGCCATTTTAGTGGAACCGATCGAGAATTCGTTCCGTAAGCTCAAGACGGTTTACGAAGACATTCCAAGCGTTGAACTTGTGCAAGCCGCGATCGCACAGCAGGATGGATCTGTAACCTTCTATAAAGTCTCAGAAACGGGTCGCTGGACAGATTCTACTTGTGCACCGCAATGGTCATCGTTTAACAAGCAGCATCTTTTAAAGCACGGTGTGAAACTGAACGAGATTGAAGCGATCACGGTTCCTTGTTTGAGTTTACGATCGCTGATTGAGCAATTCGATCTCAGCAAAATTGATTTTCTGCAAATTGATACCGAAGGATTTGATGCCACTGTTGTCGAAATGGCGTTGAGCTTAGAGAATACACCCGATTGCATCAACTTTGAGAATGCTCACATCACTCCACAGGACAAAGAATCGCTGTTTCGCAGCCTAGAAGCATCTGGCTACGTGTGGACACACAACGGCTTGAATACGTTAGCACTGCATCGCAGAGTTATCAGTCAGTGGGGTGAACCTGTTCATTTCCCAATCGCTCATTAAAAGCTTAATAGAATGGAAGTCCGAGCCGAGAAACCAGAAGATACCGAAGCCGTTCGTAAAATCAATATCGCAGCATTTGGGCGAGAAGGGGAGGCAAATTTAGTCGATCGATTGCGAAATGTTCCTCCTACGCTTTCCTTGGTTGCATTTTCATCGGGGCAGATTGTTGGGCATATTCTGTTTAGCCCAGTTGCGATCGACGGCATAGCGGCTGATGATTTAATAATTTTTGGACTTGCACCACTCGCAGTGCTTCCTGACCATCAGCGGCAAGGAATTGGGACATTGCTGATTCGGCAGGGTTTGAAAGAGTGCGATCAGCTAGGGTGCAAAGCGGTTGTTGTGCTGGGTTCTCCACACTACTATGGGCGATTTGGATTTATTCCAGCGAAGACGAAAGGATTGAAGTGTGAGTACACAGTACCAGATGAAGCGTTTATGGTTCTGGAGTTGGAAAGCGGTGCATTAGATGGCTGTGCTGGGATCGTGAAATATCGATCAGAGTTCAATGATCTTGAGTAGAAGTCGCCGTAGAATTACTCGTAGCCGATGGTCGAATCTTGATAAAGGTCAATCAAGTTTTCTTGTAATTCTTTTTCCGTTTCGCCTTGAGTCCAATAGTTAGGAAACTCCTCAGGATATCCCAACCACATCTTCTCATCCCGCCAGTATATGTATCTTTTTTTCATTTGTTATCTCCTAAAAAACTGACTAGATTTAAACTCTGATCGAGCCTCCATCTAGCCAGTTTTAATTCAAGTTTTAATTCAAAAGTTAAGCGCAAACTTGATGCAATGCCGCTGCGACTTCTTCCATCGATCGATCACCATCGATCGTGACTAACTTTTCACGCGATTCGTAGTAGTTGATCAACGGTGCGGTTTGCTCTCGGTACACTTCGAGGCGGCGACGAATCGTATCTTCGTTGTCGTCTTTGCGTCCTCGGCTCAACATTCGGGTAACGAGAACTTCGTCTGGCACATCGAAATTGATCACGCGATCGCAGCCTTGATTTAATTCATCCAGCAGCACATCGAGGAATTCTGCCTGTGCGACGTTGCGCGGAAAACCATCGAGAATCCAACCAGATTGAGCATCGGATTTTCCAAGCCGTTCGCGAATCAAGTCGATCACCAGTTGATCCGGCACCAGTTCGCCGCGATCCATGTACCCTTGAGCCTTCACCCCTAGCGCCGTTTTCGCAGCTACAGACTCCCGGAGAATGTCCCCGGTGGAGATGTGCGGAATCTGGTGGGAGTCAGCCAAAAATTTTGATTGAGTCCCTTTTCCGGCTCCGGGAGGTCCGACAAAAATCAGTCGCGCCACTATTGTTTCACCATTCCTTCGTATCGTTGAGAGATCACATATGTTTGGATCTGTTTTGCCGTGTCGATCGCCACACCCACCAGAATCAAAAGCGAAGTCGCTCCAAAGCCTTGGAAGACTTTGACGGGAGTCGCATTTTCGATAATTGAAGGGACGATCGCGACGATAGCTAAGAAGATAGCACCTAAGAAGGTCAAACGATTCAAAACGCGCTCAACATACTCAGTGGTCGCCTTTCCAGGACGAATGCCCGGAATGCTTGACCCCATTTTTTTCAGGTTCTTCGACATATCATCAGGCTGAATAATCAGCGAAGCATAGAAGAAGCTGAAAAACAGAATCAACACGAAATACAGCAGATTGTGCCAAACCGAAGTTGGACCGAGATACGTACTCGCAAAGTTCGCCAAAGCTGCATTGTTCAAGGTTTGGGCGATGATGACTGGAATCGTCAACACGGTCGATGCAAAAATGATCGGCATCACACCACCTTGATTCAAACGCAGCGGTAGATAGCTGCTTCTTTCGAGCATCATTCGTTTTCCAACTTGCCGACGCGCAGAAATAATTGGAATCCGGCGCGTTCCTTCTTGTACGAATACGATTCCAACGACCATTGCCAAGAATACCAGCAATAGGATGACAACGCTGCTGACGACGGCACGATCGCCTGTTTGTGCCAAGTCAAACGCTTTTCCTAATGTCTGCGGCAGGGTTGCCACAATGTTGAGGAAAATCAACAGGGATGCACCGTTACCGACACCGCGTTCTGTGATCAGTTCTCCTGCCCACATGACGAACATCGAGCCAGCAGTAAGGGCGAGAACGGTTTCCACCACAAAGAACGGACTCCAAGCTTGTGCAAACGGACGCAGTAAGCCGATCGTTAACAAAGTACTTTGAACGATCGCCCAACCCGCTGCCGTATAGCGCGTAATCTGTGAAATCTTCCGTCTTCCTGCTTCGCCTTCATTTTTCTGCAAATCTTCAAGCGAGGGAATCGCCGCAGTCAGCAGTTGAATAATGATCGAAGCGTTGATGAAGGGCAGAATTCCGAGGGCGAATAGACCCAATGTTCTCAAACCACCACCCGCAAATAAGTCTACAAAACTCAAAGCGCTGTTGCCTTGAATCGCTTGTGAAAATGCGGCTCGATCGATGCCCGGAAGGGGAATAAAAATCCCTAATCGGACGAAGATCAAAATCCCGATCGTTAAAAGTAATCGTCCCCGCAATCCAGCCGCCTGTGCCATTTGGACAAAGGTTTCCTGAGCGGTGGGCGTTCTATCTCGACTCTCGACCATATAAGGAATTCCTCGTGACAGCAATGCGGACTTGCAAGCGGCTGACTCACAAATCCGATTGAAATAAAGTTGGTTTTAAGCGTTCTCGCAGCACAAAATTGCCCTGAAGAACGATGAACATCCTTTATTTTAGCGGGTGACGTGTGAAGGCTGACAGAATTCCGGCAAGATGAGAGATAGGAGGCAAGTATGACACAAACTGCAATTTCCAAGGCGATCGTCACGATCGCACAAGCCGAACAGCGATTTGGGCTGAGCCGAACTGAGGATGAGTTGTTCTTTCCGGAGTGGCAAACGGCTTTACCGGAATTGCAGGAAGTTGAGCGCGCTGAATTACAGGTGATGCGGCGACGGTATTTGTATCACCGCACCGATGATCATTTGCTTGAAGGGGCAGTGACGCTATTGTTGGCTTCGCCGTTGTTGACGATCGCTGGATTTTACGATCCGCCCTTCAGAATGAAGGCTGAAACTTCGGTGCAACTGTCGCTGAATGATGGAGAGGAAATTTTACAGGGGCGATTGGATGTTTTGGTCGTGCAAAATCGGCTTTGGGTGCTAGTGGTGGAGTCGAAGAAGACGGCAATCTCAGCGCTTTCCGGTTTGCCACAGGCATTAGCTTATTTAACAGCAAGTCCGAATGATTCTGCTCCCAGTTTTGGTATGGTGACGAATGGGGATGAGATTTTGCTGGTGAAAATGCGATCGTCTCAATACGCACTGTCTCGAATTTTTGCGCCGTTTATCTCGTTGGGTGAGCTTGAGCAGGTGACACGAATTTTGAGAGGGATTGGACAAGGAATTCTTCAGTCTCGCTAAACAGATTCATTTATGACTCGAATCAAATTAATACAGTCCTTTCTTAAGATTTTCTCTGCTGAAGTGACATTGTGACGGGTGTAGTTTCCACAGGAAAATGATCGGCTCTTGGACAAATAGCACTGTACTCGTCCGTATTTTTGCGAAAGTTGTCTCGTTTTTACCTGAAAACGCCACAAAAACGGCTTGAGCTGTGACAAAAATAGGTCGAAACGCCACAAAAACGGCTTGAGCAATAAAATACGTTTATCGAGTGGTCAGGTTTAATTTCGATAACGCTATCTTTTGAGGTGCAAATGTCACATCTTTGGGTAAAAACGTGGCGTTGTCGATCGAAAACGTCAGACCAATACGATCAAATCCCGCAACTCACATCTAATTCATGCTTAGTATATCGATCGCTTTCACGATCGCATCATCAATTCTAAAATTCGCTTGACTCTCGAAAATAAATCCTCTACTGTTTTGGGTTAAGTTATCCTGCTGCGTATTAAGGATGACTTAACTCAAAAACTAAGCCGCGCCGCCCAAAGAAGCTGACAACGACTTTGAGCGACTGACCTCCAAGGCTGAGTACAACAGCACAGGAGGCTTGAGGGATGATAACATCTCTGAGCCGCCCTGATTCATGCTGCATATCAGGCGGCTTTGTTTTTGGGCTTTCTTGCAAACAAAGAGGCTCAAAAATGGATAGTGCAACACAACGATTGCTGTCGAAGCTCGATTCAGACCGCGACAGCGATCAGGAACGCTTGCGATTAATTTTGGTTGGATCTGCCGAGTGGATTACACAGACGATTCGACAATTACACAGTTTAGGATTTGCCCAGGTCGGAGATTGGAGTCCAATTATGCCGATGCTGAACTCGACGGATTTGATTAGTATTTTGACGCGAACAAGGCGCGTGGGAGATTGAGGAAAGCAGCGATCGTACTGTGTACGATCGCTCTAGAAAATCTTAGAGATTGAATCAGATAGCTTTAATCTCTTACCATCGTTTTTAAGATTCGGTTTCTTTCCAACGATCGAGCGGTACACAATCAATTTCAAACTGATCTAACGCCCGCGCTACGACAAAATCGACTAAATCTTCGATCGTTTGCGGCTGATGATACCAAGCGGGAATCGCTGGAACAATCCGCGCCCCTGCTTCGGCTAAAGTAGTCAAATTACGTAAATGAATTAAACTAAACGGCGTTTCTCGCGGCACAATCACCAACTTTCGCCCTTCTTTAAGCTGCACATCTGCTGATCGTTCGAGCAGATCTGAGCTTAATCCTGCCGCAAGTTTACCCACCGTACTCATACTGCAAGGAATCACCAACATTCCCAGCGTTCGGAACGATCCACTAGCAATATTTGCACCGACATCCGCCCAAGGATGACAAGTCAGCTTTCCATCAAACTCGACTCCGGCTTGAGTCCGCCAAAATTGTTCTTGTTGTACAGGTTCCGGGGGCATCCGAATTCCCAGTTCTGCTTGCCAGACCATATAGGTTGCTTTGGATGCCACAAGTTCGATCGCGTAATCCGCTGACAAAAGATACTTCAACGCTCGAACCGCATAAATTAAGCCCGAAGCCCCAGAAACACCGACAATCAGAGGACGTTTAATCACAACGAAATCCTAAATAAAAAATGCGGGTGTATTTTCCCGCACTTTCTATTATTCCTCACCAAATTCGTCATCTGGGAGCGCAGGCTCAGCCTGAAACTCCGATCGCTCTTCTCCATCAAAGTCTTCATCGGTTGCTTCACTGCCGCCACCCACTGCAATCAAATCAATTTGCTGGCGGTAGTAATCGACGCTCTTGACTTGAACTTCGATGCGATCGCCCAATCGATATTGTTTGCGATTTTTGCGACCGACGAGGGTTTGCTGACGCGATCGAAATTCGTACCAGTCGTCTTTGAGCGAACTAACGTGAACAAGACCTTCGACTAAGAGTTCTTCGAGTTCAACAAACAATCCGTAAGACTGTACTCCGGTGATCAAGCCGTGGAACACTTCCCCGGTGCGCTCTTTCATCAGTTCAGCTTTCTTCAACCCTTCAAGATCGTTTTCAGCATCTTGAGCAATTTTCTCGCGTTCGGTTAAGTGAACGACGATCGCACCGAAATGACTTTCGAGTTCTTGATGGAGATCGGTTGGCAGTACGTTCCAGTTAATTTGACCGTGACAGGAACTATGACGCAGATCCACGCTGTCTTTTACACGGGAGGAGCGTCGATCGCGTCCTTCTTCAAACACAGCATGAAGCGCCCGATGCACCAACAAATCTGGATAACGACGAACAGGCGAAGTGAAATGAGTATAGCCTTGCTCTAACGCTAAGCCGAAATGAGGTTTCGGTTGAGTGCTATAAAAGGCAGGCTTCATCGTCGAAAGCAGCAGGTAAGTTAACACACGCTCTGCATTCGACTCAGCAAACGCATGAGTAAAGGTCTGATAATCCTCTGGGCGAACTTCGTCTTCCTGTTCGAGTTTCAGTTCGATTCCCATACTGACTGCAAGTTTAACCAGTTCTTGAACCTCTTCGAGATCAGGAGTGGGATGAACTCGATATACTCCGGGAATTCCCAACGCTTGTAGATGGGAAGCCACGGTTTGATTCGCTAACAGCATCAACTCAACGATCATTGAGTGAATCGGTAGCGTGGAAGAAACCACAACCGCACCAAGAACGCCTTCGTCATCGTAGTGGAACTTGCTAAAGGTGAACTTACCCGCTTCTTCTGGCGATTCTGAACCGTCTGGACGAGCATAGATTTTCTCAGGCAAGTTCAATTCAAACGCGCCTCGCTTTCGTCGCTGCTCTTTAATTGCATGACTCAATCGATCGAGTTGCGCCAAGAGTTCAAAAATCGGCTCGAATTCTTTCAGTTCTTCGGTGTGTTGATTCGCTAAGATCGCTTCCGCTTGTGGATAGCTCAATTTGTAATCGACTTGAATCACCGACGGTTGAATCTCAAATTCCACCACTTGTCCGGCTTCGTCTAGCGTAATCAACACCGAAATCGCCAACCGATCTTTTCCCGGTTGCAGCGAACAGAGATTTTCAGTTAACTGCTCCGGCAGCATCGGAATCACTAACTCACCGAGATAAGCAGAAGTCCCGCGTCGTTGAGCTTCTCGATCGAGCGATGATCCTGCTTCCACATACCGCGCCACATCCGCAATGTGAATGCCCAAGCGCCAGTTACCCGCTTTCGTTTTCTCTAGGGTAATCGCATCATCTGCACTGTCTTCGCTGCTCGCTTTGATCGTCAAGGTGGTCAATCCACGCAAATCAACCCGCATCTTCATTTCCGGCTTTGTAACCTTATTCGGTAGCTCTTCAGCCGCCGCTAAAACTGTTTCTGAAAATTCACGCGGTAAGTCATGTTTGCAGCAAACGATATCAATATCAGCGGCATCATCATCCGCACCCAACACTTTTGCAACTTTACCGAGTGGAGCGTATTGCCCAATCGGATAGCGTTTCACCTGTACATGAGCGAGATGATCGATCGCTTGATCGAGCGCCAGCCCGTTTTCATTCACTTGCAGTTCAAACAGTAAGCGATCGTCGAGGGGAACCGCGCGAAATTCGCCTGCCTCGGTCTTTTTGATTCTGGCTAAAACCGATGGATTCGCCCGCTCTAAAATTAGGCGAACTTCTCCTTCTGGACTGCGGCGACGGCTGCCTTCTTTGGTCACGCGCACTAAAACACGATCGCCATTCCAAGCGTGATTCAGTTGGCTTTCGCGAATGTAGATATCTTCAGAACCTTCGACATCTTGAATCGCAAAACAAAAGCCTTTACTCGAACAGCGTAATTTTCCTTCAACAACGCCATCTTCAGTGACTCGGCGATATTTGCCGCGTTCTTTCAACAAAACACCAACTTTTTCTAAGGCATCGAGCGCGATCTGTAAGCGACGTAAACTAGGTTCATCGTGGCACTCTAGCTTTTTCTCTAAAGCTTTGGGAGCAACCAATTTATCGTCTGTGAAGTTAGCAAGTAACTCAGCGATCGAGAATTCCATGAAGCGATTTGTCCTCGTGTGTTCAACGGAGTGGTCAAAAACATCGGCTTTGGAGTCGTCACTCTACCAAGCGCGATCGTTTGAGGCAGTTCTACAGTCTGTCCTGGCTTCAAACGATCGCACTCAGTAAATCAACAAACCGATGAGATTCCCAGTTTTAGCAGATGGGAAACTGCGCGATGCAGGTGACTGATAGGAAGCTGATTGAAGCTCCGAAGTTGACCAAAATCAACGGTTTCGGAGGTTCTATTCCCAAGTAAGAACACGCTGCGCTGGGACGGCTAAATGCTGTAAAACTGCTGTTCATCACTGCAAACGAGATGAACTAGCAACCTTTTGCGCGACTGCTCAACAGTCTTACGTCACACAGCAACCGCGATCCCCCTTCTATTCTTACTCACGTTGGACACGTTGACACATCGATTCTGCAATTTTGGTGTCAGTTCGACAAGTTGTTTTCCCGTAGTGAAATAACTTGTCGAATTCTCGATCGTCCTAAATCAGCAAATGAGTCGGTAAACCATCAATGCTGACCTGATTTCTGTCTTTCCAATACTGTTCCAGTCCTTCTTTTCCTTTCTTTTCAGCCCAATTCACGATAGTGTCTCGATCGCCAACAAAGTCATACAGCGGAACGCCACTACCACAGGAGGTAGAAAGCGATTCGATCTGTAATCTAACGATCTGCCGCGCACCTGGAATCGGTTCAAACAAGGGATACAGCGCCTCCCATTTCTCGTCTTGTGGGAGAATGACCGAACCCGTTCCATAGAGCCGCAGAATCACAGGCTTTTCGGTAAAACTACAAAACATAATTGTCATGCGCCCATTTTCCAGCAGATGAGCGCTAGCTTCGTTACCGCTGCCCGTGAGATCGAGGTAGGCAACGGATTGACGATCAAGAACCCGAAACGAATTCATTCCTTTGGGAGAAACATTAATTCGTCCCTCGATCGGGGCAGTGGCAGTGAAAAAAATGTGCTGCTCTTGAATAAATTGCTGAAGCGCGTCTGTCAATTCCAGGTAGAACTTTGCCATTTGGAACCTAGTTACGATGAGCGGTTCAAAAAGTAACATTCTTTTCGTTTGATGAAGCGCTCATCGTTACGTTTTTTAGTATCCACTGATTTCATGCCCAGTTGCAGTAATCGCCTGCTTAAAGGTTTCTTCTGAGGCTTTTCCTTCGACGGTTACGGTTTTTTGTTCAAGATCGATATCGACTTTTGCATCCGGCTCGTGCGTCAGAATCGTATCTTTGATGTCTTTTGCCGCTTCGGGACTATTTAAGGTTGGAACGTGTAGTTTTAATGCCATAACCTTCAATTCATACAACAATCGCAATCATGTTGGGATCGCAGCCGTTTTCACCCCCGCTTGAGATAGATTTTATTGCAGAATATTGCACCGTCCGGATCTTCCTCTGAGCAAAGTGGATAATCCAAATACTGTTCGACTGCATATTTACTGAGATCATTCCCTATCTCATCAGCGGTAGCAATTTAGGATTAACGCTACCGATACAACTCATCACAAACCCCTATGAACATCAATCGCGGTATCGTTGCGGCGGGTTTTTTAGCATTCGCCTGGATCAGTCCGGTTAAAGCATCAGATTTGCTGACTCGCGGTGAAGTCTACAAGCTGATCAACACGGCTCAACTCCTCCCAAACAATCGTCCGCCTCGTGTCGCTCGCTTGTCTGATGTATTAGTGCCACAAGATGCGATTCAGACTGCATCGAGATCGAAAGCAGAACTCTTATTTAATGAAGGCGCGATCGCGCGAGTTGGTGCGAATTCTATTTTCCGCTTTGTTCCTGGAATGCGAAGCTTTCAGTTGCGGAATGGAAACGCTTTGATCATGAGTCCGCCCACTACAGTCGCAACGCGGATTGAAACGCTTGATGGACAAGCGATCGCAGAAATACCGCCAAGCTCGAACGTCCAGTCGAACAAAAACTCTTCGATCGGCAGCATCGCCATGATCGACGTGGACGCAGCAAAGAGTAAGTCTGAACAACCCATTAATGAGAAGATTGCAGTTCGCAGCGTGGCAATGCTGATTCATGTCGATGCAGCGACAAACAAAGCTGCTTTTCTCAACCTCACCAACAATCCAATTAAGATTTTGGATACCAAAGGAAATTCTGTTGTGATTCGAGGCGGCGACACGGTAACGGTGCAAAATGGCGCGATCGGACAAGTGCAAGTCTTTGATCTCAAACGGTTTCTTGAAACCAGTTCACTGGCAAATGGTTTAGCACCTGGACAAGAAAAGGAAATTGCTCAAGAGTCTCCGCGTGTTCAGCAAACCTTAAACCTTGTCCGAGTGGCAACGATCGCTGCAATCAATCTACAACTGCGTCAGTTAGAAGGTCTTTGCACCCTTAACGCGCGGGGTGGAGCAAGTACGCTGAGTACCAATTGTATTACTACCAATTCGGATGATCCCCTGAGAGCCTTTCAAGATTGGCGCGAAATTTCGACTCCACGACCAGAGCAAGCTCCGCCCGTAAATGTTCCAGTAGAGACTCCACCTGTGCAGACTCCACCTGTGCAGACTCCACCAGCAACGAATCCGAACAATCCAATAATTCGGTAGGAGTGCCCGTCCTGATTCGGTAGCTGCAATCAATTTGAGCTTCAGTATTCACCTGGTAATTTTTATGCGATACATTCTGCTTGCTTTATCCGCATTTGCAATGCTTGGAACGGCTTGTCCTGCATTTGCACAATCGACTCCCGATCCGGTTTCATCCCCGATCGATCGCGCTCCCATCGATCGTCCTCCGACCGAGAATTCAGAACTCGAAGAGCAAGCGCCAGATTCCGAAAAATCGGAAGTGGGTGAGATTAGAATTATCAATCGACCTCGCCAAGCCCAAACGCGCAGTCAACCGGATGTGCAATTGTTAGTACGATCTTCGGTCTTTTCAAGTTCTAATATCACAGGCTTAGATGCCCTTAGACTGAGTGATACTGTCTTCGTCAACAGTGCCCAACTTCTAGCAACACCCAAGTTAGGCGAAAACACACGATTGCTCGCAGCAGCGGGAGGCGGCATTACGCGCTTTGCTTCAAAGGGTGACTTTAACTACAACTTTGTGAGTTACAATGTTGCGATACAGCAACAACTTGCACCGAGAACATTCGGACAGTTGGGATGGGTGCAGGACTCGCTGTATCAAAATGAGGATGGGCGGCGACTCATCCGCGATAATGCCGTTCAACTAATCGTAGGACGACAAGACCAACTGAGTGAGAAATTGCGGCTAGATTCGTTCTATGAATTGCGAGCGAGTTTTGCCAATCCAGATGATCAAAGCCGTGTTGCTAATACAGTTGGAGCAAGATTGCGCTATGACATTACACCAGCGGTGCAAGGTGCATTAGATTATCGATTAACGTTCAAAAACTTTACGCAAGTCGATCGCTCTGATACCGAACATCAAATCAGCGCACTGATCATCTACAACATTAGCCGCGATGTCTTTCTAGCAGGATCAGCCTCTTATTTATTTGGTCGATCGTCGAATTCCGCGATCGACCTCAATAACCTTTCCTTCGGTCTGAACTTGGGCATTAATTTACCGCTGTTCTAACTTTGTAACTGTTTCCAGCGCTGCCGTAAGTCCTCGATCGTATAAACCGCCCGAAACTTCAATCCTTGTTGCTGGTAGAATTCTGCTCCGCCTTGTTGTCGATCGACCAGCGAAATTACTTCTGCAACTTGATAGCCCGCATCCCGTAATCGATCGACTGCTTTCATTGCCGATTGTCCAGTTGTCACCACATCCTCTAGCACCACCACCGGACTACCCTTTGGCAATATTAGCCCTTCAATATAAGCTTGTGTTCCATGCCCTTTCGCTTCTTTGCGAACAATCAACGCTGCGATCGATCGATCTTCATACGCTGCCACTACACTCGTCGCTGTGACGATCGGATCAGCCCCTAACGTCAACCCCGCAACCGCGATCGTCTCCGGAGCAACCAGCGATAACAACACCCGTCCCACGGCTAAAGCGCCTTGAGGATGAAGCGTCACTTGTTTCCCGTTGATGTAATACGTGCTGCGCTGACCCGAAGATAAGAGGAAGTCTCCTTCTCGATACGCATCTAAACAGAAAAGATCTAACAGTCGATCGCGGACTTGATCAATCGGGGCAGTTGCCCAAGGAAATGATTTTGCATCGAACTTAGTCACATTTGTCATAGAAGGGCAGACTAATGAATATTACGGGTCAAAAGTGGAATTCGGTTAAATTCTTTACATCTAACTACGAATCATACGGAGTCAATCATCGAATCACCGAATCTAGCTCACCCTTAACCAATCATTGAGGATAAAGACTATGGGCGTTAGGATCAAGAGCCTCATTCGCGCAATTGGATTCAGCGCAGCTTCGAGTTTAATTGCCATGTCCGCGATCGCGCAAGATTCATCATCTCAAGTATTCCGACCCAATGAAACTGTGCCGAACGCGGTGAATCGAGCATTTTACGGTTCGTTGGGTGAGTTTTCCGATCGCAATCCTCTGCGATCGACCCAAACCATTTTAGGAACCCCCTTTGGATTTCCTGAAAATCAAATTTCTCGCGACGGAGAGCGACTTCACCGACTCTATGTCGATTTGTTGAATCAGCAAGTATCGAGCGATCCCCTAATTCGTACCGCTGATTTACCAAATCCATTTAATCTCTCAGTGCAGACTCTACCGAATGCTGGCAACCGAGTCACAGGCAGCGAATTCGCGATCGATCAACCGCTAGAGCCGCAATTTCCAGTACAGCCACCACAACCATCTCGTCCCCTGCAACTGCTCCCACAGCGGTTTTGATGCAATTCTGGATTGTGGACACTCTAGTATTTCTGCAATCCAGCATCTTCCTAATCCAGGGTGCAGGAGTTGAACCCGCCTAAGGCGAATTATGAGTTCGCTGCCTAAACCGCTCGGCCAACCCTGGCAATAGCCGTATTGTAGCTGAGATTTTTTGCTTTATCCCTCTGTTAAAAAATTCGTTGCGATCGCATCGGCAAATCTGCTCAAATCAGAAATTGCAGCATACAATTGCTCATGTAATCCTTATTCCGCTCGATCGCTCATGAAAGTTAATCCAACCGTTGCCTTGACGTTTACGTTGCTCACCCTGATGCTAGGGGCAGGCTTGTTGACTGGAGCGTGGGGATTTGCGATCGGAAGAGAAGCGCTCAAAGGCATCACGCAACCCGATGCTCGCCCGACCAACAAAGGCGCAGCCCAGAATTCTAGTGTGCGTGAAGACCTCGTTCTGCTAAAAGAAGAAAATGTTCTGAAATCGGTGAAAGACAAGATGAAAACCGCTGGTCGTTCTGCTTCACCGAGTTCAAGCGCATCCCCACAAGCAAAACCAGAGCAAAGCAAAACTGAAGCGAGTCCCGCCGCTAAATTCCCGATGACGACCCAAACTAACGGAGTCGCAATGGATGTCACGGGCATTCGGAAGCAAGGTGAATTTCTCCTATTAGATGTGGCATTGAAAAACAACAGCGCTCAAGCGGTGAAATTTCTCTACAGCTTTCTAAATGTGACTGACGATAAAGGACGCTTGATCGTGGCGGATACAACCGGACTACCGCCCGAATTACCTTCAAAAAGCGATCGCTTTACCGGAACGGTCAGCATTCCCAATTCGATGCTGGATGATGCTCAAAAAATCTCGCTGCAACTCAGCGATTATCCGGATCAAAAGCTCCAACTCAAGATGGCAGACATTCCGATTAAATAAAGCTAAACTCATCCTACTCAAGCGATGTTCATGTTGATGGCTCAATGACTGCCCCCATTCCGCTTGTTTTGGCGGTTCCAATTCAAGATCTCAGTTTTACCGATGTTGGACTGCGATTTCTATCGGTGCTGTTGCTGATCGCAATCAACGCCTTTTTTGTGACGGCGGAATTCTCGATCGTATCGGTGCGCCGCTCTCGGATCAATCAACTGGTCGATGCAGGGGATGTACAAGCGCGTACTGTGCAATCTCTCCAACAAAGTATCGATCGATTACTTTCAACTACACAGCTTGGGATTACTTTATCTAGTTTGGCATTGGGATGGATCGGAGAATCGACCATGGCAGTTGTCGTTGCTGTCTGGCTTGCCCAATTACCATTACCAGATTCATGGATTCAACCGATCTCACATTCGGTATCAACTGCGATCGCATTTTTGATGATCGCTTATTTACAAATTGTGTTGGGTGAACTGGTTCCTAAATCATTAGCACTTCTATACTCAGAAGAAATCGCGCGGTTTTTAGGTCCGCTCAGTTTAGCAATCTCTAGATTTTTTAATCCGTTCATTTGGGTATTGAATCAATCGACTCGATTACTATTGCGACTGTTCGGAGTTCAGTATACCGGGCAAGGTTGGTACAACCAAGTTACGCCCGAAGAATTACAGCTTATTATTGCAACTTCGAGTGAATCGAGTGGACTTGAACAAGAAGAGCGAGAACTCCTCAGCAATGTGTTTGAGTTTGCGGAAGTTTCAGCCGAATCGGTGATGGTGCGACGATCAAGCATGATTACTTTACCGATCGATGCAACGGTACGCGATTTGTTAGTTGAAGTTGCCGAAAGTGGGCATTCTCGATTCCCAATTATCGGAGAATCGCTGGACGATATTTGCGGATTCGTGCATTTGAAAGAATTAGCAGAACCGTTAGTTCAAGGAACATTGAATTTAGAAAGTCCAATCAAATCTTGGATTCAGCCTGCTCGATTTGTGCCGGAATACACGACCTTAGGCGAACTCCTGACGTTAATGCAGCGCGATCGACAGCATATGGTGCTGGTAGTCGATGAGTTTGGTGGCATAGCAGGCTTAGTCACAATTCAAGATCTGATTACTCAAATTATTGGTGATCCGCCAGAATCCGAAAGCGATGAAGATCAAGCGATTCAAATTGTGGATAAAAACACATTCCTGATTCAAGCTCAGATGGATGTTGAAGAAATCAACGATCGATTACACCTCGATCTACCCCTCACCGATGAATATCAAACGCTCGGAGGCTTTCTGTTTTATCAATGGCAGAAGATTCCTCAAAAAGGCGAAACGCTGCAATATGCAAATTACGAACTCACCGTCGAATCTGCAGAAGGACCTCGCTTACACGAAATTCGGGTACATCGGATCGAAACGCCTGCAATGCTCGACGAACTCACTAAGCGGGATTAACCCGCATCAAAGGTTGCCCATATTCTACGGGTTGCCCATTGTGCGCCAGCACCTCAACAATTTCGCCCGAAACCTCTGCCTCGATTTCATTCATCACTTTCATCGCCTCGATAATGCAGACGACCTGACCTTTCTGAATGCGAGTGCCCACATCTACAAAGGGCGGCTCATCCGGTGAAGGGGAGCGATAAAACGTGCCAACGATCGGAGAAACCACATCCACGAGTTTACGATCGTTCACTGGAGGCGCGATTGGTGTTTCAGGTTTCACAGGTTCAGGTGGCGGAGCGATCGTCGGGGTCGGTATTGGCGATGGAGCGATCGGAGGCGTTTCAACTCGCGATCCGCGCCGTACCGTCAATTCAAAATCATCCGCTTTTAACGTTAATTCCGAAATATCAGTTTGATTTAACGCCGTTAGTAATTCACGCAGTTCAGTGAGATCCAGTGGCACAGTTTTTATACTCCTCAAGAATCGGGGGCGAGATCAGAAAAATCGAAGAGAGGTTCTCTGATCCCTGGGCTGATTGTTATTTTTCTCTTCCCAGATATGTATCGTCTCTGGTATCGATTTTGATCTTTTCCCCGACGCTGATAAACAACGGAACCATCACTTGTGCCCCTGTTTCGACGATCGCGGGTTTTGTGCCACCTGTTGCGGTATCGCCTTTCACACCCGGATCAGTTTGCGTTACTTCGAGTACAACCGAGTTTGGCAATTCCACTTCGAGTACTTGCTCGTTCCAGCGAACGACGTTGACTTCCATGCCTTCTTTGATATATTTCACG
This sequence comes from Leptolyngbya sp. ERB_1_1, assembly GCA_040289665.1. Lineage (GTDB taxonomy): Bacteria > Cyanobacteriota > Cyanobacteriia > Leptolyngbyales > Leptolyngbyaceae > Leptolyngbya. The sequence continues at coordinate 3,844 of PSLO01000015.1, read as the reverse complement.
CGATCGCCAATCTGCGCGGCACTCAATCGACCTTCATCATACGTTTCCATATCCATAAACACGTACTCATCACCTTCCTTGTAAGTGTGTTGCATCGTGCTTTTTTCGAGCGTTGCTTGGGGGACAGTTTCCCCTGCCCGGAAGGTGCGTTCTACAACGTTGCCGTTTTGAGCATTTTTTAGCTTCGTGCGAACAAACGCCGATCCTTTACCGGGTTTGACGTGCAAAAACTCCACCACGCGCCAGACTGAGCCATCAAGCTCAATGCTAACACCGGGGCGAAAATCGTTACTGGAAATCATGACTTTAACTACTTGATGGGGAGAACATTCGGCACTTCATTTTACCGCTCACCGACCGCTTTTTAACGCCGCGCGTCCAGTATCATCATCATCATGGGACAATCAAAGCGGGCTGAGTGATCTCTAGGTTTTAAGCTGTATGTCTTTTTCTAATGTTTCCTTCAAACGTTCTGTTGGCGCACTCATTTGCGTCATGAGTTTGCTGATCGGGTTTGCTGCACCAGTCTTGGCGCTACCTCAAGGCAATGCGATCAAAGATCCGAAAGCATTGTTACGCTACGCATTACCGATCGAGAATCCCGAAATTCGCCAAGTGCAGTCAAGTCTCGAAGATATCGCTGTTCAACTGAGGGCAAATCGCCGCTGGGGGGCTGTGAATTCGGATCTCAGTCGGGTGGAACGCCTATTATCGACGAAAAGCGACAAAATTTTGGCGAGTGTGGTGGACGATCGTAAATCCGAAGCCGAACAGTTAATCGAGCAGTTGAAAACTGGAGTCGCGGAATTAATTGAGATTGCTGGTACGAAAGATAAGACGAAAACGCTAGACAAACGGGCAGAATTACTCGATAAAGTGAGCGAACTTGAAGCCGCAATGGTGTCGAAATTCCCGTATGAAGTTCCGCAAGAATATAGCAATCTACCTCAATTGAAGGGACGAGCGACGATCGTGGCAAAAACCTCGAAGGGTGATTTAACGATCGTGGTCGATGGCTTTAGCGCACCTGTTACCGCTGGCAATTTTGTCGATTTAGTGCAACGCGGCTTTTATAACGGCTTACCGTTCACTCGTGCAGAAGATTCTTACGTATTGCAAATCGGTGATCCGCCTGGGGATGCAGTTGGCTTTGTCGATCCAAAAACGAAGAAGTATCGGGCAATTCCGCTGGAAGTCTTAGTGAAGGGCGATACTGTTCCAACCTATGGCATCACATTAGAAGATGCTGGACGTTATCTTGATCCGCCTGTATTACCGTTTTCGGCTTATGGTGCGTTAGCGTTGGCGCGTCCTGATTCTGATCCAAATGGGGGATCTTCTCAGTTTTTCTTCTTTCTGTTTGAGCCGGAGTTAACGCCTGCGGGTGCCAACTTGCTCGACGGTCGGTATTCGATCTTTGGGTTTGTAACTGAAGGCGCAGATGTGCTGCGACAACTAAAAGCAGGAGACACGATCGAGTCAATGAAAGTCGTAGATGGATTGGAAAATCTGGTCGAACCGAAAGACGCTTAATCGCGATCAAGGGTTGAAAAAAGAAGCACTGCAAGACTTGAAAGTCTTGCAGTGCTTCTTTTTGCTCATTTAATGGAGAAGCGAACAACAATCAGAGCAATTTGTGTTGTTTTCCTCTAAGCGATCGCGATTCGGATGAGCGATCAGTTGATTGCATGGCGATCGAATTCGATTCAAAGACGCTCCAACTCGATGAGATCGTGATTCAACTTGATGCGATCGTGATCAGACTCGATCTAAAGAGGGTCTAACTCACTACGATCACGATTGCGAACGAAGCGATCGTAAAAACATCTATTACTCAATCCCCATTCGTAATTACAGAAGCTTTAGCAGTTTAGGGAGTAGAGAAAGACATCAGCGAAAGCAAGATGCGCGACGTTTTTATCCTCTATTCTTTTATATTACTTTGACTAAAAATTACCCGTAAGGGTACCTCTTGAACTGCGGAATTGGTCTGATAGTCTCTGATTCAAACCTTACTGCCACCAATTACAAATTGAGGACAAATATTATGCGTAAACCACTTACCACTTTGCTGGTTGGGGTACAAGCACTAGGTATTTTGGGACTGACCACAACTGGAATGCTTTCCCTGCCTATGCCAGCACAAGCGCTTTGTGCAGCAAATCCAATGGATGGCGTTTGGCAAAACGTGAATCCTAATACCCGTTCGTTAGTAAAGGTCGAATACCGCTCTAGTTGCCATGATGTGGTTCTGTGCCCTGATGGTAACTGTCAATCACAGCCTACGGATGTCGGCAGAGTCCGACTTTATGGTTCTTGTCATCCTACAGCTTGTGATTGGGGCTGGACACCGGTTTACCAGCGCCCCCAGTGGGTAAGGGGAAAATATGACCAAGGATTTGCCGATAAATGGGTGTGGATCAAGAACCAAAATAATCAATTAGTCGTCGTCACACGGGCAAAATTCAAAGACAACAGTGGTCGCGCGGACTATGAAACGTGGGATTATTTTCAGAAAGTTAGTCGTTAAGACCGCAGATTAAACCTGGTGCAAAAATTTGGGCGAGTTTTTTTATAGCATTGCGTTTTATCGGTTAATGACTTACAAAACTCGCTCAAGCATAGGTTTTGTACCCATACTCCATCTAGGGAATGATGTCTCAAACCGTTCAGAACATTGGCGAACAAGGCTTATTAAAGCGAGTTCAAGCATTTTGTCCGAGCGCGATCGTCGGTGATGATGCCGCCGTATTACCCACAGAACCCGGAAAGTCATTAGTCATCACTTCGGATGTTCTGGTTGATGGCGTGCATTTTAGCGACAAAACAACACCTCCAGAATCGGCAGGCTGGAGAGCGATCGCTGCCAATCTCTCAGATCTCGCTGCGATGGGAGCTTCACCCTTGGGGGTTACGGTCGGCTTAGGATTACCAAAAACAACGCCCGTCGAATGGGTGGAACGGCTTTATCAAGGAATGTCGAACTGTTTGAATCAATTCGGTGGCGCGATCGTCGGCGGAGATTTATGTCGATCGCCCGTGATTACTTTGGCGATTACTGCCTTTGGACAAGTTGATCCAGATCATGTCATCCAGCGATCGACGGCTCAACCCGGTGATGCCATATTCGTGACCGGATTTCATGGCTCATCTCGTGCAGGACTAGAGATGCTATTGAACTCCGATCACGAACCAGAACGCGCTTCTCTGATTCGCGCGCATCAATATCCGATTCCTCGATTTGATCTGCCTGCGTTTTCAACTCGCATCTCTGGTATGGATAGCAGTGATGGTCTTGCAGATGCCGTGCTGCAAATTTGCCGGATGAGTGGGGTTGGAGCAAAGCTTGATCGTGCTTTAATTCCGATCGATCCTGCATTAAAACAATGGGTTTCGGCGGAACAAGCGATCGACTGGGCACTCTACGGCGGTGAAGATTTTGAGCTTGTTTTATGTTTGCCGTTTGAGCAGGCGCAACAGTGGGTGAAACAGATGGAAGGATCAGCGATCGTCGGTGAAATCACGCCTGATCACATTGTTCAATTGATAGATTCCACTGGAACTGTACCCAATGAGACTTTATCCTTCGATAGGGGATTTCAACATTTCAGCAGCTCAGAAAGTGATGGAGACTTGAGATTGAAGCGATCTTAGGGTATCTAACTTTTTTGGCTGGTTGAGTGTAGTTTCATGAAGCAGTGCGAGAAATTTCTAAAAGCTTTCTTTTTGGGGTGCTACTCATTGATGGTGAACCTCCCAGTTTTTATGACTGCTCGATCGCTTACCGTATCATATAGCAATCCTAAATGATATGTGAAAGCGAACAAAAGTGATAGACTGCTAT
>PSLO01000140.1:0-8740 GCA_040289665.1 Leptolyngbya sp. ERB_1_1 | reverse complement strand
TTTACTGCCGTATCGCTCAAAGCTCATCGAGTCGCACTGGTAGAACCAGTGGCTTACCCCAAAGATTCAGTTAACGGTCGCAAATGAGCAACTTAAAAAAGACAATAAAGACCTAAAGAATATCGTTGATCAAATTCGATTGCGGCTTGCGAGAGATACGAAAATGCTCCTGCAATACGAAGACAATGAAATCCGAAAAGCGCTGATTCGGCTGTTTCGATGGACGCTAGGGTAAAGACGATGAGCCAAGCAAGAACATTTGAAGGCATGAGCTATCGAGAGGTACAACGATCGAACTCAGAAAATAGAGACAAATTACAAAAAGCTGATCGACAATGGCTAAAAGAAAATGGCTACAAAAATGTAGGCTGGGAATTTGTTATTCACCTATATCAAAAAATTCAGGCATTTTTAGATCAGGAAGATTCAACACTTGAAGATTTATTTCTGGAAGCCGATCGTATTGGCAATAAATATTTAACATCGGAAGAGATTGCAGCATTTAATCAGCAATTATCTGAAGTTGTAAGCGAAATCTCAGAAGAAATCGATCGACAATTTCCAGACACAGAAGTTGAATCAATCGATTTCTCAAAGAGCACTAAATCGCGGAGAAAGCCGAATCAGAAGACTTATAAAACTATCTCGTGAGCAATGCGGTGGAAGATAACAGTCTAGAAGCGTTATTCAAACAAGCAGACAAAATTGGTAAGAAAAGATATCACAGACTTACCACACAAGACTTTGAGGATTATCGCAAATTTGACTACTGGCGGTATATCAACGGCGATTATGAATGCGGCACAACGCAACAGAGTCGAGATTGGGTGAACGACCATTCAGATTCGTATTGTCCGATCTGCGATCGTCCCTTCAACACCAGAGGCGGCAAAACGATCGATCACAAATTGCCACGCGCTCAGTACCCCTGGCTATCACTCGATTTTCGGAACTTGTGGGTCGTTTGCCAAATGTGTAATCAAGAAAAAAGCGATCGACATTGGTACGAATATGAGCATTACATTTTCGTTCATTACCCCCGGCTATACTTGGATGTAAAAGCAGCGCGTCCTACTGAACTGCTTCAATCCCTCAAGGCGAAGAAGTGATTGCGGTCAAAAAATATTAAGTTTTCATACCTAAGATTGAGAGCAATTGCCATTGTTTTGGTAAAGTTAACGAAACACTAAGGAAAAAATTGCTCATGCGATACGTCAAGGAAGAGGGTGGATTGCTAAACAATTTCGCGATCGAGCCGAAGATGTACGAGGCAGAACCGCCGACTCAAAATCAAAAGCGCAACTACATCATTCTCGGTGTCGGCGGCGCAATCTTGATCGGAGGCTTAATGTTTGTCGCGGTTGCCGTATCCTAACACCCCTATAAGATTTCTGATTTATAGTGGATTTGAATCAACCAGGTCGCTTAATCTATGAGTAACCTGGTTTTTTCGTTGAAAGTTCGTATGAACCGTATTTTTACGTAAAACCGAGTTTTATCCTGAACGCTAACAAAAATAGACGAAGAGAGCAGTATCTCATTTGTATTGTGCTTGACAAGCAATTATTGTAATGCTGATGTCTGTCGTCGATCGTCACTCTGCTCAAGATATTCCTGTGACCGAGAGCATCTCTCAGGCTTCATCGATCCTGAACCAACAGATCTATCTCCGCTTACGGTTGGCGTTGAGTCTGAATCTACGTCGGCAGATTTTGATTGCTGTTTGTGACGATGCTGCCCTACGAAGTCAGTTTACAACTCAACTTGAAACCGATATCACCACTGATCCGCTCCAGAATGGAAGTGCTTCGCGCTTTACCAGTTTTGCTGTGAATCTAGAGAATCCCGATCTTGTTGCACAGATTCAACCAAGCCTTGAGGTCAGAACGGGAATTGCGAATTTTCAAATCACGGGTATTGATCGATTAACCCGTCAGCCTGTTCACATTCAGCGCATCTTTTTAGATTCACTTTCGACGATCGCGCAACAAATCCCCGATCTAGACTTCAATCTCGTTCTGTGGGTGACACGCCCCTGGTGTCGAGCGATCCAGCAGTCTGCTCCTGAATTCTGGAAATGGCACACGGGTTTATTTGAGTTTGAAGATGATCCTTGGGGACAAAATCAAGCTCCACAAATTCAATCCACTCAAACTCAGCCCAAATCGAATGAAGCAGCAACCGAACATCGCAAATTAAAGCTTGATTCTGATCTCGCGGATTTTGTGCTGGCATCAGTGATGCAAACGATCAATCTTGATAATCAAGCTGCACTGACACAAGTTTTAGAAACAAACCATCCAGATACAGAACCGCTGAGGATTTTGCAGCAGATCGAAGACTTGCATCAAGCACGATCGTCTGCCGGATCGCTTGCCATTTTGTATCGACAACTCGGAGATTGGTATCGCGATCGACTTGATCCGGTTCGTCCCGCTGCTCAACATTTAACGATCGTGATTCGCGCTTATGAGCAAGCGTTGAAGTTGATCAATATGAAATCGGATGAAGTGCCCGATTTGCTCAACGACATCGCGAATTTGTATTGGATCAAAGCGCGAAGCGGTGGCGGCTCAGTCGTTACCCATTTAGAAAAAGCGCTGAAAGCTTATCAATTTGCGCTCGATCGCACCAATCCAGAGATCCAACCGCAAACTTACGCCATGATTCAAAATAATCTGGGGTCAGTTTACAGCGATCTGGCACTCCAGCGATCGCCCCAAGAGAATTTGCAGTCTGCGATCAAGGCTTATCAAGCTTCGCTTCAATACCGCTCTTTTGAATCCGATCCCGCCCGTTACGCTGCGACACAAAACAATTTAGGCACCGCATACTGGAACTTGGCGCAGCATCAATCTCCGATGACTCATCTACAAGCAGCGGTAAATGCCTATCACGAAGCCTTACGCTACTACACTCCAGAGCAAGAACCGCTGCATTATGCGATGCTTCAAAATAATCTAGGCACTGCTTATTGGAACTTATCGCGCTGTGATCAAGCAGTTCGAGAAGTAGCGATGGCGGAAGAATTTCTGAACTTAGCGATCGGCGCTTACCGAGTTGCATTAATTTACCGCACGCTTGAAGCTGCCCCACTTGCCTACGCTGCCACACAAAATAACTTAGGCACCGCTTACTGGCACTTAGCAAACCAAGCTTCAACGGATCAAGACGATCGTTCGCTCTATCTGCTTTGCGCGATCGATGCTTATCAAGAAGCGCTCAATGCGGTGCAATATTTCTCCGCCGCAAGTACATCCCACGCGCCCCCCGTGAACTTTGACATTTCGGCAACCCATCATCATATTGGACTTGCCTATTATCAAACCGCGATCGATCATCGCACCGAACTCGACTTTGCAGAACGCACAAAGTTTCTGCATCATGCGCTGAAGCATCAAGTTCGGGCGGCTCAAGGCTGGCAAGATCAGCCCGACTTTCAATCGAGTGCAGTCGCGCAACTTAGCCAAATTGTGAAAGGCATTTACGAGCGAGAAGGCATTCAAGGACAAACTCAAGCCCTCTCGCAAATCCCGCCCGTTTTCCTGCCTCACGTGATGCGATCGCTCTGAGAAAAACATTAAGTTGTACCAAATGGTAATTTAGATCACGATCTGTGGGTGTTAAAGTGCGCGATCGTAAATCAGATTCCTTCAACTTAAAACATTGATTCCATGCTCAAAGACAGCGAATACCTCCAAAGTGCCGCAGAAACGCGCGTTCGGATTCTCAGCGAAGCGCTTCCCTACATTCAACAGTTCACCGGACGCACGATCGTTGTGAAATATGGCGGTGCAGCCATGAAAGATAGCACCCTGAAAGAGAAAGTGATTCGCGATGTGGTGTTTATGGCATGTGTGGGTTTGCGTCCGATTCTCGTACATGGGGGCGGACCTGAAATCAATTCTTGGCTGGATAAGTTGGGCATCGAAGCGCAGTTTAAGAATGGATTGCGGGTCACTGATGCAGCGACGATGGATGTGGTGGAAATGGTATTAGTCGGACGCGTGAATAAGGAAATTGTGGCGCTGATTAATCAAGCGGGCGGCTCTGCGGTGGGGCTGTGTGGCAAGGATGGCGGACTGTTTGAAGCGCGTCCTGCGGATGAAGAAGGGATTGGCTTTGTGGGAGAAGTCACACGGGTGAATCCTCAAATTCTAGAAACGCTAGTGAAAAATGGTCATATTCCTGTGGTTTCTAGCGTAGCAGCGGATGAATTTGGACAGGCTTACAATATTAATGCAGATACGGTTGCGGGTGAAATTGCAGCAGCATTGGGAGCCGAGAAATTGATTCTACTGACGGATACAGCGGGAATTTTGCGCGATTATAAAGATTCATCGACGCTGATTCCACACTTAGACATTCAGAAAGCGCGAAAACTGATCGATGACGGCATTGTTTCAGGGGGAATGATTCCGAAAGTGAATTGTTGTGTACGATCGCTAGCACAGGGAGTGAAAGCGGCACATATCGTCGATGGACGGATGCCCCATTCGCTGCTGCTCGAAATCTTTACCGATGAAGGCACTGGCTCGATGATTGTCGGCTCAGAGTTCATGATGTAAGTAAAAGTCGGGCATTCTGAGTTATCTACCGTTTGATTTTCTTTGCTATGCCCACTAATTTCCTGACTCAAATCGGCTACTCGATCGCAGCAAGTTCGCTTCCTCTAAAAACGAAACTGCTAGAAGATCGACTGCCGATTCGCAATGATGGGTGTCGATCGCAGTTTCTCCTGCATTCCACTCCGACTCCAAAAGTGTGTCTGTTCTTTCACGGGTTTACGGCTGCACCTTATCAGTTTTTACCGATGGGGCGGATGTTTTACCAAGCAGGCTACAACGTGATCATTCCACGATTACCAGGGCATGGAGAAGCAGGCGATTGGAATGGACAAAATCCGCCACCGTTGCCAACCGATGCTCAGACTTACAAGAACTTTGCGCTGTCATGGTTACAACAGGCTCAAAGCTTCGGGGATAAAGTTGTGGTCGGTGGGCTGTCGGGCGGTGGAACAATGGCGGCATGGTTGGCACTGGAAAAAGCAGCCCAAATCGATCGCGCTTTACTGTTCGCGGCTTACCTTAGCAGCAGCAATAAAGTGATCGATTTGTTCGTCAAAGTCTTTAACACTTATTTTGAATGGCAAAGTGATGAACCTGGAGATTCGGTCGGTTACAAAGGATTTACCTTTCCCGATCTGCGCGTCTTTCTCGATCTGGGCGACGAAGTATTAAAGCGATCGAAGACTGCCACTTCTGCTCCGATGTTTGTGATTTCGACCGAAGCCGATCGTGCAGTCAGCAATCCGGATCATGAAACGTTATTTGAAAATCTTCTACTGCGTCAGCCGAAAACCTGGTACTACCGCTTCGATCGTGCGCTCAACATTCCTCATACGATGATGACCAAAGCCGAGGGGAACAAATGGGAAAATCTGCTCAACGTCATCGCAAAAGCGTTTGTAGAGAGTGATTTGACTTGGGCAGAGATTGAAGAAATTGCCTACCGAATGACCGAGGGTAGAACCTGCAATCAAGCCGTTGCAGAGTTGAATCTGACCAGTAAAGCGTCGCCTGATCTGGCTGCGTTGATGACCATGATTGATAAGCGTGAAATCGTAATCAAACGGAATCCAAGCTGGGGCGACGATATTAGTTAAACAGGAGAAAAAAATGTCGATGCTTACACCGCGCTCCGCGTTCGCAACCACTCCACCAATCTCGCTTGAAGCATTTTTAGAGAACCCGATCGATCACACCGAATGGATCGACGGACAACTACTTGAGAAAACCGGAATGACCGCAAAAACTGCCCGAATTCAAGCGAGGCTATCTTGATTTTGGGGAAACTACGCTGACACTAGCAGAATTGGTGGAGAAGTTTATGTCGAAGGAGGATGCCGCACAATTCATCGGGTGCGTTGTCCTGATGTTGCATATCTCTCTCCTGCTCTTGCTGCTCAGCATGGCAACTTTAAAGTTTTGCCTCATAGCTTTCTATTGATTGCTGAAATTATTTCTCCAACGGATCAAGCAGAAGAAGTTTTTACCAAAGTGCGTGAATATCTCGCTTCTCAATGCGAGGAAGTCTGGCTCGTGTTTCCAGAAAGTCAATCTGTTTTAGTAATTACGGCAGAGAATCAAGTTCTTAAAACGCTTGGTGAAACTGTCAACACTCAGAAAGTATTACAAGGATTTAGCATTGCTGTAGAGGAACTCCTGGCGTGATCCATTCTGTAAAATTCGGGGTAGAACTAAAAAGGTAAATCAGGACTGAACGATGAACGATCGAGCGGAAACAATTCGACAAGCTTGGGCAAATCAGCACGCAGAAGCCTACAAAGCACAAGAAAATGGCGTTCAGTCGTTTCAAGCCAGCCCTTCGATCAGGTTGGATCTGAGCGATGAAAAGAATCGATCGACGATTCCTCAACCGATTCTCGAAGCCTACGATTATTATTTCGATAAAGTCGAGTCCGCCGATTGGGGGTCGGTTTCCGCTTCAAAAGAGAAAATCGAAAATCAAGATGTTTACGCAATCACAGTCCGTACAGATGGCGATGATGGTTGGGTAGAACTATTCGATCCAGCCGGACAAGAACTCGGTGCAGCAAGAACGCTCGAAGAATGGACAACTTGGGGTGAGACTGAAGCGATTCGATCGTATACCGAGAATTCAGCCTTTCCCACAGAACTGCAAGCAAAACAGGAAACTGCAGCAAATCAGAATGCTTAGACCAATTTTCGATACCCTAAAAGTAGGCGTATTGATCGAACTTTCAGCATGACCACAGAACAGCGTGACCTTGCCCAACGGGAATATCAAGCCGGAAAAACAGCCTTTGAGCGGGGCGATTATCGGCAGGCGGTAATGTATTTAGAGCGATCGAATGCGCTAATCGAACCGGGTTCAAAATTGGGCGGTGAGATGCAAATTTGGCTCGTGACGGCGTACGAAGCAGCAGGACACAGAACCGAAGCGCTCACTCTATGCCGAAAAGCCTGTCAACATCCCGACTTGACCACCCGGAAACAAGGGAGACGACTCCTTTACATTCTCGAAGCGCCCCGACTGAAGACGCGCCCCGAATGGCTGACCGAAATTCCAGACCTCGGCACGATCGAGGAAAATGAGTCCGATCGCGATTTTGGTCGCTCTAAATTTGCTCCCACCGCGCCCCGCAAGCGCGTGGAGAGAAAGCCCTCTGTTGTGCCCGAAGAGGTTGATCTCAGCCAAGTGAACACAAAAGACAATGCGTTCATCTGGGTGGCGTTAGCAGCGGGCGTTGCGATCGTCGCCGGATTAGTGTGGTTCTCGTGATACCCATTCAACGACGTAGAGACGGATCGACCAACCCGTCTCTACACGATTTACGATCAAATTAGGATTGCGATCGCCTGCTATCCTGCACAAACAGGTCTATCGTTCGCATTCAATCGGATCTTACCTTCCGTACCGTTGACCATAAACGGCACTTGCTTATCCTCAACCACGCGCATGAATGCAGGTTTATCCTGCAAACACGCACTCACCGCCGCGCCCCAAGCGGTCAAGTCTTTCGACATCTTATCGGTGATCGGCGTATCGCTCGTTACGGATGCTTCTTTCATCACTGAAAGTTGGATCGGTAGCGTGAACTTGGCAGGTGCGTTCCCGGTTGAAGGCAAGTTCATTTCCTTGATGCCCGTGATAGTTTCATCCTCAAGTACCATCGTTTTTGCAGTAGATTGAGCATTGGGAGTGGCAGACTGCTCAGCCGGAGCAGTTGGAGCGGGCGTACTTGTGGCTGGAGCGGGCGTAGATGAGGGAGCGCTCGGAGTTGCAGGAGTAGTTGCATCTGGAGGAGCAGTCGGCGTTCCTGGAGTCGTATTCAAGGGAGCCGTTGGGTTCGGGTTGGGAGTCGGGTTGGGGGTTGTGCTGGAATCTGGAGTCGTAGGAGAAGCAGGCGCGATCGGTGTGCTACCGGGTGATGAAGGGGTTGTTGTCGAATCTGGAGCTGTGGGTGTTGCTGGAACCGTCGTTGATCCAGAAGGTGCGGACTCCGCTGGAACAGGTTTTACCGTATCCGGAGTCGTCGGACTGGATGCGGGCGTAACAGAGTCAGCAGGCTTGGTCTGCATCGTGGGCATCGAAGGCATTTGAGTCGAAGCCGGACTGCTCATTGTGGGGGATGGGGTTGAGCCTGCGTTCGCTGGAGAACCCATCGGAGTTGTATCCGGTTTCACGATCGGAGACATACCCGGGCTTGCGGGTGTACTCATTGAGGGCGCAGCGGTGGGTTCGGTCGGAGTGGCTTTCATGGGCTTTTTGTCCGACTGAGCGATCGTAGGAACGGTATATCCTGCAAGTACAGCGGCTACGCCGATAGCGGCAATCTGTTTCAGTTTGCTCACGTTCATCTCCGAATTTGATAAAGGTCAATATAAGCTGTTCAAACGCACCGAGATGATTTACACCTTGATGATTTACATCTTGTCGAGCTTCTGTCGGTGTTTTTGGAAAGTGACAGATATTGCATCAGACAGCCAAACCGTATCGAAGCAAGGGTGAGTCACTCAACCAAATAAGAGACAGATTATATATTGTCACAACCCATTGAATAAAGTTGGAGGATGAGTGCTCAAAAGACGAAATTTGGCACTAAGCTAGACGACACCATGAGATGGGTCGAAAGTCAGACACCCCCAGCAAAGCTGGTGGCTTGATGAGTGTGACCGCCCCAAGGGCGGATGTC
>PSLO01000014.1:54978-60959 GCA_040289665.1 Leptolyngbya sp. ERB_1_1 | reverse complement strand
ATTCTCCTGTTCTACAGGTTACCGTTTCTAGTTATTCATGCAACAAAGCCTTTATTACACCAAACGATTTTGGTTACGATCGCATTTTATGTTGTGCAGTGGAATGTCGATATCATTACAAAATTCTTGATCATTAGTACGATGACGGTCATCGTAACGCTATTCGTTTACGAATTACTGGTTAGTAGAATTTCGATGATGCGATCGCTATTCGGATTGAAATAATATGTCTCGTGTTTCGATTATTATTCCGACGCTTAACGAAAGCCGTAGCATCGATCGCACACTTAGACAGCTTGCGATTCTCACCCCCGCCGCCTGGGAGATCATCATCGTCGATGGCGGCAGCACAGACAACACGATCGCACTCGCCCAACAATTCAATCTTGCCCAAATCTTTCATTGCGATCGTGCCAGTCGTGCCATCCAACTCAACCACGGAGCAACCCACGCAACAGGCGACATTCTCTGCTTTCTACACGCTGATACTCAAATTCCCGATGACGCGATCGCACTGATGATCCAAACGCTATCCGACTCGTCGATCGCCTGCGGTGGATTCATTTCGATCATGACAGGCACTCACACCACACGCTGGGGAATTTCCCTGCACAACTTTCTCAAAACATACTACGCCCCCTTAATTTTCCGCCCGCGTCTCTTCATCAAAGGATTGCGCTTACTCTTCGGTGATCAAGTCATGTTTTGTCGGAGATCGGACTTTTGGGACTGCGGTGGCTTCGATCCAGCTTTACCGATCATGGAAGACGGCGATCTCTGTTTACGACTCTTCCGAAAAGGAGAAATTCGCCAGATCGATCGCATTGTACAAAGCTCCGATCGTCGAGTCGCAAAATGGGGTGCATGGAAAGCAACCGCCCTCTACCTCTACATCGGAATTCTCTGGGGGATTGGTGTATCTGCCACTCGACTTAAACGCTTCTACGACGATATTCGCTAACCCCAAACTCTTAAACAAACCTAATAGGAGCGCAGGCTCTAGAGATTCCAGTGCCAAAATTAAGCATACTTTCTTATTCATGCAACTTTTGTAAAATCTTCCCATGCACTCTGATTTCAAACCGATTCAAATCTCGACTCCGATCGCATCTCTGCGGGCTGAAAGTGATACCGCAATGATTTCGGAAGGACTGATCGCGATCGCGCTTCCTTTAGGAATGTTTCTCGCAGTTCTGGTACGCAAGAACCGAAAACGTCATTTGCTCAAACGACAAATCGAAATGCTAGAGCGCCTGTGGCAAAGTAGCAGTGATAAAGTTCAATAGCACTTTGAAATGAAGGATGGAGGATGGCGTTTTCCTTCATCCTTCGAGAGTCAGAGGCATTTTGAGCGAGTGCGCCCTACAGTGTTGATAAAACATAGCGAGAGCAAAACACGGGGGAATAGGCGCGATGACGCAGGCATGGCTTTGGTTTGGTTGTCTCAGTATGGCAGCAGGAGCAATCTTTTTCGGCTTCGGGGCAGACCGCGCGAAAAACGATCGCTGGCAAATCGTCTATGTACTCAATTTCTTTATTTGCGCAATCGCGGCTGTTTTGTATTTAGCAATGACGCAACGCCAGGGTTTTAACGTGATCTTCGATCGTCCCACCTTTTGGGTACGTTATGCAACCTGGACGTTCTCAACGCCATTGACGATCGTATTGCTCAGCTATTTAGGTAGAACCAAACCGATCATCCTCGCTAGTATGATCGGCGCAGATGTATTAATGATTGCAACTGGCTTTGTCGCTGCAATTTCACCAAAGCCGACCACAAATCTTTGGTACATCGTTAGCTGTGGATTTTATTTAGGATTGGCATACCTGCTGTTGAAGCATTACCGCGATCGAGCGATCGAATCCTATCCCCGCTCTAAGTCTGTATTTAATCGCTTACTAACCGTGCATTTGGTCATCTGGTCACTATACCCGGTCGTGTGGATTCTCGCGAAAACGGGGATTAATGTGATTGATAGCACAGTTGAGACGGCATCTTATACGATTCTCGATGTTGCCGCAAAAGTGGGATTTGGCTTTCTAGCGCTCAGTTCGTTGCAGAAATTAGAGCGATCGCAAACCCATCAGCCAGAGTTCGATCGTGTCACTCTTTCACCCTAAAGCGTTGTCCGAACGGGTCGAATCCATCCTCTCAAGAAATAGTAGATCGATGTCAGATACTCATTGATCACTTTAGAACTGAGTGACAGCGCATCAATGCTCGGCAGAAGATCGGAAAGTTGGAGATTGCGCTCGACTACATCGCGCCCTTGCGCCCGACCCCGGAATGATGCGGGTGCTGGTAACGTATAGAAATTCGTCGGATTCGGAATCACCCTCAACGGCACATTGTTGCTGTTAAATTCTCGACTAAACGTCAACGCCGCTCGATTCATCTCGATCGCAGAACTAATCAAAACCAACTGATTGCCAAAATTAATTCCTCTACGCCGCAATTCCTCACGTACATTGACCGCACTTCTCTGAATCGTCGGACTATTGGAATCTCCAATAATAGCGCTAGGCGGAATTCCCAAACCCTGAAGAAATCTTCGCGCATCTGCCGCTTCTGAAACTTCATTCAGCGTTTCTCCTGTTTTGCGAGCACGCTCTGGGCGACCGCCTGCACTCACGATAACGAGCGGATCGGTTCCTCGCGCTAGCTCTTGTCGATACACCTGATTTGTGAAAGTTAGAATGTCGCCTCTCTCGGTCAGTTGAACAGGCTGCTCTTCTAATACCGGAAAAGCGCTAGCCGGAATCTGGGCAGGCGGCGGAATTAGCTGTGGAGCGATCGGAGCAGGTGCGCCAGGAAGCGGTTGCGATCGCGGTCTAATTTGCAGTCGGGTTGTATCCTGCGCTAAGGCAACAATCACACGCCGCGCCCCTGGTGGAAGCGCTACACTCGCCGCTGGACGAGCAATGTCGAGCGCTTCTGCTTCTGCTCTTTGTGCCAAGAAATATGACACTGCAGGGATACTCAAAATTAATAAAGCTGGAATCGCAATTCGCAGCAAAACCAGACCCGTTCTTGACAGTTTGCCACCGCGCAGCAGTTCAAGAAACGCGAGCAGCAGCAAAATCAGAATGATCCCCAGGGGACTAAACGGAATGGCAATCACCCGAAAGATGTCCCCAATCAGTCCCTGCTCCGGAGTCCCCCGGTAAAACGTAAACGCTGCCACCCCTAGCAGCAGCAGCAACACTAATCCGCCTAGAAACGGTCTTGGTAGCACCCGCAGTAAAACATACCAAGCAAATAAACCCACTACGACCCAGAGCAACACCTGAGTTAGTAGAACAAATACATCAGTTACTAATAAAACCATTTATTCAATCCCTTGTATCGCGCTAATCTTCCTCACCACAAAATGCGATCTCCAAACGATTAAATTCGGGGTGAAACTTCATCGCTTCAAGATTACCCGCAGGCATCAAATTTGTACACGTTAAGTTGTTTGTAATCTGAACGACCTGATGGATGACGATCGAACTCCTTAAAGTTAGGCTTGCACTACAAAAATAAACTGTTTCAAGACTAGGATTGTACCGAAAATTGCTAGATTGTAGGGAGTTTTTCGCGCTGAATTGCAGATTTTTTCTCGAATTAGCGAGAACACAAACAATTTTTTCTAAAATAAATCAGTCCACGCTTGTCTGAACGATCGAAAATCAGATAGAAAGCATGGATTAAAGCTTAAACCTTTTGCAAAAATGGCAAACCGAGTCGGGTGTACAGGAGGAAGATTCAATGGAACTCATTTTCGCGGGAATTGTATTTGCGGTCATTTTATTTTTGTTGACGCGCGATATCTTTAAGTAGCGTTCTTGAATAAAAACTCGAATAAGTTCGCGCTTTTACTCCTGACTCTAAAAGCGCTCTGTTGAATTGAGAATTGTCCTAAAAGCTGCGTGAGGAGTTTATTGTGTCATCTGAAAAGCCGATCGTATTAGTGACTGGGGGAGCCGGATATATCGGTTCTCATGCGGTTCTCGCGCTGCAAAAAGCGGGCTATGAAGTAGTGGTCTTCGATAATTTGGTCTACGGACATCGCGATATTGTCGAATCTGCGCTCAAAGTTGAATTAATCGAGGGCGATACCAACGATCGCGAATTGCTTGATCGTGTGTTTGCCTCGCGTCCTTTTAGTGCGGTGATGCACTTTGCGGCGTATGCGTATGTTGGCGAATCTGTCAGCCAGCCAGATAAGTACTACCGCAACAATGTCACGGGAACGCTGACCCTACTAGAGGCGATGGTTGCTGCTGGAATTAAGAAGTTTGTCTTCTCGTCTACCTGTGCAACTTACGGCGTTCCGAAAGCCGTTCCCATTCCCGAAGATCATCCCCAAGATCCAATTAATCCGTACGGTGCAACGAAGCTGATGGTCGAACGAATTCTATCGGATTTTGATCAGGCGTATGACTTCAAATTCGTAGCATTTCGATACTTTAATGCGGCTGGAGCCGATCCAGAAGGTCGCTTGGGTGAAGACCATCAGCCAGAAACGCACTTAATTCCGCTCGTACTCATGGCTGCTCTCGGAAAACGCGATTCAATCTCGATTTTGGGAACCGATTATCCGACACCGGATGGAACTTGCATTCGCGATTACATTCATGTGACGGACTTGGCAGAGGCGCACGTTCTGGGCTTAGATTACTTGCTCAAAGGTGGCGATTCTCAGCGGTTTAATCTAGGGAATGGCAGTGGATTCTCAGTGCGAGAAGTGATTGAGATGGCGCGGAAAGTCACGGGTCGATCGATTGCCGCGATCGAGTGCGATCGTCGCCCTGGTGATCCGCCTGCATTAGTTGGAAGTGCAGAAAAAGCGCGATCGCTCTTGGGATGGAATCCGCAATACGCCGATCTTGAAAAAATTCTCACCCACGCCTGGGTGTGGCATCAAAAACGACACGGATAAAATTCCAATAGAGACGGATCGCCGATCCGTCTCTATTGAAATTCATATCAGGATTATCGCTAGAACGCACCCTTTCTCGCCACGATTACAGAGATCGTTCTCGCAATCAGCACAAGGTCATACAAAGGCGACCAAAGCGTTTGATATCGCAGATCCATCTGCACAATATCTTCAAAATCCTTCACCATCGATCGACCATTCACCTGCCATTCTCCAGTCAGTCCAGGCTTCACGTTTAGCCGCTGCCAGTGGTGGTCTGCATACTGAGCCACCTCGTCCGATGTCGGCGGACGGGTTCCGACTAAGCTCATTTCGCCGCGCAGCACATTCCAAAACTGCGGTAGTTCATCTAGACTGGTTTTCCGTAGAAAGCGCCCGACGCGAGTAACACGAGGATCTTGGCGATTCTTAAAAATTAAGCCTTCGGCTTCGTTCTCTACTTGAAATTTCAGCCCGTCCGCGCCATCAACCATTGAGCGAAATTTATAAATTCGGAACGGCTTGCCTAATAATCCATGCCGCTCTTGACTGTAAAAGATCGGTCCTGGACTATCGAGCCGAATGGCGATCGCAATCGGTAAAAACATCACTGCTACAATCAGCAATCCAATGAAACTGCCGAGAATATCAATTGCTCGTTTTAAAACCGAATTCGTCGATCGATGTGGAACTTGAAAACTGGTAGCAGATGCGACAGGCGAGTATGGAATCGACGAATCAACAGTTGGGTTAAACATAGTGCGAACCAATGCGTGAAACCGTGGTATCACTGAAATTAACTTGCGCGTTTTCATGTAAAGCCTATCGAAACCGTGAGATCTCTAATAGTCTTTTCTCCAATATTTTCCCAAAACTTTTTACTCCTCGCTGCGATCTGTGGCTTTGTGAAGTTCTGATGAAGCACTAACGAAGCGATCCCGAAATTTTCCCGGAGTAATCCCTAAAAGAGCGATCTAGATACCCAAGTAGAATGGCTTTTAACAGGATTTAGTGTGAGAGGAGAACCTTACCGTGGAATCGCAACCTTTAGCGGCGATCGTGCAAGAACTAGCAGAA
>PSLO01000014.1:0-54965 GCA_040289665.1 Leptolyngbya sp. ERB_1_1 | reverse complement strand
CATCCGAAACGATCGAGCAGCTCTCCGATCGCCTCGATACGATCACCACGCAGGTCGATCAGCAAGGTCAACAAATCTTTGCATTAACGAATGCACTCCAAACCTTGACCGACAATCAATCGACTTTAATTTCTCACATTGCCCATCTCACCGAAACTCTAGAACGTGTTGCCACGTCGCTGGAATCTAGCAGCAACCGCATTCCGTAAGTAGTAGAACAACCTTGAGAAACGTTTTATACTAAAACCTTAGTTGAATCAGTCAGGTTGAGCGAGTCTGAGTCGCAGCATTACCCGTTTGGGTAAGTGATTTTATAGTCAACTCTGCGGCACACTCTATATCAGGGTAATGAGGACGGCAACCATGACACGAGCAGAACAAATTGCAGCCGAATGGCGATCACGGTTAAAGACCGAACTTTCGCGTAGTAACGACACAACGCGCGAAAGTATTGTCCGATGGTTGCTCGGTGAGGATCTCGATCGCTTTGACAGCTATACCCCGGAGCGCCTTGAAATCGAAGTTCAGGCGATGGATTATCGCTATCGCATTCTGATTCAGCGCTATTTTGAAACACCCCCCCAACGCGCCTATAAGAACTTAATTCAGCGCTTGGGAAGTATGTTTGTTATTCGTAACAAAATTAGTACCTGGATTGCCTTGTCGCGCGATCGCCAAACGACCGTCGTAGACGTGCTGCAAGAAGTGATTCAGGACTTATTACAGCACGATAAATATATGCAGGAGCAGGTGAGTTGGATTGCTCAATGCACCGAAGATGCGCGGCTTCGTAATGCGATCGTTCTGACTGCAACCGAAGAATATTGTCTACGTCCAATCCGGAATCAACCGCTGTTAGTTTACCGCTTTGTGAATTATCAAAAGCGAACGCAACGCGGCGGAATGACCCAAGTTCCAGCAGCCGACTTTATTCGATTAGTGTCAGAAGAGGTTGCACCAGATGACTCCGAGGGCGCGGTGAGTCTGCTCGATGGAGAAGCGATCGCACAATTTCAAGAAGAGCAGACTCAGCAGCAGCAACAAGAACTCCGTAGGGCGATCGTTCAGCAGTTTGAAGACTACCTAATTGAGAAAGTCGGAGCCGATGCTGCACAGTGGTTACAACTTTATTTGCAAGGTAAAACGCAAGAAGCGATCGCGCAACTGCTCGATATGCCAATCAAACAGGTCTATCGGTTGCGCGAAAAGGTGAACTACCATGCGGTGCGAGTGTTTGCCCAAAAGAGCCAGCCTGAACTAGTGACAGAATGGCTCCGCCACAACAGGCGCGATCGCGTTGAGCTTCAATTCAGGGTGATCGCCTTGAAGCTGCTGACAATTCCACTCGTTGCGGAAGAGTAATACTGGACGCTCCCAGCTGTCCTTTACGGCGAGCGTGTTGAAAATGCGCCCGACTTTTTGCAGCGCTTCCCAACCCCCGTCTACCCAACGAGCGACGGTATACGGCAAATATTCCACCTGCGTTTCGACTCCATACTCGTTTTGCAATCTAAATTGCACGACTTCCATTTGCAATTGTCCGACTGCGGCAAGAATCGGATCGCGTTTCGCTTCGTCTGCGGAATACATGATTTGTACTGCACCTTCTTCCCGCAATTCGGAAACCCCTTTACGAAACTGCTTGAATTTCGATGGATTCGGATTTCTCAGATAAGCGAAAAGTTCTGGTGAGAAGCAGGGAATCCCTTCGTACTCTAGTTTCTGACCGTTGTAAATTGTGTCACCGATCGCGAAAACACCCGGATTATTCAAGCCGATCACGTCACCCGGATACGCTTCTTCGATCACCTCGCGATCTTGAGCGAATAGCTTTTGAGGACGAGATAATCGCACCGTTTTTCCGGTTCGCGCATGGCTGACTACCATGTCTTTCTCGAATTTTCCAGAACAGACGCGGACAAAAGCGACCCGATCTCGATGTTTCGGGTCCATATTTGCCTGAAGTTTGAACACAAAGCCCGAAAATTCTGGGTAGGTCGGTTCGATTTCGCCTTTGGTACTGACGTGCGCTCCCGGTTTGAGCGCGTAATCCAAGAATGAATTCAAAAATAACTCAACCCCAAAATTGGTCATCGCGCTTCCAAAAAAGATCGGGGTCATTTGACCGCTATGAATGGCATCGAGATCAAATTCGGAGCCGATTCCTTCAATGAGTTCTAATTCATCTTTGAACTGGTAATACAGTTCTTTTTCTAGCAGTGTTTCAATGTTCGGATCGCCCAAATCGACTACTGTATCAACCGCCTCGCGGCTTCCGTGCAGACTCCGCTCAAATAAGTGAATCTTACGAGTCCGTCGATCGAATACTCCTTTAAATTGATCGCCCATCCCGATCGGATAATTCACCGCATACGTTTGCATTCCTAGCTCTTGCTCGATTTCGTCCATTAGTTCGATCGGGCTGCGTCCGGGACGATCCAGCTTGTTGACAAACGTGAAAATCGGCAGCGATCGCATTCGGCAGACTTCAAACAGCTTACGGGTCTGAGGTTCTAACCCTTTTGCCGCGTCGATCAACATCACCGCATTATCTGCCGCTGCCAATGTGCGATAGGTATCTTCACTAAAATCTTGGTGTCCCGGCGTATCGAGCAAATTAATTTGACACGACTGATACTCAAATTGCAGCACCGTGGAGGTAATCGAAATTCCCCGCTGTTGCTCCATCGCCATCCAGTCTGAAGTGGCGTGACGTTGGGCGCGACGAGCTTTCACCGCTCCTGCTTCGTGAATTGCTCCTCCGTATAGCAACAGCTTTTCGGTCAGCGTTGTTTTTCCGGCATCAGGGTGAGAAATAATCGCGAAATTTCGTCGTCGCTCTACGGCTTTTTGCAGTTCGGGGTCAAGTGCGATCGTCATGCTGTTTGCTCAGGATTAGGCTTGTCGTGCGAGAGTGGGAAGTCCCAATTCATAACAATACTTTAAAGATAGCGACAAATCGGGTGGGTTTGTCGCTAGATTCAAAAGCGTCGAGTTCATCAAACTCATGTCAACGCCTGGACAACAAAAACTTCTCTCTGCGCTCTGCCACGGATCGATTTTTTTCAGTGCTACTCTTGTCTCGATCGGCATTCCGATCGCCGTTCTGCTGATCACCGATGACTGGGTGATTAAAGACAACGCCCGCGAAGCACTCAATTTCCATCTCAATCTATATGGATATGGAATTCTAGCAGGTATTTTGGCTGCCACTGTGATCGGAATTCCAGTCGCGATCGTTATTGGAATTGGACTTTTGATCTGTAGCTGGCTGCTGCCGCTTCTTGCGATCATCAAAGTCATTGATCGACCCGATCAGCCCTATCGATACCCATTTATTTTCCGGCTACTGTAACTTCACATACAATTCGTCACTTTTTTGTAAAATCTTTAGGGTGCAAATTGCTAGCGACGGTACTTTCCGAATAAGATAATTATCGAAGGTACGTAAATCTACCTCTCGATCTTGGGTGCTTGTCAAACTCTACCGAAAACAGCAACGAATTGAGTGATCGCGCTCAGTGCGGTCTTTGTTAGTGAGGCGTTAGCAACATAGTGGGTAAAGGTATCGGACGTTCCCTTGTTTTGATTCGGAATTTATCTCAATGGAAAGAACTGAGCAGCAGGAGCAGTAATAATGCGTTCTAGTTCTTTCCCCAGCGCGATCGATTCTTCGGCATCGCTGCTAGATTCAGATTTTTCTACCAGAGAAACTCCATTACAAACAGCGATCGGGCAAAAAGTCGTATCTGCGCTTCAACTCAGCAGTGCTTCGACGACTGCCAATCTGCTTTCTCGCAATGCCACCACGGGCGCAACTCAAATCTGGTCAATCAACAACTCCAACCCGGCTGCGCGAAAAGACTTACCCACAGAGTCCGACCAAAATTGGCAAGTTGCGGGGATTGCAGACTTTAACCGCGACGGACAACAAGATTTACTGTGGCGCAACTCCAGAACCGGAGCCGTGCGAATTTGGCAACTGAATAACGGTGTGGCTCAGTCGATCGCGCTTGATTCGGTCAACGACATCGATTGGCAGGTGGTAGGACTTGCCGACTTCAACAATGACGGCTCCACCGATATTCTCTGGCACAATTCGCGCAGTGGAGAAGCCTATCTATGGTTTCTCAATAACACCAGCGTTGTGGCGAAATCGTCTATCGGCTCAACCGGAGCGGGCGGTTGGCGAATTCAAGGTATTGCTGACCTCAACCTCGATCGTGCTGCCGATCTCATCTGGTACAACACGAATACCGCTGAGACCGCCGTTTGGTTGCTTAATGACGGGGCAGTGACTCAAGGATTGTTTCTCAATCCGGCTCCGAGCATTGACTGGAAAATTGCCGAAATTGCAGATTTTAACGCCGATCGCAATCCCGATTTGTTTTGGCGCAATGATCGCACTGGTGAGACGCAATTTTGGTTATACAACGGTACACAGCGCACACAAATCAAAGCTGGAAGCTCGATCGCGTCTAACTGGCAAGCCCTCAGCGCAACGGATCTCAATCGAGACGGCACGACCGATCTACTCTGGCGCAATCCATCAACCGGAGAACTCCTTGCCTGGTTTGTCCAAAACGGCAGTGTCAGCAAAACTGAAAGCGTTCTAACAGAAACCGACTTAGATTGGCAACCGATCGCTTCGGTCGAACGCTCCGCCTCACTGCTGGTCACACCGACGCAATCGACCCTACGTACCGGAACCTTAACGAGCAGTGGCAGTCTAGCAACCGCCGAAAATCAGGCTCCGGTCTTTTCTCGTCGCGATCGCGTTGATGCTGGCAACACCAATGATTTTTACCGCTTTACGATCGGGCAATCCGGCGTTTTTACCGCAGGGTTAACCGGACTGACCGGAGATGCAGACGTGCGCTTAATTCAAGACACAAATGGCAATGGCACGATCGACAATGGCGAAATTCTCGCGTGGCAGTGGGAGCGCGGTACGAAAGACGAATCGATCCGCAAATTTATTGCACCTGGAAATTACTTTGTGCAGGTGTTCAGCTACAACAATCAAATCGCTGACTATACCGTTTCCACAAACTTCACCGCCGCTGCTAGTGATGATCAGCAGTTTCGGATTGAGCTAAATTTCGCGGATTCTCTAGCGGGGCTGAGTGCAGCGGCACGAGATGCGATGAGTCAAGCCGCGCGATTTTGGGAAGGAGTCATTCTCAACCGCAGTGCAATTACGCGATCGAATACATTGTCGATCGCATTGACAGGCGAAAATTTGGTGTCTCAAGATGGCACAGCCGATACCGGTACGCTGGCGCTATCAGGTCCTTCTCTGACGCTCGATGCCGCAAACAACATCGTGATTACGCGCGGTGGTAGCACCCTAAACAGCCGAAAATTTGCTGAATTTAACGCGAATCCGATCTACCTGCGCGACATCATGATTCATGAATTCGCTCACATTTTCGGCTTCGGTACAGTTTGGGAACCCGTCAAGTTTTCGTTCTCTGACGGCTCAAGCGTGACGGCTGGGAAGAACTGGATTAATCGCGCAAACGCCACCTATCGTGCGGATAGCTATGCTGGAAGTGCTTACGGCGATCTGCTTGGAACGTTTACGCCAACTGCACTACCGATCGAGCCAGAAATTTTCTACCATTGGGATGAATCGCGATTTGATACAGAATTGATGACCCCCTTTGCTGAATCTCCAGGCGTATCGATGCCGATGAGTAGTTTAACGTTAGGAGCACTGCGCGATTTAGGCTGGAGTGTAAACTTTGGTGCGGTTCAACCTTACACGCTGCCGACAGTTCGGAGTGCTGCTTTAGCTTCGATTCCTGGAGGAGCGACCGAAGAAACTCAACAGGCTTCAGGGATTGCCGCTAATAGAGTTGCCGCTTATAAATGTGCTTGCGGTCGCTGTCTAAGTGCCGTTCAAACCGAATCACTTTCTCCCCGATTAACCCGCATGATCGCCGCCTAAAACAAAACTGCCCTGAACTCAAGTGAGTCACAGGGCAAGGGACAGTTAAACGCTGACTTTATTATGGCGAGATCCACCCTGGATCAAGCGGGGAGTCTAGGACGGTTGTTGGAGTGTCCATTCATCCTAGGCGATCGCTCTAAAACCGCCCACACTGGAAATTGCCGATGTGGGCTGGAGTCCTGAGAACTGCTTGTTCAACGTCTGATCTTGATCAGTGTGTCGATAACCATCTGTATCTGAAATCGCAGCTTTAGGGCTGCTTTTTTATTAGGTGAGTTGTACTGAGATCGGAGTTTGCCAGTACACTAGACGCGATTGAGTTTTTTCGCGCTATGCAATTTCTTTCCCCGCTGTACGCCGTTTTTCTCCTTTGTGTCATTGGGGTGTTTTGGTCAGTGCGATCGACTTGGCTGCGATCGTGGCTACTATTTCTCACCAGTTTGGTCTTTTATGCTTCGCTGCAAGCGCAGTATGTTCCGCTGCTGCTGGTCGCGACGGTGATTAACTACTGGTTGGGGCGGGCGCTAGGTGTACCACCAGATTGGAGAATTGAAGATTGGCAGTTTGCTCAGGCAGATTGGAATCGACGGCGACTCCGGGTGCTGTGCGGTGGGATTTTCTTAAACGTGATGTTGCTGCTCGGATTTAAGTATGTGCCGTTCATTTTTTCAACGATCGCGACAGCATTTAATCTGCCAAACCTACTGCAGAGCGCAAATTGGGCGGATGTGCATTTGATTGCACCCTTGGGGATCAGCTTTTTTTGCTTCGAGTGCATTGCTTACTTAGTTGATGTGTATCGTGGTGCACCTGCGGCTCAAGAATTTCTCGATTTTGCAGCGTATAAGTTATTCTTTGCGAAGTTGATTTCAGGTCCGATCACACGCTACCACCCATTCGCGGGGCAGTTTCACGCAGTTCAAGCGCCACCAATGCCGCAGATTACCGAGGGACTGTGGTTGATTGCTTGCGGTGCGATTAAGAAAGGAATCGTTGCCGATCGCTTAAATGGATTAGTCAATCTCAGTTTTGACAATATTCAACGGGCGGGAAGTGCGGATCTGTGGATTGCGATCGTTGCCTATGGGCTTCAGCTTTACCTTGATTTTAGTGGCTATGTCGATGTGGCACGCGGAAGCGCATTGCTATTGGGAATTGAGCTACCAGAAAACTTCAATTTTCCCTATCTCACCACGAGTCTGGCAGATTTTTGGCGACGGTGGCACATGACGCTGGGTGATTGGTTGCGGAACTATCTTTATTTTCCACTGGGGGGATCGCGTCAGGGACTGTTTCGGACTTGCTTGAACTTAATTCTGGTGATGTTAATTGCCGGGATTTGGCACGGAGCAGCATGGGGCTTCGTAGCGTGGGGCGGCATTCATGGGATTGGACTGGCGATTCATCGGCTCAATCATGCGATCGCAAAGCGATTTACCTGGATCGAAGTACTATGGTCGAGCTTGCCAGGTATTGTTCTCGCATGGACGCTAACACAAGGGTTAGTGTTTGTTTCTTGGGTGTTTTTCCGATTGCCCAATGTCGATTCGGCTTGGAAAGTGGTGCAGCGGTTGTGGGGATATACCGCCGACGTGCAATATGCTCAAAAGGTATATGGAGAAGCGGTTGGGCTGTATCCGCCTCAGATTGTGCTAATTTTTGCAGCGATCGCACTGGTGATGGTGTTGACTTACATTTTCCAGCGTGGATTAAAGCTTAATCTCACTTGGCATTTGAAGTTGCTACTAGTTCCCCTATGCTGGTATCTCGTCTGGCAGCTTGCGCCCGAAGCAGGAACTCGTTACATTTACTTCGATTTCTAAATCTTGCGGATGAAGCTGTTTTTTCTTGCATGATTGAAGAGTGGAGCACCTGAAATTTTATGAAAAATCAACGATCTGAGGAAACAGTGGTCGATCTCGTTTCAGAGTCTGATGTGACGGAGATTCGCCATTGGGGAACCGTAACGGTTTTAGAGGATGCCAAGCGCTACCGAATTAATCGAATTGAGATCAAGCCGGGAGCGCATATTAGTACTCAGATGCACTATCACCGCAGCGAACACTGGATTGTGGTATCCGGAACGGCGAAAGTGACTTGCAACGGTGAAGAGAAGATTGTGATGCAAAAGCAATCGACTTATGTACCGATGGGAACGCCACATCGGGTGGAAAATCCAGGGGTGATTCCGCTAGTCATGATCGAAGTGCAGAATGGCGAATATCTCGGTGAGGATGACATTATTCGCTTTGAGAAAGATCCGCATAGTTGATCAGTCCGTTGATATTTCGGATTTTCGGAAAATCGCCCGGTAAATTGGATCGCCAAATGACATCACCATCAATTCACGTTCGGTTGGGATTGGTAACGGGTTTTCAGGCAACCAATCCGAGCCTTCGCGGACAAAATCAGGCGACTCGACGAATCGATCGACCATTTTCTTCGCCACGTCTAAAATGTCAGACTGCAAAAAGACGATCGCATCCGGCTTCATAAATTCTGCTAAGGTTGCAACCATTTCCGGCTGCACGACCCGCCGCTTCTGATGTTTGCGCTTGAACCAAGGATCGGGAAACTGAATCGAAACCCGCTCCAACGTTCCCGCTGGCAACGATGCCAGAATTGGCTGTAGCGAATTGCTGACATTGCAGAAAATATAGTGCAGGTTTTTCAGTCCCGCTTCGTCTCGCCATTCTAGAGCTTGATCGACGATCGGTTCTCGAATCTCCAATCCTAAATAATTCCAATCGGGAGCCTGTTCTGCCATTTTCAGCAAAAACACACCCCGACCGCACCCGATATCTAAATGCAACGGGCGCGACGGATCAGCAAACACCTGACTCCAATCCGGCGGAGTCGTTGGCGTTTGATATTTCCGACTGAGTGGATTGACATGTTCTCGAACTCGAACGATCGCCACAAAACCTATTCCTTCTCTCGATAAATTCCAAAAACTGAAGTGTAGCCGTGTAGAAACGTACTACCACCGACTGGACCAATTTCACCATTACAGAAAAAGCCTGCGATCGGTAAATTTTCCAAATACTCATTCACCAATTGCGAATCAAAATTCGGCTCTCCATATAGCCCTTCACCCCGCCCCAAGCACGAAAACATCAGCGCCCCAACCGGAGACGGATTCGTTTTTCCTGCCCGGACATACTGCCGCAACAGCAAATCTAAATCCTCCGCAGAGGTTTCGGCATCTCTCAGGTGAAACTGAATCCGCTGTCCCGGACGAATTGAATCCCCGATCGCGATCGCACCCACTCGCGGATCGACCCCCAACAAATTCCGAATCAAGAAATCCCCTGGCTCCAAGGTTTGCTTAAATCCGTTCTGTGCCACTCCAATAAAAATGTGATTTTGCTGCGCTAATTGTCGATCGTCTTCGCTCAAGGCTTGAACCAGATCTTGTAACTGCTCTAAGGGCGATCGATTCACCGCACAGCGATCCGATGGTAAGCCCGATCCATCATCCTCCTGCATCGCGAGCAGAATGTTCCGTTCGCCTTCTGTCACCCAATACGGTTGACCAATTGGACGGCAGCCTTGTGCCACGATCGTATCCAATACAATATTGCCGCTGAGTGCCACCCCAACCGCGCCTTCTCGATAAAAGCGATCGTCACAAAATAGCCCTGTTGCCCCACTACCTAACATTCCTGAACTTGCCAATCCTCCAATCTTTGCCGCTCCTGGATAAGCAAAATCCAACCCTTGCAGCAAATCATTCACTCGTGGCAGCTCGGCTAGCAGCACAAAGTTTGGTGAGTCTGCTGGTGAAACTCCAAACAATTCTATCCACGCATCCGGCGGGCTATCTAAATCAGGTAAATCACTGGCAGATACATAAAACGGAGTCACTTTCACATCGGGTAAATGTGCCAGCGTCAGACTAAGTGCAGGTTCTTCCTCGACTTCCCGCACTTTTCCGCGTTGCGTCACTCCCACAATTCCGCCCCCGCTGCATCCGACGATCGACACCCCCGGCAACTTATCCCGCAGCAACGGCAACAATCGAGAATACTCACTGGCAAACGCCGACGAGATAAACACAAACCCCAAATCCGCGTCCGCTTGCAGCGTTGTTTGCGCTTGTGAAACCACTTCTTCCACTGCCGCTTCTAGAAATGGGCGAGTCGAAAGAGCACTTGCCCACCGCATTGAATCTAAGGCTTCCGTCATGTGCGATCGCTCCAGGTAGGGACTCCGAATGTATGGACTCGAATGAATAGACTCGAAAGAAACTTAGCAGTAGCTCTAGTTTAGAACACGGTTGCCCCGTGAGCAGATCAGGAGAAAGACGGATCGGAAGACCGCACTTACGGTAGAGTCGTCAGGGGTAGAGGTCACAGGTTAATATAGAGATACAAAACCTGAGTCAGCACTCGCCTGGAAATGTCTTCCAGTTAGCAGAATTAAACGGGATAAATGTCCTAAGCTGATATGTTGGGTAGTTCTGTCAGTCTTTTCATTTGAGACGCACAGAATTCGAGTTCTACTCTCTCGCACAGCATTTTGTTTTGATTTGAAAATAAGGACGGAATCCTATGGCAATGAGCGATATTGAAAAGCAGATTGAGTTAGAGCGTGAGAATGCTCGCAAAGCCTGTGATGTTAGCGGTTCAAATTCAGGCGAATGTGCTGCGGCTTGGGACGCGGTAGAAGAATTGCAAGCAGAAGCTTCTCACCAGCGCCAAAGCGTAAAACCGAAGAATTCCCTTGAGCAGTACTGTGATGATAATCCTGATGCCTTAGAGTGTCGCGTTTACGACGAATAAGATTGAGAAAACGCCTCATTCTCTAACCCAAAAGCAAGCAGCGATCGTTGCTTGCTTTTTTATGCAATAACAGAGATCACCCTACTTTCCCCACTCTTAACAATGCACAAAAAACTAGATCAATTAAAAGCATTGTTTATCGAACTCGATCAAGCCCTGATCGCGTATTCTGGCGGGATTGACAGTACCTTGGTTGCAAAAGTTGCGTTTGATATTTTAGGCGATCGTGCGGTTGCGGTCACTGCCGAATCGCCCTCGCTTCTTCCCGAAGATCTAGAAGATGCGCGGATTCAAGCAGCTGAAATTGGAATTCTGCATAAAGTCGTTCAGACTCATGAACTAGAGAATCCCAACTACGCCTCGAATCCGGTAAATCGCTGCTACTTCTGCAAAAGTGAACTGCACGATACGCTAAAACCACTGGCTCAAGCATGGGGCTATCCTTATGTGATCGATGGCGTCAACGCCGATGACTTGCACGATTATCGACCCGGAATTCAAGCCGCAAAAGAGCGCGGCGCACGATCGCCCTTAGCCGAGATTGGAATTACCAAAGCAGAAGTTCGCGCGATCGCGAAATATTTAGGATTGCCTTTTTGGGATAAACCTGCTCAGCCTTGTTTGAGTTCGCGATTTCCGTATGGTGAAGAGATTACGATCGCGAAACTGCAGCGAGTCGGACGGGCTGAGGTGTATTTGAGAAAGTTAGGCTGGCAAAATATTCGAGTGCGATCGGAAGGTGACACGGCTCGGATTGAAGTTCTGCCCGATCAGGTGAAAGCGTTTGTGATGCAGACGGATCTGCCGAAACTTATCGAGGCGTTTCAGTCCTATGGATTTCTTTATGTCACCCTCGATCTCGAAGGGTATCGCAGCGGCAAGCTGAATCAAATGCTGCAATTTAAGTCAGTCTGAGCCGTATAAGCCAGAGAGAGATTGTCGCAGCGGTGACATTGAATCGACCGATCGCGCTTGTGAGTCAAAGTGAGGAACTGGCAGAACGGCAGCGAACGCGCCAGTAAGAGACAGAAGGGCAAGTAGCCGAATGAGCATTCGTCGATTAAAGCGATGAGGGTGGATCATAGGCTTGCTCCGTACTTACAGTTTTGCCTGTAAGTTTATCGCGGAGTCTGGTCACCAGGGTATTCGTTTTTTGCTTATCGAGGGCATTGGGATATCAAAGGCTGCTCGATCGACCAAATCGGCAACTGTTCAACTTGCTGTAAGGTCTGTTCGATGTAGGGAAGATGATTTTCAGCGATATCAAATCCAAAGTAGCCTTTATCTCCACTGTGTTCGTGCGCGCCGCTATTACAGACGGTGAAACGCCCTTGGGAGTGAGCTTGATTGATTGGAGAACTCACTGACCAGTTCCAACGCGAGGGAAAGAGCGCGTAACTCAGGGTTGGAACCAAATCCTGTTCACCCTGAAAATGATAGACATGAGCCGCAGAATCAAAGCCCGATCTGCCGTCGAATGCTCCACCGATCGACACTACAGTTAATCGTGCATTTAACCATTGAGCGAGATACGTCGTCGCTCCTAATGCAACTTGAGCACCGCCACTGGTACTAATCAAAATTAAGTTAATCGGTTTTTTCGATCGCCCAATGGGATGAGCCGCATTCATCCGGTTTACGATCGTGTCCGCAATGCCCATGCTATAAACCGAACTATATCGATAGTCAGATGAAATTGCGAAACGCCACAAATTGCGAAGTGGAATCAAAACGCTGCCCAGCAATTCATCATTCTCCTTTGCAACTTTCCACAAAGGTTGCAACAATCGCTCACTGCCCAAGTCTCGATTTGCCACTGAATAAGGAAAAACATCTCTTACGGCAACACAGTTCGGATGAGTTTCTGCAAGTCGATCGATAAAGTACTTTTCACCCGGCGCAATCTCGTCGGGCGAGAAATTTCCGATTCCGGGCAGAAACACAATGTAGCAGTCGATCTTTGAAGCAGAGGCGCTTTGAGGCAAGTTAGGAATGGGTTTCAACTGACTATCTTCGGTCAAACTGGCTTTGGGCAAACCGAACGTTTCAGCGTTTTGATTCAGCCACCAAACGATCGTACCAACGGGTGCAAAGATGCCCCAGAGCAGCAGAAATCCGCCCATCGAGAGAATGAGCTTGAACGTTGAGCCGCTGACTTCTTGAACAATACGCTCGATCCATTTCAACATCTTGGGATCTCGTCAGTGATAATTTTTGTCTACTCTCTCAATCCCGCAGTAGCAAATTAACGTTCGCAAGATAGAGCTTATGGATCAAACTACTTCTCAAACCGGAATTTGGCAAACAATTCGCGCTGCGTTAACGCTCAATGCGGAACTTTATGAAAATGCTCAAAATACTCCAAAAACGCATCGGCTTGCTTTTACGATCGTGCTTCTCGCCGCTTTATCTCGCGCGATCGGAAGCTTATCGATTTTGCTGCTGACTCGAACCACGCTGCTCGCTTCAATTCTTGCTTTGAGTCTTGATATTTTAAGCGTGATTGTCAGCTACTATGTTTGGACATTTACCATCTGGAAAGTTGGACGCTGGCTCAGAACAGATTCACCGAGTTATCGAGCTTTGCTTAGTCCGATCGGGTTTGCCTATGCTCCTCAAGTTCTCAACTTTCTGACGCTGATTCCGCTGTTGGGAAGATCGATCGAACTGATGTTAGCCGTTTGGACATTGTTAGCGGTGATCGTGGCAGTTCGTCAAGCGCTGGATGTTCGCACTCGTCGGGCTGCCATCATTTGCTTACTTTGTTTTCCGCTGATTCAAGTCGTCACCGGGGTGATTCAAGCGGTACAACAGTTATTCGTTAGAACTGTTTGAGAAACCTCAAGTCACTGCTGTACAAACGCCGAATATCATCGATTTGATGGAGCACCATTGCCAGCCGCTCCACACCAAACCCCGCAGCAAATCCCGTGTAAATTTCTGGATCATATCCCACCGCTTTTAGCACGTTTGGATCGACCATGCCACAGCCGAGAATCTCTAACCATCGCCCTTTCCATTTCACGTCTACCTCTGCGGACGGCTCTGTGAATGGGAAGAAACTCGGTCGGAACCGGACTTCCACTTCGCCAAATAGCTCCTGTAAGAATACTTTGATTGTGCCCTTCAAATCGGTGAACGTCAGTCCTTCGTCGATCGCCAAAATTTCAATCTGATGAAATACTGCTGAGTGAGTTGCATCCACCGTATCACGACGATAAGTTCGACCCGGAACCGCAACTCGAATCGGTGGATCATTCGCTTCCATGTAGCGGATTTGTACCGGAGAAGTGTGCGTTCTTAACAAATTGCCATCAGGGAGATAAAGCGTATCCTGCATATCTCGCGCAGGGTGATCCGGCAAGAAATTAAGCGCCTCGAAATTATAGTAATCCGTCTCCATTTCAGGACCTTCTGCCACCGTGTAGCCGAGTCCTACAAAAATATCGAGGACTTGATCGATCGTGCTGTTGAGCGGATGTAATCGTCCTTGAGGTCGCATCACTCCGGGCATCGTCACATCGATCGTTTCCGATTCTAATTGAGCCGCGATCGCTGCCATTTGCAGTGCAGCTTTTTTCTGATCGAGTTCAACTTGGATCGCTTCTTTAACCTCATTCGCGCGTGCTCCGATTCTCGGACGTTCCGCCGGATCGAGCTTACCCATGCCGCCGAGAACTTGCGGAATCGGACCCTTTTTGCCGAGGTACTTGACCCGCAATTGTTCAAGCTGATCTAGCGAATTCGTTTGCGCGATCGCACGAGTCGCTTCTTGCCGAATGGTGTCTAGTTGAGATTCAAGTTCGATCGATTGAGCCGCCATAATGAATAACTTGTAAGTCCTAATTCGCGTCAGAATGAACTGCGAACTTGTTTATTGTAGTGGATAGCATGAGACTCCTGATCAGTAACGATGATGGTGTTTACGCGCTGGGAATTCGGACGCTAGCGAATACCTTGGCTGAAGCGGGACATCAAGTAACAGTGGTGTGCCCCGATCGAGAACGATCTGCCACAGGACACGGTTTAACCCTGCACGATCCAATTCGGGTGGTGCAGATGGGTCACATTTTTCATTCAGCGGTGAAAGCGTGGGCGTGTTCGGGCACACCATCGGATTGTGTCAAACTCGCGCTCTGGGCGTTGCTCGAAGAAAAGCCGGATTTTGTGTTATCAGGAATTAATCACGGGTCTAATCTCGGAACTGATGTACTTTATTCTGGAACGGTTTCTGCTGCAATGGAAGGCGTGATTGAAGGGATTCCGAGTATTGCTTTTAGTCTCACCAGTTTTGAGTCAAAAGAGTTTCAGATTGCGGCAGATTTCGCTTGTACACTGTTGCAACAGCTAGAGAACGATCCGCTACCCGAATTAACCCTGTTGAATGTGAATGTTCCGGCGATCGAGCGGAATAAAATCCGAGGCGCGATCGTCACTCGTCAGGGTGTGCGTCGCTATACTGACGTGTTTGAGAAACGAGTTGATCCAAGAGGCAAGATTTACTACTGGCTTTCAGGCGAAGCGCTCGAAGACATCGAAGATCCGGACGTACCGAATGATGTGCCCACTGATGTACAGGCAATTCGCGATCGTTATATCACCGTGACTCCGCTACACTACAATCTCACTTCACCGCTTGGATTAAAGATGTTACAGCATCGAAAACTGACTGTTTAATCAGGATTGTTTCTTCTCTGAGATAGAACGTTCTCACTTCAAGATGAAATTTTTCAACTTCAAGATAGAACCTTCTCGCTTTTATCCTCAACGTTTCGACTTTCTACAGAAACTCTGAGGTTTTGCGGAACAACTTTCATTCTTCGAGTAGAAAAGATATAGCCCTACTTCGGAAATTTGTGATGGCTGAGCCATTAAATGCTTCCAGTAATAACGGTGGCGACAATTTTCAAGTCAACAATCCTTCTGCACCGACGATTCAGGGTGGAACGGGTCACACGATCAATGTGAATTATGGCAAGGATTATTCGGACTCGTCGGCTTTCTCCGATACAGTAACGCCGTTGTATGACATTCCTTATCGATCGTCTCCGAATTTTGTCGGACGGACGATCGAACTCGCACGATTGGATGAGATTTTTCAAACGTCGGGTCATGCGGTCATTTCGGCAGTGGCGGGAATGGGAGGATTGGGAAAAACTCAGCTTGCGGTGCGGTATGCGAGTCAGAACAAGGCGAAATTTCCGGGGGGCGTGTGTTGGCTGAATGGACAGACGGGAAATTTAGCAACTCAGGTGATTCTGAAAGCAGAATTTGACCTGAAATTGAAGGGACTGGATCGGGCAAAAGAGCAATTGATCGAGACGGATGAGATCGCGCTTTGGTGCTGGCGACATTGGCAGCCCGATGGACAGGTGTTGATTGTGATCGATGATGTGGCGGACTGGGCGAAAGTTCGATCAATCCTTCCTACAGACGAGCGGTTTCGAGTTTTGGTGACAACGAGACGACAAGATCTGTTGCCGCAGGATGTGACGATCGCGCTGGAGGTGTTGGAACCAGAGGAAGCGCGATCGCTGTTGGCAGCATTGGAGAGTCATGAGCGAGTGGAGCAAGATCCGGAGACAGCGGATCGGCTTTGTGCGGCGTTGGGGTATTTGCCCTTGGGAATTGAGTTGGTGGGGAGTGATTTGAGGCGCGATCGCTATCGAACTCTTGCACAAATGATTGGGAGTTTGCAGGAAAAAGGAATGCAAGATCCGGCATTGGGGCGATCGGATGAATATGAGATGCTGGCGGAGCGAGGGGTAAAGGCGGCGTTTGACTTGACGTGGGAAACGTTGGAACCGGAAGCGCGGCAGGTGGCTCGGTTGTTGAGTTATTTCGCGCCGGATTGGATTGAGTGGGATGTGGCGGAATCGGTGATGCAAGGGGTAGAGGGAGAAGAATATGAATTGGGGGAATTGAAGGCGAGATTAGAGAATACTTCGCTAGTGCAGTTTGAACCGGATCGACTCGGATGGTGTCGGTTGCATCCATTGATTCGCCAGTATTTGAAGGAAGAAGAAAAGCTTGCTGTTCAACAGACAGGAGAAGCACCTTTTCGATCGGCGTTTGCGGAAAGAATGATAGCGATCGCGCGTAAAATGCCACAAAACCCACCAACGAAAGTAATTAATTGGTTTGAAGGGGTACGATCGCATATCCAAGAAGTTGCAGAACAGTACACAGAAGGGTTAGATGGAAATAATCTGCTGTGGTCGTTTGTTTCACTAGCTCGATTTTATGAAGGACAGGGACTCTATCGCCAAGCAGAAGAATGGTTTGCAGAATGTTTGAGCGTCACCGAATCTCGCTTTGCAGGCGACCATCCTGATGTGGCACTTAGTCTCAACAACTTGGCATTACTCTACAAATCACAAGCACGATTCAGTGAAGCGGAACCGCTCTTGGTGCAATCGCTCGAAATGAGGCAACGTTTATTTGCAGGCGACCATCCCGCTGTGGCAAGCAGTCTCAACAACTTAGGAGCGTTTTACTACGATCAAGGTCGAGTGACGGAAGCAGAACCTTTGTTAGCCCGTGCGTTAGCAATGCGAGAGAAAATTTTAGGGGCTGACCATCCTGATACGGCTGCCACTCGTCAATGGTTAGCAATTGTTCGTCAGGCGATGCAGGGCGTTCCATCGTCTCGGCAGAAAGCGCCGTTGATCGTGCAACTGTGGCGGAGAATCGATCGATCATCCAGAGAATTGTGAGAGTGTTGCTCGATCGCTGAGGATTGAATGCGTCGATCGAGCTTGTGATCCCAGAAACCCATTAAAATAATCAAATCTATCTCGAATGATTTGCCATCATGCAGCAATTTTCGATCGAAGAAATGCGAGAGCGATCGCAAGATGTCCTCACCTCTGCCACTCGCGAACCCGTCATTCTCTTGAATCAAGCCCAGCCCAGCTATGTTGTGCTGTCGGTTGAGAATTATCAGCAACTAATCGATCGACTAATCGAACTCGAAGATCACGCCCTCGGACAACTCGCAGAACTTGCATTACAAAACTCATCAATGATGGGAACAGAAGCTTTCGTCGCTGAACTTCAACGACTTGCCCAACTAGACGAGAGCAATTCATAGAAACGATGGCAAAACTTGATGGTCTTGAAGCCGTTTTAGAATTCATCAAAGGACTTCAGCCTAAAATCACTGCTCAGATTGCCAAGAAAGTTCTCGCTTTGAACCTTGATCCTTTACCTGCGGATAGCAAAGAACTGAAGGGCTATCCAGGTTATTACCGAGTTGACTCTGGCGAATACAGAATTGTTTACCGTTTCGACCCAGCAGAAGATTTAGTCGAGGTTATTTTAATCGGTAAACGCAATGATGACGAAGTTTATAAGCAACTCCGTCGATTACTTGACTAGGACGTGTTTAAAGACACGCCCTAGATTACGAGACATGATCGCTTTGCAATACGAAAAGTTCTCGATCGTTAAAGGCTGAATGGGTCGATCATAGGAACGATCGTAGGAGTTGTGCGAGAGGTGGGGTCGATCATAGGAACGATCGTAGGAGTTGTGCGAGAGGTGGGGTCGATCGCACAACCCGCCCCGGATTGGAAATCGGGGCTAACAGAACGAAGTCCACTGAAGGGACTAGAAACCTCAGGTTATCTGAACTTAATCCGTTGAAATGGGTTTCGCACCGTAAGCCTCGATTTCAATCCGGGACGGATCAGCAACGAAGCAAAAAACTCGTCGAAGCATAGCAGCAAACTCCCACCCAGTATCTAATTCGAGAGCTTGTTCGCGGGTTGAGTCTTATCTAAAGTCTGGTCGGTGGTTGAGCGTTTAACGGTCTTTTTCGGCTGCAAGGCATCTTTGCCCAATTGAATCGTGACATCCGATTGCAATTCGCCTGTATTTTCAATTCGGACTTCTCCAAAGCCCAATGCCCGTCGCACTGCCTCAGCACTACTCACATCTCCCCATTCGGCAACGATCCGAGTTACGCTCAAAGGCTCACTCCAATCTTTGCCTTCGTACACATTGCGATATCCAGCATTACTCAACGCTGACATCGCAGTTTGAATACTCTTCGTCTGTTTGGTGCTGTCTTGAACGGCAACTTTAAGCGCCGCCGGATCATGCGAGTCTAGGCTCGGTGTCCCAAAGTTAAAGTACTGCGCCATCATCTCTTTGATACGATCGGCATGAGGCAGCCAGTAACTCGCTTTGTATTCGCCCGGTGAGCTAAATTCGCCCGGAACCATGAGCATTTTAGTATTCGATCGATTCACTTGCGAGGCAAATCCGACTAATGCGACGAGTTCTTCAACCGTGAGATTGGTATCAATATGCGATTGCACTACATTCAGCAAACTGGGAAAGCGAGCAACCGTCGTGGGATTGAGCGATTGTTCCATCAGCGCCCGCATTACCATTTGTTGCCGCTGAATCCGTCCGATATCGCCATTCTCGTCGTAGCGGAACCGTAGAAGCTGAAGGACTTTGTTTCCGTCTAATTGTTGTCGTCCGGCTTTGAGGTTGATGTAGAGGTGTTGGCTATCATCTTGATACTTCATATCTTTGGGAACATGAACCGTCACACCGCCCAATGCATCGACCAAGGCTTGAACGCCTTGAACATTGATCGTGATATATCGATCGATACCCACTCCACCCAGGAGTTCACTCACGGATTTTGCACTCAGGGCAGGACCACCATAGTAATTTGCTTCGTTGATCTTGGTCATGCCGTGTTCTGCGATATAGGTGCGAGTATCACGCGGAATCGACATCACGACCACTTTTTTGCTTTCTGGATCAAACCGCAGGAGCAGCATGGTATCGGTTAAACCCTCGAAAGAGTTCACCAACGCTTGATAAGGCAGTTTTTTCAGGTGTGAGGGCGCATTATCGACATCTGTGGTCAATACTTTTACGCCGAGAACGAGGATATTCACGGGGCGAGTCAAGGCAGGAAGCTGGAGGCTCATTCCGCTGGAAAAGC
Source organism: Leptolyngbya sp. ERB_1_1 (assembly GCA_040289665.1). GTDB lineage: Bacteria > Cyanobacteriota > Cyanobacteriia > Leptolyngbyales > Leptolyngbyaceae > Leptolyngbya. The sequence continues at coordinate 35,257 of PSLO01000014.1, read as the reverse complement.
GAGCGCCTTTTTTGAAAATCGAGGCTTCAGAGGGTGAGAGTTTTCGCTGCATCAACGGCGTACTGGCAAGGGAAACCGCAAGCAGCGCTCCAGCGGTGGCTGAGATCATCGCAATTCCACTGAGCGAAAGTGCCGTAAACAAGAGCCGCATTCTTTTCGATCGCTTTGCAGGTTTCTTTTTGCGAGGCTGTCCTGCTTTTGGCGACTGTCCCGATTTGGGCAACTGTCCCGTTTTAGCTTTAGAAGTGGGTTGGTTTGGCTGAGCTTTCGTTTTAACAGGACGTGGATTGACGCTTTTCACAGGTTCCCTCATCACACCATTTTGTACAAATCAGACTAAACTTAGAACATTCGCTAAATTTCGGACTTTAATTGTATGCAATTAGATTCCAATGGGCAATTTTTTAGAGATCATTCGCCCCTTTTTTAGAAATGACTAAAAGCAGCATATTAACAATATTTCCCTAATTTTGCTTGCACCAGTTGGATGAAATCAAGAATTTGTTTTGCGATCGTAATCGATCGACTTGATTTCTTACTTGAAGTAGATCAAGAGATTGAGTCCTGGAATTGTTCGTGAGAGCGTCCACAGTAATAACGCAATGTACAGTGTGCCTAATGACCACTGATACCACACGAGAATTGAAACCAGTCCTGGTAAATGCTCATCCCGCACCCGAATATCATTAAAGCCAAAACGCAGAAAATTGTTAAGGCTAAAGTCAAAATAGTTTAACCAATTCCATTGTCGATCCCACAAAATCGGTAGATATCGTTCTCGAAATAAGGGATACCTCGGAATTGTAGGCAACCTTCCGACTAGAATTCTCAACTGTCGCAAAGTGCCTTCTTCTGAAAAGTAACTGACTTCCATCAAGGCATGATATCGCCCTTGCTGATATAACAATCCAATCAGAATCAACGGCACAGGGATCACCACGATCGACCAACACAATAAAGTAATGAATGGACGATCGGCAGCTTGAATCACTGCTATTAAGCCGAGCAAAAACAGCACGATCGCAAAGCTAATGGTCGAACTGATCTCAGAAACGGTTGGTAAAATTGCTTTAGGATAACGCCTTCGGACACGATCGACCATCCAAAACAAAACGCTGAAATACGAAACCGTAACGATTCCAATTCCAAAAATTAGCCAAAAGCTTGTTCCATCTCGACTCAGTAATAAAAGAAGATTTAAACTGATCCAACGAAATCCGATCGTGAATCGTCGCCAAAGACTCAACGCAGGTGGCAATGGATCAGCAGCAATCACACGATCGCGAACGTTAATATAAGTCGCAATCCCAACTTGATCGAGTGTGAGTAACTCGGTTAAATTCCGAAATGGCTGCTCGATGCGACGTTGAATAATCGAATTTGCTTGAAGGTCGCTGAATCCAATCTGTTTTAATTTCGCGAGGCTTGCCGTGTTGAGATCGGTTCCGAAAAGTTGTCGGCGGAGTTGGCGCGATCGTAAGCTCTGTGTGGTGTAATCGATTTGATTGGCATCGGAAATCTGTTCTAATCGTCGAAAGTTTCGCACCAGTTCACGCAATAAATTCTCGTTGCCTTGAAGCGTTGGCACCGAAATCACCCGCCCAATTTGTCCCGGGTCGCCTAAAATCTTTGCTTTATCTGAATCAAACCGCAGTCCTGGAACATTCAAATAAGCACCTTTATTAAAACTGCAGTAGCTGAAATCGGCTCGATCGAGAATCGTTGCTCCGCGCAAATTTGCCAATGAATTGAACTGTGCTTCTCGAAAAGTTGCCGCTTTCTCGAAGGTGGCATCAGTGAGAAACAGCGATCGACTAAATTTACCTTTGCTAAATGTGGCTTGATCGCGCCATCGGGTCTGAGCAAAATCAGCGTTTCCTTGCCATTGCACCCGTGTAAAGTTTGCGGGTTGATAAAACACGGCTTGATTGAAATTTGCAGTGGTTTGAAAGTCTGCACCTTGAAAGTTCACTTCACCGCGAAACTGAACTTGGTTAAATTCGGCTTTAGCAAAAAAGATAGTGTTGCGGAACTGAACTTCTCGCCCAAAATTCGCACTCGCAAAACTCATCGGTAAGCTAAATCGTGATTGTGATAGATCCGCTCCTGCTGGAAACTGTACGCCTTGAGCTTCAACACGATTGAGGAAAAATGTATTCGTTAAGTCTACAAATCCTGTAATTCTTGTTTGTACAAATTTGATCGGTGCACGAAAGACCGTTAATTGTAATGGTGTGATCGTTCTAGTTTCTTTTGATGTAATCAATAGTGATTGTGATAATGTGCTTAATCGGTATAAACGTCTACGATCGCGTTTTAGCTGTTCCTGTTCTGCGGGGGTAAACAATTTCGATAATGCTTCTCCGTCGTAGATCGGTGCACGCAATCCTAGCTTACTGGTCGTAAAGTCTCCTTCGATCACTGAATAGCTCAAATCCAAACCTAAAGGCACACCCGATCGCTGAAGTTGCGCCTGCACCAAACTGTAAAACTGATCGCGAAATGCTGCATTCTCAGGGCGTAAATCGATCTCCATGCGTCTAAGATCGACGATTCGCGTTCCCTCACTTGGAATGGGCGATCGCAATCGTTCCTGCAACAATTCCAACGTCAGTGGCACTCGTTCTACAATTTGTGCTGCTTGAGCCGGAACCGCATAAAACCAGATCAGAATCGCCAATAAAACTGCAAAGAACGCACAGACTGTTCGCACAATTTTTTCATTACTCTCTGTCTGTTTATACCGAAGAACGGTCACTCAAGCACAGCTTTTTCAGCGCGATAATTCGATCAATCACTCTAAAAAACGTTTTAGTTGATACAGGCGCGACAACGTTGTGTCTACCTGCAAGCGTAATCGAGCAGTTAGGGCTAGAACTCGCGAGAGAAGTAACAGTCGAGCAATGGGAATCGGGAGCGCACGAATTTTTCAAGATGCAAAACTTTCTATCAGCGGACGAGACGGGACATTTGAATGTCTAGAATTGCCGGGTGGTAGCGCGTTAGGGGGAGTGATTCCACTGGAGGCGATGGGATTAGAACCAGATTTGAAAACTCAAACGGTGAGAGTTTTGCCGATTGGATCAACCGAAACTTATTTAACGATTCTGTCATGCCAGTTTTCTAAGATGATGTAATTCGCTACGGACGCGAAATGTGAGAATCTGGAAATAATTCCGTATTTTCCGTATTTTCGCACTCTAGTTGTTTATGCTTTCTGAGCTTCATTTGATTTTTTTCCTTGTGGGACTTGGGACGCTAGCGATCGCATACGGTTTGCGCCGTTCATCACTAGGAATCTTGGCGATTTTGCTGATTGGGTTGGGCTATTGGAGCGGATGGAACCAGATTTATCTCACTCGTAATTTATCAGGGCTTGATGCGATCGCACTTCAAATGCCGATCGTCGCTGCAATTCTATTTTTGCCGTTAGCGTACTGGTGTCGCTCAAAGGTGCTGTTTGGGCTGAGCGCGATCGCGGTTTGTTCGGCTTTGCTCAGTAGTCTCGCTGAAGTCGCCACAAAAGCGAGTGTTTTACCGTCTCTGTTACTAATGCTTCCGGTTGCGTTGTTGTGGTCGTATGACGATACGATTTTGGGACAGCGAGAGAAACTGTTCCAACCGATCGCGCGGCGATTGGCAGTGCGGTATTTGGGTGGATTATTCTACGGATTCTCGTTCTATTGGATCTGGGGCAATCATGCTTGGTACACCAGAATTTTAGAATGGCGATCGCTTCCCAGTGTGGCGATTCTGGCAGCAATCGCGATCGGGCAATGGGTTTTCATCTCGATCAGAACACGCGATTGGAATACGGTAATGATCGGATCAATGATTGGGGTGAGTACGATCGTCAATTTTTGGCATCTGCGAGTTCAGCCGATCCCCGTTTTTGCGGCGATCGTATTTAATCTGATGCTCGCTTTGTTGTCGATCGTTACCTTGCGAAATAGCTTGCAAACCAAAGAGCGACAGGCTTTCTGGTCGGGTGTAACTCTCCTGGTTTTGCAGGTTCTGAGTCGATCGCCGGAGTATGAACTCAATCTGCCGTTGGTCTTTATGTTGTGTGGGATCGCAACGATCGGGGCGGGTCTTTGGTTTGAACGCCAGATTCGTGCCTTGCCGATCAATCAAGATTTCAAACTGGTATTAACTCAACGGAATCGCCGCATTCACCAGCGAAGTTAGAATACCTGTCTGCTCCTGCCCACTGGTGGAAAGATCGCTGTAGCACAAAAACAACCGCTCCTCTGTCCGACCCAACAAATCCAGCAAAATCCGTCGTAATCGCTGCTCATTCATGCGCTGTGTATCTTCCACATCCCACAACCCCGACCAATTTTGCAAAAACAACGGAGCCGCAAACAGCGAATCGACCCCACTCAGCCAGCGCGATGAACCTGCATCTAACCAGAACTGCCAGCGATGCGATCGTCGAGTTGATCGATACTGAAACACCGTCGCTAAGGTCACCGCATTCGGCTGAACCAACCGCACCGGAAATGGATTTGCCGTCACCGTACCATTTCTCAAAAGTTGAATAAAATTCCGTACCGTCAAGGATTGGGGTGCATCGCTCAGATCGCTGCGTCGGAGTCGAACGTCTACTTCCCAATAGTGCTGAGCCGTTTCCATCAGTTCCCGCAGTCCGGCGAGTTGATCAAACGGTAAATGACTGCCACCGAGAAAGAATCGCTGAATCGCTCGATCGAGCATCACCACCGGACTCGCAATCAACCGATTTTCTAACTGCGATCGCTGCGATTCGATCCATCGCACCATGCCTTCATAGGTTTCTGAGGCTTGATATCCCAACCGATCCCAGCGTGGGAACGTATTTGAAGGGAGTAAACGCGGATGATCCGGATGTGGCTCGAAACAATGGTCTGCAAGCAATCCAGCCCGAACCGGATCGATCGTATAAGTTGCAGGCGATTCCGATTTTTGGCTGAGAATGACGAGCATTTCTGCAATCGTATCTCGATTCGTCGCTCGTCCTAAGCCCGGATAGATCAAGGTCAACAGCGTTAACAATGCACGTACGATCGGACTACTTGCTAAAGGTCGCTGATCATTCAAAAACTCGACCGGAATATTTTGGTGCGTCAGAATCTCTCGCAGCGCATAACGAGAAATCGGATCGATTCCAGGTCCAATCAGCGCAATATCACGTGGTTCAACCGTCCCCGACTGCACCGCTTTGATAATGACTTCTGCGGTTTGACGAATCAGTTGAGCTTGAGTAGTGGTTTGAATGGTTTGAATCGCATCCGGCAAACTGGCAAAGAAAACAGGATCAGTGACCAGATCTAAAATTGATTCTCCTAACTCATCCATCAAGCAAGGTGAGGTGCGATCGCTTAATGTCACAACCGAACAGCGATCGCTCAATTCCGCCAAATACTCTGGATCGGCTCCTAATCCCAGTCGCACCGCTCCATCTGGGTTAAAACTAAAGGCACAAGGAATTTCTCGATCAATCAAAAACTCAAACAACGATCGCACGATTGCAGGATACTCATCGACATCATCTGCGATCACGATTTGATAGCGTTCGGTTAAATGCTTTTGATACGTGGGGTCATGCAGGAGATGACGCCCATACAAATCGGTAATCAAACTGTAAGTGAGCAATCCCCGCCGCAAACACCACGATCGCCAGCGCTGCATCATTTCTCCGAGCGTCTCTGGCGACAGAGGCAATTCTGCAAAATTTTCCTCCAACTTCGGCAACCCTTGATCGAGCATCGCGGGAATCTCATTGATCGCCACCCCGCTCAATGCTCCAAGCTGCATCAAGTCCAGAATTCGACGAACGAACCGCGCTTCTGCGATTCCCGATTCTGCGATCGCCTGATCCAACTCGACACGCCATAATTTCGTTGCTAACTCCTGCTCATTCTCAGGACGCAATCTCACTGGAAACTGAGCCTTGAGATCCAACTGCTGCACCAACAGCGACCAAAACAGCGTCACTTCATCTTCAAAAAATCCTAGCGGAGTCGTCGCTCGAAACGGAACTTTACCTTGTGTCGCATCGGTCAATCGATCGCTGAATTCCAGTCGATTATCCCCGATCGCCGCTAACACCAAAATTCCTGCTTTTTTCGACCGCATCCACTCACAAGCCTGTGCCACCAAACGCGCTGTTTTGCCGCTGCGCGTGGCACCCGTAATCCAAACTGATCGAAATGTTTGCATTTGCACGAAATCCTCTCAACCGGATTTGTTAGGATACTTACCACTTGATTAAGATGCTCTTTCTATCCTAAACCTTCTGCAAAAACCAGTTTTAGAATAAAACGACTAGCCAAAATGCTTGCTCTGATCCACTACAATTTCAATCCACTACAACATCAAACCCTTCGTCCGACCTCGACTCTGCCACACGTCCTAATCTATGAACAATAATTCGCTGTTTTCGCAACTGAGAGCTTATGTCCGTCGGGCTGAACAATGGTATCTCGAAACGCCCGATCGCGCTCTCGATCAAGCCTACGACGCTGCGCTAAAAATTAAAGCGATCGAAAACGAGCATTTTGGCGGCAAGAAGATCGCGCCCCATTCCACTCAACTGCGCGGCAGTGCGTTCGACTACTTTGAAGCCGACTTGCAAAAATATCTCCGGATCATTCGGATGCGATTAACCGAGTTTCATCGAAGTCGCTCTGCTCTCGCGATCACCAATCCGAATAAAACCGCTCAAGCAGTTCGGACGATCGAAACTACAGAAGTCGGTTCATCTCGATTTGTGCCGACGGTGCGCGATAAGCCCGCAATTACTGTCGAAAAGCTACGATTTATCGATGAAACGTTAGCTCGATACGTCGATGAGCAATTGACCTTAGAAGCGGTTTCAACGGCATTACTTCCTGTTGAAAATAACGGCGGTCTTGATAAGAATTCCAACAAAAATTTAACAGTACCTGAAACTCAAAAAGTCCCAACCAACGATGCGAAGACATCCGAGGATTTTGAAAGTATTTCTGATAAAACGGGTTTACTTCCGCGATCGATTCTCACAACGCTAAATCGCTTAAGACGCGATCTTGATCCCAAATCTGAAGCCGAAGTGGTTCAGAGCTACCGCCTTTCTAAAGTAAAAACTTTGTTGGCGGTGCGATTTATTTTGATCTTGATTCTCGTGCCGTTATTGGTGCAGCAAGTCACTCGTAATTTTATTTTGACTGAGCGATTACCCGCAGGCGCGTGGATTAACCATCAGTTCAGAGTGGAAAATCCTGATCGGATTTTTCTCAATGGCGACATGGCAGAAGAAGCAGTGAGAGAATTGCAGGGATACGAGGAGCGGTTGAAGTTTGAAAATATCATCAAGGAAACTTTAGATCGAAATATCTTTACGCCTGAAGAAGTCGAAGCGAGAGCAAAAGAGCGATCGGGAGAAGTCGAAGTTCGGGTACGCGAAAAAGCCACCGAAGTTGCAGAACAATTCTCAGGTCAAAGTGCCAACGTAATCAAAAACTGGATTTCTGATATTTTGGGCACGATCGTGTTTACGCTCTTACTGCTCAACAGCAAGCGCCAGATCGAAGTTCTCAAGTCCTTTATGGATGAAATGGTTTACGGTCTCAGCGATAGTGCGAAGGCGTTCATCATCATTTTGTTTACCGATATTTTTGTCGGATTTCACTCGCCGCACGGTTGGGAAGTCATTCTCTCAGGGATTTCAAGACATTTTGGTTTACCTGAGAATCACGATTTCATCTTCTTATTTATTGCGACTTTCCCAGTGATTCTAGACACGATCTTTAAGTATTGGATCTTCCGTTATCTTAATCGTGTTTCACCTTCCTCTGTGGCAACTTATCGCGAGATGAACGAGTAATTCTGTCCTTCGATTTGACTGGTAAACTCAAGCACGATCGAAGTAAATTTCTCAGGATACCAAAGTCCCCACTCATGAAAGCCTTCCGGCACCATCGTCAGCTTAGAATTTGGCAGAGTTGCTGCCATTTCTTGCGCGATCGATAACGGTTTAGTCAAATCTTTTTCTGACCACAACAACAACGAGGGGGCTTGAACACTCGGGAGTAGATGCTTCAAATCTCCATACAACGAAAGCAGCAACGCTTGAAGCAAATTCGCGGTGTTGAACAGTAGATTATGGGTGAACACTTTCGGAATTGTTGTTAATTTCAACTCCAGCTTAGGTAAAAACAATTGCGCGGTCATTTCTGCCGCTCGCCGAGAAATAATTTCCGGGATCGAAACGGTTGGAATTCCGGTACTGCCGAGGAGAGAAAGACTCTTGACCCGCTCTGGGAAAAGGGCAGCGATCGTAATTGCAATTCCACCCCCAAACGAGTGTCCGACAATGTGTACTTGTTCCAGATCTAGCGCGTCCAAAAATTCAACCAGAAACGCAGCGTAGCTTTTGTAATCTGGAATCAACTTGTCATAAGAGGAGCGGGCAAAACTCGGCAAATCCGGCGCAAAAACGGGATGCACTTGTGCAAGTCGTTCTAAAACTTCTTGATACGGTTCAGTCGAGATCCCCCAACCGTGTAAAAATAAAATGGGCAGGAAGCGCGCTTCCTGCCCGCCTTACTGCCTTACTGATAGTGCAGGCTCAACTCACCTAAATTAACTTTGCGATCAATGAATTGGATAGTCACTGCCTAGCACCTCTTTCAGAGTCAGAAGATCCCTCTGACTGTAGCAAGGTCTCGCGATTTAGATGACTATCTTGAGAGCGAAATCAACTTAGCTTGCCAAATATTCACCCATATCGCCTTTACGCTTCCGTAATTTCGTTAAGGCTTCTCGTTCGATTTGTCGCACTCGTTCACGACTGATATTTAACCGATCGCCAATTTTCGCCAACGTCAACGCTTTCCCGTCATCCAACCCAAATCGCAAGATCAAAACTTCTCTTTGCTGCTGAGTAAGATCTGCCATCAGCGCATCAAGATCCAGCTTTAATGAGGTCTGCGTCGTAAATTCCTCTGGCGAAACTCCAGGATCTTCGAGTAGTTCGCCTAACTCGGTATCTTGGTTATCTCCGACTCGTAAATCTAGTGATAACGGTACGCGGGCGCGTTCGAGATAGTCTCGCACTTGTGCGATCGGTAGCTCTAATTCGGTCGCTAATTCTGAGAGCGTTGCTGCTCGTCCTAACTGTTGGGATAGGCTACGCTGTGCTTTTTTGATCTTATTTAGCTTCTCGGTAATATGAATTGGTAGGCGGATCGTCCGACCTTTTTCTGCGATCGCTCTTGTAATCGCCTGACGAATCCACCAGTACGCATAAGTCGAAAATCGATATCCTTTCGTGGGATCAAACTTCTCAACCCCCCGCTGCATTCCGATCGTTCCTTCTTGGATCAAGTCCATCAGTTCGACGTTACGCTTGGTATACTTCTTTGCCACCGAAACGACTAGGCGTAAATTTGCCTCGACCATTCGACGCTTGGCAAGTTCGCCTTCAGCTAGTACTTGTCGCAATTCTGTTGCTGAGAGTTCGGCAGCTTGTGCCCAAGTGGCATCGTCCGGTTCTTTACCCAATTTCTCAACGAGCTTTTCCCGGACTGAATTGGCGATCGCTAATCGCTGTACTTGTTTTCCATAAAGTACTTCTTGTTCGTGCGTCAGGAGCGGCACACGACCAATTTCACGCAGGTAAGCCCGAACGGAATCAGTAGGAGTCTGAGCAGTTTTCATAGCAACATCAGCGGTGTGAGGGAAAAAAAGAAAAATTGTGAAAGCTGGGAGGAGAAAGCTGGGAGAAGATGGATGAAAGCGATCGCTCAGCACGCCATTACCCGTAGAACCGAAAGGGAAACAACTTGACTGAATACCCGTAAAGCAATGTGCTGTTTCTAACTTGTACTTCAATCGCATCATCAAACAGTTGTATTCAGAATTATCTACTATTCAGTTAAGGTTTGTAAAGTTTATGAGAAAACTCTAACTCGATTTGAGCAGAATCAGTTGCTTAACGATAATAGGTTCACAATCTAGAGAACACACTATCAAAAACAGAGTTTTCTAGTGTCATTTGTGAGACAGAATAACAGAATTAATTCGAGATCCAGTGATTGGACAGTGTCCGAATGTTTATGAGAATGCTTTACAAAAAATTAAGAATTGGGATGGAAACGGCGGTGATGAATGAGGTTAAATTTGACGCTTTAGACTTCCATAAATTGTTCTATAGACATACAAGCTTGAGTCCAAATCTGTCATCTGCCTTCTGATAGAAGACGAGAGCGAAACCTGTAGGGCTTCGCTCTCGCAAGATTAGCGATCAATATAGTCTTGCAGTGCACGAACTGTGAGTGGCTGAGATTGAAGTGATCGAATCGCAGCAGCCGTCGCTTTAGCTCCTGCGATCGTCGTGATCATGGGGATCTTATATGTTAAAGCCGTCCGTCGAATTAAGCGATCGTCTTCGTGTGCCTCCTGTCCAGTGGGCGTGTTGATGATTAGTTGAATCTGTTCGTTTTTGATTGAATCGAGAACGTGAGGTCTCCCTTCATGGAGTTTGAGCACGAGTTCCACATCGAGTCCGTGTTCTTTGAGTGTCTTACGAGTTCCAGCGGTGGCGACCACTTTGAAACCGAGATCGATCAACTCCTTCACAGCCGGAACGACCGCAGATTTTTCTCGATCGTTCATCGACACAAAAACGGTTCCCTGACGCGGAAGCCGTTGACTTGCTGCCAGTTCAGCCTTCGCATAAGACTTGCCAAAATCAGAATCGATGCCCATCACTTCCCCGGTCGATCGCATTTCAGGTCCTAAAATCGTGTCGGTTCCAGGGAATTTATCAAACGGCAGAACCGCTTCTTTCACTGCAATGTGCTTTGGAATTACTTCTTGAGTGAAGTTGAGATCCGAGAGCGTTTTGCCGGACATGATCCGAGCCGCCATTTTCGCTAAGGGAACGCCGATCGCTTTTGAAACAAACGGAACCGTCCGAGAAGCACGCGGATTGGCTTCGATAATGTAAACCTGATCACCTTGAACCGCAAACTGAATATTCATCAATCCAACGACTTTTAGCGCTTTCGCAAGCTGAATTGTCCAGGCGCGAATTTGATCGACAATTTCTGGCTTCAACGTTACGGTCGGGATCGAGCAGGCAGAATCTCCAGAGTGAATACCCGCTTGTTCGATGTGCTCCATAATGCCGCCAATCACGACATTGCCATCCTGATCCGCGAGCGCATCCACATCGACTTCGATCGCGTTTTCTAAAAAGCGATCGATCAAAATCGGATGATCCGGTTCAACCTGAACGGCATACTTCATATAACGTTCAAGATCAATATCTGAGTAGACAATTTCCATTGCCCGTCCGCCAAGCACGTAGCTCGGACGCACAACGACCGGATAGCCAATTTCACGCGCCACTTTTTTCGCATCCGCATAATCCCGCGCAAGTCCGTTCGCAGGCTGTTGAATATTCAACTCGCGGAGAATCTTTTCAAAGCGTTCGCGATCTTCTGCGATATCGATCGAGTCTGGAGAAGTCCCCCAAATTTTCGTCGAAACGGTTCCTTGTTTGAGAAATTTATCGAGCGGCACAGCGAGCTTCAGCGGCGTTTGTCCCCCGAATTGCACGATTACCCCTTCCGGTTCTTCGGCTTCGATAATGTTCAGGACATCCTCTTTAGTGAGTGGCTCGAAGTATAAACGATCGCTGGTGTCATAATCGGTCGAAACGGTTTCAGGATTTGAGTTCACCATGATCGTTTCGTATCCGTCTTCGCGCAGTGCAAACGACGCATGACAGCAGCAGTAATCAAACTCGATTCCCTGCCCGATGCGGTTTGGTCCACCACCGAGAATCATGACTTTCGGTTTGCTCGAAGGCATCACTTCATTTTCTTCTTCGTAAGTCGAATAGTAGTAAGGCGTGAACGCTTCAAACTCAGCCGCGCAAGTATCGACTGTTTTGTAAACTGGAACGACACCGATCGATTTCCGATGAGCGCGAACCTCATCTTCGGTGGTCTTGGTGGCGAAAGCAATTTGACGATCGCTAAATCCCTTCTTTTTCACTGCCAAGAGCGTCTCAGCCGTTAAATCCTTCAGCGTCGATCGCTTCAAGGCTTTCTCGGTTTCGAGCAAATCGAACAGCTTATCGAGAAACCAAGGATCAATATTGGTCAGTTCAAAAATCTCGTCTACGGGCATTCTCATCAGCATTGCGTGCCGAACGGTGAAAATGCGATCGGGATTCGGAGTTCTTAAGCCTGCGCGAATCTGTTCCAAACTCGGAAGCACTTCTTGCTTATCACAGCCCCATCCTGCTCGACCCGTTTCGAGCGATCGCAATGCTTTCTGAAGCGATTCTTGAAAGGTTCGCCCGATCGCCATCGCTTCACCCACGGATTTCATCTGCGTGGTGAGATAAGGCTGAGAGCCAGGGAATTTCTCAAAGGCAAACCGAGGAATTTTAGTGACAACATAATCGATCGTCGGTTCAAAACTCGCAGGTGTCTTTTTCGTAATGTCGTTCGGAATTTCATCGAGCGAGTAACCGACTGCGAGTTTTGCTGCCATTTTTGCGATCGGAAATCCGGTCGCTTTAGAAGCCAGTGCAGAACTCCGAGACACGCGCGGATTCATTTCAATCACGACCACTTCACCCGTGACCGGATTCACCGCAAATTGAATATTCGATCCGCCCGTTTCGACCCCAATCTCGCGAATAATTTTGATCGAAGCATCCCGAAGTCGCTGATATTCCTTGTCAGTTAAAGTCTGTGCGGGTGCGACTGTGATCGAATCGCCCGTGTGAATTCCCATCGGATCAAGGTTCTCGATCGAACAAATAATCACGACGTTATCTGCCAGATCGCGCATGACTTCGAGTTCATACTCTTTCCAGCCGAGCAGCGATTTTTCAATCAAAATCTGCGACACCGGACTGGCATCTAACCCCGACTGTGCGATTTCCTCAAATTCCTGCTGATTGTAAGCGATCCCACCCCCTGATCCGCCCATCGTAAACGCAGGACGAATAATCAACGGATAAGAACCGATTTGCTGTCCGATGACTTTGGCTTCCTCTAGCGTTTCTGCTAATCCCGATGGGCACACTCCAACCCCGATCCGCTCCATTGCTTCTTTGAATAGCTTGCGATCTTCTGCCATCTCGATCGCAGGCAATTTTGCGCCAATCAGTTCAACGTTATATTTCTCCAAAACGCCACTTTTCGCGAGTGCCACTGCTAAATTCAGCGCAGTCTGACCGCCCATTGTCGGCAGCAGTGCATCGGGGCGCTCTTTAATAATGATTTGTTCAACCAGTTCGGGTGTGAGTGGCTCAATATAAGTGCGATCGGCAGTTTCGGGATCGGTCATAATCGTCGCCGGATTCGAGTTGACCAAAATCACTTCAAATCCTTCATCCCGTAACGCTTTACAGGCTTGTGTTCCAGAGTAGTCAAACTCACAAGCTTGCCCGATCACAATCGGACCGGAACCGATTAACAAAATCTTATGGAGGTCTTGGCGACGGGGCATAGTGCAATTCCGCTTTCTTCTCTAAATCCAACCCATTCTAGTGGGTTTCGTTTGGATTTCTGTTGCCCCTTTATCTATTTCGCAGAATCCGCCCAAAACAGCAGAATTTCGTTAGGAATCTTCTCTAGCGATTCTGTAAAACAAGCAATTGCATAGGTCATTCCTTGAAGATCAGCAAAATCAATCAAGCAGGCTTGATCATCGAATGTCATTAGAACGGTTGGGTCTTCTTTGTAAATCATAGCGTTGTCACTTACCGCCGCTTCCAATAGAGCAGCTTCTAGAATCTCTTTATTATCTAATGTGATTCCAAGACGGCTTCTAAAGAGGATCGCTTTGTTTCCGCCTCTAGAGTGTTTAAGGTTCAGGCAGTAGCGCTCAACTTTATCTCCAAGCTGGGCATTTTCACCATTCGGCAATTTCATTCAAAGCGTTCTACCGATTGCTATTCTGGATAAGCCACTTTAGCATTTCTCGATCGTTGACCCAAAACCCTCGCCAACTCGCCTTTCTCGCACTTCGAGCCATCCAAAAAGGAGCCTTTGCAGATGTTGCGGTTGATCAAGCTTTGCATCGAAGCGATGTAACGGTTCTCGATCGACGATTGTTTACCGAATTAGTCTACGGAACCATCCGCCGCCAGCGAACCTTAGATGCTTTGATTGATCAATTTGCCAAAAAGAAAGATCAGCCGCCTGATTTGCGTTTGATTCTGCAATTGGGACTGTATCAACTGCGCTATCTGGATCAAATTCCAGCATCCGCAGCCGTTGATACCAGTGTGGAACTGGCAAAGCAAAATAAGCTCGGTGGACTCACGGGCGTTGTCAATGGATTGCTGCGACAGTATTTGCGGGCACGTTTCCGTGTGCCAGAGGCAACGCAAACCATTCTCCACACTGATCCGCTGCAACTTCCCGAAGATCCGATCGCTCGTATCGGAACATTCCACAGCTATCCTGATTGGATTGTGCAAGTGTGGTGCGATCAGTTCGGAATCGAGAACACGGAAAAACTGTGTGAATGGATGAATCAACCGCCGCAGATCGATTTAAGAATCAACACACTGAAAACCGACATTGACCACGTTGAAGCGGCAATGATGGCGCAAAATATCAAGGTCGCTCGAATTTCACACTTACCCCATGCACTTCGATTACCTTCTAGCGCGGGTGCAATTCATCACCTACCAGGTTACGCTGAGGGGTGGTGGATGGTTCAAGATAGCAGCGCTCAACTGGTTAGTTATCTCGTTGATCCACAACCGGGAGAAACGATCGCAGATGCTTGCGCGGCTCCGGGTGGTAAAACATTGCATCTTGCAGAATTAATGCATGATCGCGGAACCGTTTGGGCGATCGACAAAACCGCCTCTCGATTAAAGAAGCTCCAACAAAACCTCGATCGCTTGTCTTTCACGTCGATTCAAACCCTAATGAGTGATAGTCGTAATGTGCCGCAGTTAAAAGGACAGTGCGATCGCGTCCTGGTGGATGCACCTTGCTCTGGACTCGGAACCCTCCATCGTCACGCTGATGCCCGCTGGCGACAAACTCCACAAAGCGCCACAGAACTGGCACAGCTTCAACTCGAAATTCTCACCGAAGCTGCAACCTGGGTAAAGCCGCAAGGTGTATTAGTTTACTCAACTTGCACCTTGAATCCCATTGAAAATGAAGCCGTCGTTGAAAAATTCTTAGCACACTATGCAAATTGGTCGATCGAAACAATTTCTTTACTCTCTGATTTCACAACTTCAGAAGGCTGGATCAAAGTTCTGCCATACTGTCACAATATGGACGGATTCTTCATGGTCAGGCTTAAACATGAATGACACAAGAACGCTCGTTAAAATTCTCATTGGGGTTGCGTGGCTAGACGGAAAGGTTTTGCCCGACGAACGATCGTATCTTCAGCGCATTGCCGAAGAAAAAGGGGTAGACGACGATCCAGAAATTCAGCCACTTCTCTACGAACTGCGATCAGTCACACCAGAAGAATGTTATCAGTGGGTACAAAACTATCTTGGCGAACATCCCACTTCAGAACGCTGTCATCGACTGATCGAAGCCATCAGTCAATTGACGTATGCAGATGGCACGATCGACACCGAAGAAGCAAAACTGCTGACCCGACTTCAGATTCTCGAATCCGAACCTGCACCGAGTTTACAGACAAAAGTGATTGCAGCCATCCGCAAGCTCTATCACCATGGAGTCTCAAAAATTGAAAAGCTCTGAATTACAATCCAGAGCTTTCGTGAATTAAATACCGGGAGTTTCTTCTTTTTCCACTTCAGGAACAATATCAGGGCGTTCTTTGTCTTCCCAACCGACGGGACGCTTCGAGTTGTACCATGCGATCGATCCGATCGTTACCGCTGCAATAAAACCAGCCACGTAAACCGCTGTAAACGATGTCGGAAACTGCATTCCGGGCTTAGTTGCGACTTCTAATAGAAGATTCATGTAAAATGCTCCTGTCAATTTTTTACTAGCACCAAAGTATCAGAGTCATCAGAGCAAGGCATCTTTCGTCAGTTCGATTCCTGAATGAGATTCGGGTAATTTTCCCTAGTTCCCAGGGGGAGGTAAGGGATCAGCCGCAGCAGGAGCCGGATCAGCCGCAGGGGGTTTCGGTGCAGCAGGCGCAGGAGCCGCAGGTTCAGGAGGCGGAGCCGCTGCGGGAGGTTCGGGAGGTGGAGCCTCTTGGCGTGGTGCAGGCTCAGAATAGCGCTGCTGCGAATAGTGAGGTTCTGAATAAGTCGGTTCGGGTGCAGGTTCTTCGTAGCTCCGTCTGCTGGGTTGTTCTTCTGCGGGATCAGGTCCTGAACCCAGCGATCGGATTCGAGTCGGTTTCACAGGCTGCGCTTTGATTGTGCCTTTACGATCCTCAATGTTGTCTGGAATCTCAGCGAATTTCTGCACGGGCAGCCCCTGAACGGCTTCTTTCATGAATTCATGCCAGGTGTAGGCTGCTGTACCGCTAGTTCCCCAGGTTGGCGAATTGTCATCGTTACCTAGCCACACGCCTGTCACCAGTTGAGGAATATAGCCGATAAACCATAAGTCGCGTGCTTTTTCAGAAGTTCCGGTTTTCCCAGCGACGGGTCGATCGAGTTGCGCCCCGCGTCCGGTTCCATCCGAAACCACACCCTGCATCATCCAAGTCGTGATCGCAGAGGTTTCAGCATCTAAAACGCGCTTTGGTTTGAAGTCAGCATCGAAGAGAACTTTCCCTTTGCGATCGACCACGCGCCGAATGGCATGAGGTTTGACGTAATTTCCTTGGGCTGCTAAAACGCCATAAGCACTCGTCAACTCTAAAGGATTGACTTCATACGCACCGAGCGCCAGCGCATAAGTCGGCTCCATTTTGGAACCGATACCCATACTCCGAGCGAGATTGATCACAGGCGAGAATCCGACATCGATCAGCACTTTCACTGCAATCACATTCACCGAATTGGTTAACGCCGATCGCATACTCAACCAGCCAGAATACTTGTTGCTATAGTTTTTAGGCTGATAGCCATCGACCATAAACCGCTCATCTAGATAGGCACGATTCGGAGAGAATCCCGCGCCGATCGCCGTTGCATACACAAACGGTTTGAAGGTTGATCCTGGTTGTCGTTGTGCCTGAGTCGCTCGGTTGAACTGACTATCTTTGTAGAAGTCATAGCCTCCAACCATTGAGCGAATCTCACCGCTACGGGGATCAATCGCGACCAGTGCCGCTTGATTAAAGCCTTCGGCATTTCCATCGATCGCAATGGCGTTTCTAACTGCCTTTTCCGCCGCTTTTTGCCATTTTGCATTCAGCGTAGTGTCAACCGTTACGCCGCCTGCTGCGATCGCTTCTTTTGGCACTAATTTTTCAAGCTGCTGCTGAACGTAATAGGTGAAATACGGCGAACTACTTTGAATATTCTTCGGTGTATTGGGTTTTACGACGAGTTTTTCAGCCTGGGCTGCTTGCGATTCCGCCTCAGTGATGTATCCAGCGACGACCATTTTATCGAGAACCGCATTTCGCCGCTCTCGTGCCATGTCCAAACTCACCAGTGGAGAATATAAGCTTGGAGCGGGCGGCAATCCGGCGATCGTTGCCATTTCTCCTAAAGTTAATTGATTGACGGGCTTACTGAAATAAATCCAAGCGGCATCCGCCACTCCGTAGGCGTTAGAGCCGAGATAAACGAAATTGAGATACTTTTCGAGAATTTGCTGCTTGTCAACGTTGCGTTCGATCTTTTGAGCGATCATCGCTTCTCGAACTTTTCGTCCAATGCTGCGATCGTCTTGATTTAGAAAAACAATCCGCGATAATTGCTGCGTTAAGGTACTGCCACCTTCAACGACATCGCGCGAGGTTAAGTTGCGAAAGACAGCGCGACCGATTCCTTGAAAATCGACTCCATTATGTTCATAAAACCGCCGATCCTCAGAAGCTACAAACGCCTGAATCAAACGCTTCGGAACCTTGTCGATCGGCAATTTCTCTCTGGTTGCAGGACCTAATTGATGCAAAACTGAGCCATCGGATGCCCGGATTGTCAAGGTTCCAGGGCGGGCGAAGGTTTTGAGTTCGGCGGGGTCAGGTAGGCTTCGATCAATCTCGATCGCAGCCACTCGTAGTGCACCAATTCCACCTAAAACAATGACGCTACCCACAATCCATTTACGCGCCTTTGGGGTTTTTAAAGGTGCCGGAATCTTCTGCTCAAGCGCTTCTAATCGGATTATTGCCACATCCAGCCAACTGCGAATCCCAGCGAAGCGAGGATTTTCCATGAAATTGGCCACACCACGCCGCGCCCGTTCCTGTCTCGATCGCGGCTTGACCTGGCGTTTGTTTCCGTCGGTTCCGTCTGTCATGGAGTCCAGCCCTGTTTGGGATTGATCAATCTGAGTGGGTTTCCTGTTGCGCCTTGAGCTACTCTTTGCCACATTCGTGCCTCACACACAAAAGATGCTATTTTCCGCCAGAATCAGGCTTAACCTTTGTTAGATTGACGGAAAGGAACTCCCGCGTCAACCGTATGCAACATCCAATGACCTCTGATGCGGAGTCAGAGGTCATATTTCGTAGAATTACTGACGATTAGTTTACAAGACTTTAGGAAGTTTGCGATCGCACTTCCCAGATTTTCCTGATTTTTGCCGATTGTCATCGAGAAAGCGCGAATCAATTTATACTCCCGCATGACCAAGCGCCAAAGCCGTCACTAGCATTCCGAATACCAAAAAAGGCTGGGCACTGGCTTGATATTTGACATCGTTCTGAATCGGATCGCGCAAGAAATACATATCTTGAAAGGTGATCTGCGGAATGATCAGCAGAATCAACAACGTCGCGTACAGATTCTCATGCACGGCTATCAAGTAAGCTGCGATACCCGCTTGAAACACGTCGATCATCAGGACACAAATCCAAGCGGCAGTCGGCACACCAAACATCACAGGCAGCGATTTGAGACCCAATGCCTGATCGCCTTCGACGCTTTTAAAGTCATTGACAATCGCAATGCCCAACCCCGAAAAACTGTAGAACAACGTCAGCAGAATAATCGTTGGATTGAGATCGCCAAACAGCGCGTGTCCTGTCCACCACGGAATCGCAATATAACTTGCACCGAGCGCATAACAGCCGAGCCAGCCGTTTTGCTTTAGTTTCAAAGGCGGCGCAGAGTAGATGTAAGACAAAAATGATCCGGTGATCGCTAACACTGTGATCGTGGGAAATTCGTGACCCGCCCAACGATCGAGAACATACGCCAAGCCCACTCCGCTCAGCAACAGCACCCAAATCTGGATCACCACTTGCGATAGCGGAATCGCACCCGACGGAATTGGGCGATAGGGTTCGTTGATTGCGTCAATTTCTCGATCGTAATAATCATTGAGAATTTGCGTATAGCCCGTGAGTAAAGGACCTGCCAACAGCATACAAGTTGCTGATTTCAGCACGTCTTCTAAGACCCAGTGATAGTTTCCAGACGAAGCTGCACCGCAGAGAATCCCCCACATGAGTGGAATCCACGTGATCGGCTTCATCAGTTGTAGGCGAATCTTCCAGATTGAGGATTCTTTGACATCCGCCCCTTTCATGCCGAGAAGCTGGCGAGTTTGAGCAGAGCGGTTCTTTGCTTGAGCGTCCGTAGTCAGGTCAGGAGAATCAGTCATAAGAAGTTTAGAAGGAGATAATGAGGTAGCCGTCTTGGAATTTTGCACCGCTCACAGGTTGTCCTCGTAATGCCGCAGGTAAATCAATATTTCGCCGCTGATCCCCTGCTTCGATCGTGATTTCTGTCCCGTATTGAGTGAGCTTGACTTGTTTCTTATCAAAACCTGGCAAGAATAAGCTTACTTTTCTTTCAGCCACATTCACCGCGATCGGGCGAGGAGCTTCAGCGGTTCGATCGAAGTCAGGCAATGCATCAATCAACGCTTGCCAATCATTTACAGGTTGCATTGGAATTGTGGAAACCGGGAGCGGCTCGAAGGTTTCGCCGAGTGTAGAAGTATCGATCGATCGATTGAGGAAAACGCCTGCAACAGTCAATCCGACTTGCTGAGCGCTTCCCCAAAGATATTTTGCAGTTGCGATCGCGCCTTCGTCTTCGGTTGTGACCAAATAAGCTGCCATCCGTTTTGGATCGTTGACTGCTTGCTTGCCTTGCTCTAACAAGTCATTTACCTGTCCAGTTGGTTGAGCAAAGTTATCGCCCGCAAAGTTCACGTTTGTAAAAATTGCGCTGGCGACAGGCTGAATAAACGGCGATAACGTTCTGCCTAAATCTGAATCGGTAAACACTTGGCGGAATCGGCGGATATACCAGCTTGTGATTTCAGCCGTTCCAATTAAGCGCAGCGTGTTTTGATCGCCTGTGCCATCGTAAACGATCGCATCATAACGATTACTCTGATTGAACTCCCGCAGTGCATTCAACGCCAACAGTTGATCCAATCCTGGAAAAATTCCCAGTTCTTGACCAAACACATTTTTGAAAAATGGAGTTCGCAGATACTGCGCTTCAAGCTGTTTGACTTGATCCCAACTGCGCTCTAATAGCGTTGTCGTCTGAAGCTGAACCGCGCTCAAATTGGGCGCAATTTCTTGTGGATCAATCCCGATCGTCGTTCCAAGCGCCAACCCAAACGCCGGACTCGAATCTTGCCCGACGAGTAAAACGCGCTTTCCCTGGTTCGCAAGTTTTTTCGCCGCAGCGATTGCGATCGTCGTGCGTCCAGTCCCGCCCTTACCCAAAAACGTCAATATAAAAGCCATATCCCATATCCGATCGTTGAAGGAGTTGGAATTCGATCAGCGAGAATGCAAATCCCGATGCCCGACTCCCAACTCCCTTATGGTATCGACTGCTTGAACGCTTCATCCGATCAATTCGGAGATCAATTAGTCGTATTGCTCTAGTTCGTCCTCAAAAAACCAAGTCGAATATTGATCATCAAACTGAACCAGCAACCCAACTCCTTGACCATCGACGACTTTGAATTGTCGCACAACGCCAACCGCACCGAGCTTTTTAATCACCTCTTGAGGCACACGATCGCGCAATCGACGAACGCGAACTTTTTGACCGATTTCCATTACCGCTTTCATTACTTGACCATCCAGAAGTGTACCAGAATGTTGCAACTTATTAAGCACAGGTCAAGACTTGCCTGATTGGGTCTTTTTTCAATGAGTGATTGCGATAAAAAATTGTCAAGTGTGAGAACACGAAGAATTTGAAGCGAATCATCAGACGCTACTGTTGGGAGTTCTGAACTCATTTGAGGGAATGTTGAGGCAATCTACAAGAAGTTAAGACGGCAGCAGAATTTTGAAGCTTTCGGTCATTCTCAAGCCCAAATTAGCCCTGAACTGGATCAGCGTGAGGCATCACCATGTCGGTTAACGTGAAAACGATTTTCAAATCTCCTCTAATGGTTGGGGCGTGTCTCACCGCAGCCGTCACCCTTGCTGGAACGGTATATGCGGTGACCTATCCTCGATCGATGGTCAAACGCGCAGAATCCGCTCAACCGATACAAGTTTCGAGTTGTAAAACGGTGGTGTTTGATGATAAACCCCCTTTGAATGTGCGAGAGACACCTGTTGAGCGATCGGGCAATATTGTTGCATCTTTGAATAATGGTGAAATTCTCACCGTTGTGGCTCAGCAGGACGGTTGGCTGAAAATTAGCTCACCTGCGGTTGGTTGGGTTTATGAAAATCTGACGCGCAAAAGTTGCGATAGTGATCCCCCTAAAGCAACGTTGATTCGTAAGCAGATTAGCGATCCGGTTTTAGCAAAACTGCCCGATGATCCGGGGAGCCGACTTTATCGGGAGGCGGTATCTCAGTTTCAGTCAGGAAATTTAACAGGCGCGATTGCACTCGCAAAGTCAGTTTCAGCGGACAGTGCTGCCTATTCTCAAGCTCAAACTGCGCTCAAAATGATGCCACACACCTGGAATCAGGCAAGCAGCAAATATAACACCGCTCTGCAAGCAGAAGAACAGAGCCACTGGAAAGACATTCTGAAAATTGCGGCTGAGTTTCCAGATATCCGATATTGGCGTGAGAAATTAGCGCCGATCGTGAAAAGAGCGATCCAGATGCAGTACTTCAATGCCGCTCAGGAAGTGCAGTAGTTTGCTTGGAATGAATACAAATTCAAAATGCCAGTCGTTGCTCAAACGGCTGGCATTGTTGGTTATGGGAGTTTAAGCGATCGAATTAACCTTTGCCGTTTTCATCCACCATCGATAACATCCCCTGCAACGTTGCTGGAATACTGCGCGGGTCCATAAACATCACTTTGCTACTATCGCTCTTACCGACCGTCGTACCCATATCTAGGTAGCTCATCGCCAACAGAACTTTACCCGCTTCGGCTGCACGCGGATCAGCTTTGAGCGCTTGCGTCACAATCTGGATTGCTTCTGCGGTAGCTTGCGCTTTGAGCACGGCTTGCTGACGTTCCGCTTGGGCTTTTAGGACGATCGTCTTCTGGTCGGCTTCGGCTGCAAGAATCGTCGCTTTCTGACGGGCTTCCGCATCGAGAACTTGGGCTTCTGCTTTACCGCGTGCAGAGTTAACCGCCGATTCTCGTTCCCCTTCTGAAGTCAGGATCGCAGCACGTTTACGGCGTTCTGCGGACATTTGCAGTTCCATTGATTCTTGAACCGCTTTCGAGGGGATGATGTCGCGCAGTTCGACACGAGTGACTTTCACGCCCCACGGATCAGTAGCGGTGTCGAGTTCTTGCAGCAGAATTTCGTTGATTTTCGAGCGCGCCGTAAAGGTCTCATCGAGTTCCAACTGTCCCATTTCTGCCCGAATTTGGGTCAGAACCAGGTTCACCATTGCGGATTGGAGATTTTGCACTTTGTAATAGGCTTTCTCCATATCCATAATCCGCCAGTACACCACAGCATCCACCGTGATTGAGACGTTATCGCGAGTGATACAACCTTGCGGCGGAATATCAAGAACTTTTTCGCGAATCGTTTCTTGAAAGGCAACGCGATCGAGTCCCGGAATCACAAAATTCAAACCAGGGGAAAGTTTGCGATCGTAACTTCCTAACCGTTCAACCAGCGCTTCGTTTCCTTGCTGAATAATTTTGACACTCGAAACGGCTCCACCACCGACCACCAAAGCAATAAACCAACCCCACATAACAACCTCTCCTTAAAATTCTTCTGGCATCACAATCAAAGTAGTTCCCTTACGACCGACGACATAAACACGCTGACCAGCAGGGATGGCAATGTTCGAGCTTTCACACCGCGCTGCCCAAGAGTTTCCCTCATAAGAAACGCGCCCTAGTTCGCCAGGACGAATTTCCGTTAGGGTTTCGGCTTCGGTGGCATCGAGTTTGAGCGCGGCTCGACGATTGACAAAACGCCGAGAAAACAACACCAGCACGATCGACAAAATTACCCACAGTCCCACTTGCACCCCAAGCGGCAATAGGTGAGCCACGATCGCAACCAGTAATGCACTCAGTCCTAAAACAAAGGCGATAAATGCAGTGGGCAGAACGAATTCGACAAAACACAGTCCTGCGCCAACGATTAACCAAACCATCGTGGCAGTCATAACTTCCTGGAGTTTGAAGAGTAATGAATTCTCGCATCGATAGAGAAAAGTGCAGCGATCGCGTGATAAAAAGTCATGCTTTAATACAAACTTCAAACTGTGAATGCAACATTCCGGCAATGTGTTGATCTTTTCGGCACAGTTGGCGTTAAGATGCGTGCGATTTGCTCCTTCATCCTAGCTTCTCAACTATGAATTCCTCCGGCAAACTCTCTACTCGCTCCTCCACGATGATGATGAGCCGCTATCAACCTCAAGGATTTCATTATCTTTGGGCAGTGGGAACGACCGCACAACGCAAAAAACCTGGAACGACGATCGCATCGCGTTATCAAGTCAAAACTCCGCAAATTTGGCTCGATACGCAACCGGAGAACGATCCACAAGTGCCTCTAGCCTCGTCGGAATTGGCACAGAATTATTTGCTGTTATATCCCTATCGATTGCATCTTCCAGAAGTGTATGGAGTGTGTCGCGATGGCGGCGGCGAGATTCTATTGCTAGAGAATGTGCCAATTACTGAAGCGGGAGAATTGCAGCCGTCGATCGCCCAAGCTTGGTATCAAGGCAGTGCAACACGCCAACTCTATTGGCTGTGGCAGATTTTGGAATTGTGGACACCGTTCTCTGAGTTGGGAGTGGCATCGAGTTTATTATCACCGGAGTATATTCGGCTCGAAGGCTGGCGGATTCGGCTAAAAGAGTTGGTTTTGGATGAAGGACAAGCACAAGACTCGTTTACTCAGCCGAGTTTGGCAAATCTGGCACAGAGTTGGCTCGTTTTACTGTCGGATGCGAAACCTGCGATCGCGGAACCGCTACAAGCCCTTTGCGCTTTGATGCAAGCTTCAGATGTGAGCTTCCGTGAGATTTCAACTCGGCTAAATCAGCTTTTATTAGAACAGGCTGCCCAATTGCCCCTCAGAACTCAAGTGTACGGGGCGACCGATGTGGGAAAACGTCGATCGCATAATGAAGATACCTGTTACCCGCTGACTTCCAAAACTCAAACCTTCGATGATTTGTCGGCGCGATTAACGATCGTTTGTGATGGTATTGGAGGACATGATGGCGGTGAAGTGGCAAGTCAGTTAGCTGTGCAGTCGATTCAATTACAAGTGAAGGCGCTGCTGTCGGAGATTGCAGGACAACCCGAACCGCTACCACCGGATTTAATTTGTGATCAACTCGCAGCGATCGTTCGAGTGGTGAATAATTTAATCGCTGCGAAGAATGATGAGCAGAATCGCATGGCGCGTCGTCGCATGGGAACCACGCTCGTCATGGCGTTACAAATTCCGCAGCGGGTGACGTTACCGGGTGGGTCGATCGCGAATAATGCTCACGAAGTTTATATCGTCAATGTTGGAGATAGTCGCGCTTATTGGATCACGCCAGAATACTGTCATCAGTTAACCGTGGATGATGATGTGGCAGTGCGGGAAGTTCGCATGGGTCGATCGTTGTATCGAGAAGCGCTAAAACGTCCGGATTCTGGCGCACTCACACAGGCAATGGGAACGCGCGAAGGACATCATTTACATCCGAGTGTGCGGCGCTTCATTCTCGAAGAAGATGGAATGCTGGTGCTGTGTTCGGATGGTATGAGCGATAACGGATTTGTTGAGCAATCTTGGTCGGACTATGCGGAACTGATTTTACAGGATAAATTCTCGATCGAATCAGCCGTAAAATCTTGGCTCGACTTTGCGAATCAGCGCAACGGTCACGATAATGCTTCGATCGTTCTGACGCACTGCCAAATTTCACCCGTTTTGCCGGAATTGCGGTTGCCAATTTCGCTCTCGCTAAATCATTCAGACGAACCGGATCTGCTCGAACCGATTATCATTCCGCCGACTGAAGTGGTGAGACCGAAACGTAAGAATCGGATTTGGCTGAAAACGCTGTTGGTCTTGTTATTCGGCAGCGGGGCAGCGTTAGGGGCTTGGTACTACCGTGATCCAATAGGAATGCAGCAACGAATCAAGACCGAAGCAGGACGAATTCAGCCGACGATCGA
The DNA here is from genome assembly GCA_040289665.1 of Leptolyngbya sp. ERB_1_1. Taxonomy (GTDB): domain Bacteria; phylum Cyanobacteriota; class Cyanobacteriia; order Leptolyngbyales; family Leptolyngbyaceae; genus Leptolyngbya. Next base: position 9,621 of record PSLO01000014.1, on the reverse strand, counting down.
ATCATTGCGTCAACGCATTCCTAACGATTTGCTCAAACGATAGAGCGATCGACACGCATTATGCAAAGATTAAAAGGTTGTCCATCGTTCGTTCAGGGCGTGCTGTGGTGAATCTTGCGGAGAGAGGAACACTCAAGGTTATGAAAATCGGCGATCGTGTTCGGGTGAAAGAATCAGTCGTGGTGTATCACCATCCGGAGCACCGTAACGAGGCGTTTGATATTAAAGGTCAAGAAGGCGAAATTATTGCGATCATAAAAGAATGGCAGGGTCGCCCGGTGAGTGCAAATTTCCCGTTTCTAGTCAAATTTGAAGGAAAGTTTCGCGCTCATCTTCAAGAGTTTGAACTCGAACCAATCTAAGCCTTTCGTCGGAACCAACCCAATACATTGACATCGCCGCGCATTTTTTCAAGTTCGCGGCGATTTTGCTCTGAAACCTCAGCATACCACTCACAATAGCGATCGTGAGCCTCGCGCGACTGCACTTCTTGGTAAAACTGATGCGTCGATCGATAGATTTCAAACAGTTCTGGTTCGACGTAAGGAGCGGGCAGAAACCATTGGTGATTTTGAAGCGGCATGGAAGATGAGCGAACACTTTTTGTCAATCTAACGCATTTTGTTAAAAATTCCTGTTAAATCAGTCCTCTCGACAGAGTCCAGAATCTCAAGAGTCTGCAATCATGCAATCTAAGGGATCTAACCTAAATTCACCTAACGCTTATTCAATGTCGTAAGCTGAGTGACAATTACATTCCAGCTATACTCGAATTTGAAATATCAGATTCCCCATCTATAAATAAAAAACTTGAGTAATTTTTTTTACAGAATCCGATCGTAGAGTTATGAATGAATCAGAAAATATTCGCGATCGACAAAAGCTAATTAAACAGTTAGAAACCGTCGATCAGCAAGTCAACCAACTCTATCAAACCGTTGATACAGCGCTTTCACCTTCACCGGATGCGTCGTTTTCGGAGCACTTATCTGCTTTGGCAAAAGCTCTAAACGAATTAAAAGTAATTGAGGAGGAAGTGTGTGAGCAAAATCAACAGCTTTATGAGGCAAGACAAGCGCTCGAAATCGAACAACGGCGCTATCGAGAACTGTTTGAATTCGCTCCAGATGGATATTTAATTACTGATCAACATGGCAGAATTCAAGAAGCAAATCGTGTCGCAGTCGAACTCCTAAAAGTCGAGAAGAAATATATCGTTGGTAAGAGTTTGATCAATTTTGTTGCAGAAGAGCACTGCAATGTTTTTCAATCGCTCTTACTCCAACTGCAATCGATCGACCAGGTACGCGAATGGGAAATTCCGTTCATTGGCAACGATGGAACACGGTTTGAGGCAGCGTTAACGGCTGTTGCTGTGAAAACAGAAAGCGAAGAAACGATCGCGCTCCGTTGGCTGCTGAGAGACATTACAAATCGGAAGCAAGTTGAAGAACAATTAAGAAAAATTCAGCGCCATAATTTAGAACTGATCGAATCTGCTCGCTTAAAAGAACAATTTATTGCTATGATGTCTCACGAATTGCGAACCCCTCTGACCGCAATTCTCGGATTCTCAGATCTGTTGCTGCGTCAATTTCATCGACAATTTCCGCCTCATCAATCGAAACTAATTGAGCGAATTTTTGAAAATGGGCGGCACTTGCTAAGTTTAATTGAAGATATTCTAGATTTTTCTAACCTACGAACAAAACGAATTGAACTTCAGCTAGATGTGTTCGACCTAAATGAATTAGTTGTGTTGACGGTCGAAGAAATGCGATCGCTTTCTGAGCAAAAAAAATTAAGCCTTCATACTCACTGTTCCACCACAAATTCAATGGTGATGAACGATCGCGCCAGAGTCAAACAAATTTTAGTCAATCTTATTTCTAACGCGATTAAATTCACCGATGCAGGGTCAGTTTGCGTACAGGTCAAACCAGGAAAATTTGGCAGAATTGCGATCGTTGTTCAAGACACTGGAATTGGTATTGATGATGCCGATTTGGATTCAATCTTTCAAGAATTTCGACAAGTTAATCAAACTTCGACGCGGCAGCATGGCGGTACAGGACTAGGACTTGCCATCACCAAAGCGCTCACTGAACTGATGGGCGGTGAAATCACAGTGCAGAGTAAACTTGGACTCGGATCAACGTTCACTGTCGAACTCCCAATCCGAGTAGCCGCCCCTCTCTAGACAGAGTACGATCGCTGCGCTGCGCTGCCAACGTGTAGATTTAGAGCCTCGTTTGGATGTTCTAGAGTAACGCTGATTAGAATGGCGCAGGAGCGAACGATGCCGGATTTAGATGATCAAGCCATTAGCAAGGTCGCAGAACTGGGAATAAAAAGTCAGCTTGACGAAGTTGAAAACTTAAACGTTGAAATCGATATTGATCCGCTGAAGGTAGTGACTGGGTCACTGAATTCTGTCGCAATCGCGAGCGAAGGCATGGTGATGAAGCAGGATCTTCGCATCGAGCACATGGAGCTAAATACAAGCTCGGTGGCAATTAATCCGATGAGTCTTGCCTTTGGAAAAATTGAGTTAACGCATCCAACCGAAGCAGAAGCGATCGTGACCTTAACGGAAGCTGATATTAATCGTGCATTTAGTTCTGATTTTGTGCAGGGCAAAATGCAGGATTTGCAAGTTCAGGTTAACGGTGAAACTGCAACAGTTGATATGCAGAAAATCAACTTTGGACTGCCTGGCGCTGACAAAGTTCAGCTTAGTACAGAAGTTGTTTTACAGAACTCACAAGAACGCAAAACGGTTGCTTTTACCGCTGTTCCAAAAATTAGTTCATCTGGACAGCAAGTGGTTCTTGAAGAGGTTGAGTATGCAGACAATCAAGAACTTTCATCAGAGTTTACTGAAGCTATGCTAAACCAAGCGCGAGAGCTGCTCGATCTGCGAAATTTCGAGTTGGGTGATATGACGCTTCAGTTAAAACGATTGGCTGCGCTGAAAGAAAAATTAATTCTTGAGTCAGAAGCGATCGTTAATCAGTTTCCGTCATCGTAAAAGCTAGATTACTCTATCAGGAGAACACTATGTCTAGAACCACTCCAAATATTCCGCTCTTAGTTGAATCGGATGAAGCAGAACTGCGCGATAGTGGCGTTCCCAGTACTGTTCACATTGCAAAACATCCATTGCACCCGCTGATTGTAACTTTTCCGATCGCGTTTCTCACTGGTGCACTTGCAACCGATGCTGCTTATTGGCTAACCCAAGATGCATTCTGGGCACGCGCTTCTTTCTGGCTCTTAATTGGGGGTTTAGTAACAGGCTTAGTTGCTGCGGCAACGGGCATGAGTGACTTCCTCAGAATTGGTCGAGTGCGAGAACATAGTGCAGGCTGGGCACATATGGTCGGAAATATCGCAGCATTATCATTATCCGGTGTGAATCTATGGTTACGTTGGAATAATCAAGTAGGGGCAATTTTACCGACTGGAATTATTCTTTCCCTATTTGTTGCGTCAATTTTAGGAATTACCGGATGGTATGGGGCTGAGTTGATTTATCGACACAAAGTTGCTGTGATCGGTGTTGGACCAAACGGACGACCCTAAACCATTTTTGCGAACTAAATGGAAGATTTAGAACGCATAACTTCACGCTTTTGGCTGATTAACTAACTCATACGTTTGAAAGAGGCAACAATTGCCTCTTTTTTTTAACATTGCATCAGAAAGAGTTCAATTTTTTACTTTATGAATAACGATTCAAAACCTGCTGAAAATAATGCTGGAATCAATCAGCCGATGGTTCCGCAAGAAGTCGATCCTAAGCAAAAATTAGAGCATTTAAAAGAGCTTGAAAAAGGTGGTTTGACGGCAAATCCTGGCGATCGTATCGATGAGTCAAAGTCGCTCGAAGAAAACGCAAAACAAGTTGCTGTTGATGCACCGGATATCGCAGGCGACCATATCACCGTTCCGACCTACTTTGTGTTCGACACACCCGAAGGCGAAAAGAAAGCGCTGCACCACGTTAAAGATGCAGAAGAAATCTCTGACATGATTCGTGCTGCTCGACTCGACGAGGACGGAAACCAAGTTTGGCGGTAGGGGTTCCTCTGAGCGATCGCAATCCATCTGGTGCGATCGCCTAAACCGTCGATGTTCAACCACAAAGGAGCGAAACGATGGCACAAGCTTCAGAAAAGCAAAAGTTACAGCCGCCCCAGCAGCAAGACCAGCAACCCGGTGTAGAGTCACAAATGAATCCGCTACCTCGGAGCCAGGATTCTAAATACAAAGGCAGCGACAAGCTGATCAATAAAGTCGCGCTGATTACAGGTGGAGATAGTGGAATTGGTCGCGCTGTTGCTATCTTTTTTGCTAAAGAAGGCGCAGATGTAGCAATTTCCTACCTAGACGAGCATGAGGATGCTCAAGAAACGGTTCGCCTAGTTGAAAAAGAAGGTCGTCGCTGTATTGCACTTCCAGGTGATATCGGTGAAGAAGTGGTCTGTAAGCAAGTTGTGCAAAAAGCGATCGACGACTTTGGTCATCTCGATATTTTGGTGAACAATGCGGCGGAACAGCATCCGCAAGAAAGTATTGAAAATATCAGTGCAGAGCAGCTAGAGCGCACCTTCCGCACGAATATTTTCAGTATGTTCTTCATGACCAAAGCAGCCCTGCCGCATTTGAAGGCGGGTAGTGCAATCATCAATACGACTTCTGTGACAGCATATCAAGGCAATCCATCGCTGTTGGATTATTCTTCGACTAAGGGCGCGATCGTGGCATTTACTCGATCGTTGTCACAGGCATTAGTTGAAAAAGGCATTCGTGTGAATGGAGTTGCACCAGGACCGATTTGGACTCCGTTGATTCCGTCTACGTTCCCGCCCGACAAGGTTGAGTCGTTTGGTCAGCAAGTCCCGATGCAGCGTGCAGGACAACCAGAAGAGGTTGCACCGAGCTATGTGTTTTTGGCATCGGATGATTCGAGCTACATGACGGGTCAGATCCTGCATCCGAATGGCGGTAATGTAGTGAACGGATAGTTTGAATTAAAAGCATAGAAGTAAAGTAATTAGTAATAAGTAGGAATTGCTTGTTACTAATTACTTTTTTCATATGTATCCTACTTCTATGACTCAAAGTATGTTTTTAATTGTCTCTAGCGTTGCAAGAGTTAGCTCCAAAGTATTAACTACTCGAAACTGAAACTATTGTTACAGTATTGCCTAGAATCATTTCATAAATTGATCGATAACTGACTCCTTTGTTTAAATCTTCTATTTAGCTAAAACCAATTTTTTACTTCTCGCATCAGAGAGTGATCTCTATCGCGTGAATCAGAGTATCCTTAGAACAATAATAACTTTTGTTAAGAAATGACTTGGAAAATTCTACTTGAACCGGAGTGGTTCAGTTTAACTTCGCCATTATTGAGAAGAAAGCGATCGGCATTTGAGGTCGAAGATTTGCCGGGTTTGTGGCGCGTTCACTGGCAACTCGGCGACAAAACGGTCTTATCTACGTTCTACACTCGGATTGATCAAGCTTGTTTGATCTGGGGATTGATTTCCACGCTCATTTTCTCGATCGCACAGTTTTGTATACTCGATTGGCGACTTCAGGCAATCCTGTGGACGGGGCTGACTTTCATCGGTACGATTGCAATGCTCAAACTCTCTCATCACTGGCGCGTGATTAAACCGCTGAGTGATGTGATCGATGTTTGGGTATTTTTGATGCTGTTTGGAGTTGTATTGACTGATCTGAGTGTCTTTCTTGGTTGGGGACAGATATTATTACATCTTTGCCCGCTGTGGCTTGTATTAGATGGAATTGGATATCTGTACACAGGCGCGAAAATGCGATCGCGTGCCTTCGCTTTTATTGGATTGCTCAATATTGCTGGACTTGCAGTTTTGCCCTACGTTAGCGCTTGGCAATTCCTAACGACGGGATTGATTACAGGTATCAGCACACTCCTCATGGCTGAGCTTCAATGGGACTCTGGAGATGTCTGCGCCCACTTAACAGAAGCTCAAGAATAGAGTTTCTAAATATTCCTTAAGGCGCATTTTCTATTTTTAAACTGTCGCATAAGATACAAAATATAATCAGATTCGATCATCTGCCGAGACTGAACCAAGGCAATTAGGCTCTAAGGTTTCTTATGCGTCACTCCCGTTTTTCTCAATCCTACAATTATGCTTCTCCTAGCTTAGAAGTGACTGAAGCTGAAATGTTCAATGCTTGCACCGCGCTTCGCGATCGACGTTCTCCCAAAAGTTGGACATGTGAGACGATCGCTCAGATGAGTATTCCACGGGCGGATTTATCAGAAATTGCTCGACCAAAAATGCCTGAAAAATCTCGGCGCTCTGGCATTGTTCGTCGATCGCACTCGGTTGCCGATGCCCATCGGGTGACGATCCATCGTAATGTCACTCGTCGAATGCAGGCAGCAAAAGAGCGCGGTGATGAAAAGCTACTACGCGTTCTAGAAGCAGAACTTCGAGAGATGCTCCCAGCGTAGGCGCAATTCAAGTCTGTAGGTGAAGGTTAGCGGGTGGTGTAGATAAGACTGCACCACCTTTTTTTATTACTTCTTCGATTTCGCTTTCTTGCCGTTTGTCGTCTTCGTTTCCGGGGATGCACCGTTGCTGGAAACGCTGGAAACAGGGGTCGTATCCGCTTGCAAATGCGCTTCTAAAAACCAAAGCCGTTTATCGATTCCTCTAGACACTTCTGTATACAAATCAGCCGTATCTGCATCACCAAGATCATCTGTTTCAGCGATTCCATCTCGCAGCAGTTTTGCATAAGGAGCATAGCGATCTGCCAACGCGGTTACATGAGATTTACCGTCAAAAATGTCGATCGGATATTCAGGAATCTCTGACACTGTCGCTGCAATTCTCGCTGTTCCTAATGCTGTTCCGCCCAATGCCGTGATGCGTTCAGCAAACAAATCGATGTACTCTTCCAACTCCGATGCCAGTTCATCAAATAACTCGTGAAGCTGATAAAAATCCATGCCCTTCACGTTCCAATGTGCTTGTTTGACTTGGGTTTTGAGATCCAAAGTCGAAGCAAGCGTTTGATTTAGGGTATCGATAATCTTCGATCGTACATTTGCCGGAAGATCAATTCGGGTCGAATGAAGTGGGGTACTACTCATTGCTTTTCCTTCCTAAATGTTTTCCTTGAGAAGTAATAGTGTAATCGCAAAATCCTGCAAAATTGATTTTGTAAGCAAAATTTTGAAATTTAAATTAAGCCTTTGGTTTAGCTCGACTTTATCCACTTAAAGTTCAGTGAATTCCTACTGCCGTTTGAGTCTGGCTCAGAGCCTCAAACTTTCTTCCTGGTCTAGAGAAGCAGCGACATTCAAAAAGTCAAAGGGCAACTCCGAGATCGTGGCAGCTGCTTGAGCAGGGGATGGCGACAAATGGATAAAGTCGAGCTTAGATTACTGTCTTTGATGCTGCCAGATTTCTAAACTCAAAACAAAGTGTTAAGAAGCAAAAAATTAAGCTTATGACAATAAAGTGTGGCTTTATACTATGAGTAGAAGCTTAATAAATTCCTCTTTAAATTAGTAATAAGCATTCGATTGAACTATTAGGAGAATCGGTATGTTTCAAAGAATTTTAGTTGCGCTTGATCATTCTGAAGCAAGCCAAAATGTGTTTGAAAAGACGGTCGAACTTGCAAGAGCAACTAAAGCGCAAATGATGTTGCTGCACGTTATTAGCCCGATCGATGAAGGGATACCGACTCCGTTGTATCCAATGCCTGACAGCCTTTATCCAATGCAGCACGAAGCCTTGATTCGCTCGTCGGCTCAGTTGTTTTCGCAAGCTGAAGCGGCAGGCTTAGATATGCTGCGAGCGAGAGATGCAACTGCTACGGCTGCTGGAGTTCGATGCGAATTTACTCAGCATATTGGCGATCCGGGCGATATCATTTGTACGATCGCGCGAACCTGGAATGCAGATTTAATCATGCTGGGGCGCAGGGGTCGATCAGGCATTAGCGAATTCTTGCTCGGTAGTGTTAGCAATTATGTGGTGCACCATGCTCATTGCTCGGTGCTGATCATTCAAGAAGCACTTGTAACCGCTGAACTATAGATCTTAAAAGCGCGATCGCCGATTTAGAACCAGCGATCGCGCTTTCTGCACTCTGGAAATCATAACAGGTGATCATGTCTCGCGAGGTATGCGGACACTCAACAGGGATAAAAACCGATCCTCTTGTCGGAGCGCTGCAAAGTCTGAATTGGTTTGAGCAATTTCACGGTATTCGTCTGGGCTAAGCTCGATTGCTTTTTGCAAATGCTCGTAAGCGAGATCAGCTTTACCTTGGAGTGCATAACAGCAGGCTTTGTTGTACCACACAGTTGCGGCATCGGGTCGGAGTGCAAGTGCGCGATCATAGCTTTCGATTGCGGCATCAATGTTGCCCATGTGATAGAGCGCATTGCCGCGATTTGTCCAGGACTCTTCAAAATCGGGTTTGAGTTCGATCGCTCGATCGTAACTCGCGACGACTCGTTCTAACTGTCCCAATTTTCGCAAAGCTAAACCGCGACTGTACCAAGCCCAGTAATAGTCTGGTTTGAATTCGATCGCTCGATCGTAGCTATTGACAGCTTCTTCGTAGCGCTCTAGGTTTCGCAATGAGATGCCTCGGTTGTACCAAGCCCAGTGGTAGTCTGCGCGGTACTTGATCGCTTGATCGTAGCTTTTAATTGCTTCGGCATAGCGTCCCAATTCATCCAAAGCATTGCCTCGATTGTTCCAAGCTTCGGGAAAACCGGGTTGGTATTCGATCGCTTGAGTATAGCTTTCGATCGCGTGTTCGTAGCGTCCTAAGTGGTAAAGCGAGTTGCCTCGATTGTACCAAGCATCAGGATAATCGGGTTTCAAATTTAGCGCAGTTTCGTAGCTCGAAATTGCTGCTTCGTAGGCTTTTGTCTTATTGAGATATAACCCTTTCTGAAAGAAAAGCGTTACTTCAATCTCTTGAGCGTGGCTCATCACCGGAGTCCGTCTTACACATCACTGTCCTTGTTAAGGTTCCCAGATGATGTGCCACAAAACACAGATGAAACGAAAATTTATAAGAGTGAGCGAAAGAAAACTCAACCTAAACTAACTTATAAATCGGGAATCTGAGCCGCATGAATTTCAATTTCGGTGATCAATTCTTTGTTTTGAATCAAGAGTGATTTAACCTGAAAAGCGATGCCTTCGACCTCGTGATAAGGCTGAGTTAACAGATTTTGCATCCATTGGAGTAAAGCAATCATAAATGGAATAGATTGCCCATTATCGGGTGTACAGCAGAATGTGGTAGTCTTTTTTAGTAAAGGATAAGTAAAAATAGGACATCTTTTCAACCGTTTGCTAGTTGCAGGCGAATCTGTTCGTTGTAGTAGTGGATGAAATGCCAAATTGCACTGATGTGATTAGCCAGTTTCTTGGAAAATGATAGGGTCTTTCGCACTAAGCGAGACACGCGTTGCCTTAAGGTATGGTTGAAGCGTTCTATGTAGCTAGTTAAACCTGTTTCTTTTCCAACTGCACAATGACGTTTACTCGGTAGGACAGCCTGATAAGCCTCCCAGTAGTC
>PSLO01000139.1:0-8755 GCA_040289665.1 Leptolyngbya sp. ERB_1_1 | reverse complement strand
CCCTTAGCAAGGACATCCGCCCTTGGGGCGGTCACACTCATCAAGCCACCAGCTTTGCTGGGGGTGTCTGACTTCCTATTTATTGAACGACTATCCGATCGCAGAACTCGTTTACGATGCCACTCATCTTTTAAGCGATCGAGGTCGGTTGTTCGTTGTACCTTCGAGTGCAACGCTACCTGCACTCACTCAGACGATGAAAGAACGCCCTGATCCAGAGCGGCACAAATTAGCAAGTCAGCAGCTTATCCGAGCTTTCGACCTCGATTATTTACTAATAGATACTTATCCAGGAATTGATACCGCTTGGATGACATTTGCCGATCTCGTATTGTTGGTAATGCGCCCAGATCAGCAAGACTTTCAAGGAATCGCAGTCACGATGACGGCTTTGAGAGCGGTGAGCGGTTCAGTTCGAGTGATTCTGAATCAAGTCGTAGAGCGAGCGCAAAGCCAGAGTTTGAAAGATCAAGTCGAACGAGCGTATCGAGTTCCGGTTGTAGGCGTGTTTGAGTGGTCGAAAGAAGTGGCGCAAGTTGGTAGTAATCGATTGTTTTGTTTGCAGTATCCGGAGCATCCTTGGACGATCGCACTACGATCGATGCTTGCTCAAATTGTCAGATAAATTAGACATCGGTTGAAGTAAAGCGCGATCGGAGTGCGTAGTATCTATCATGCGATGGACAAAATAACGGAAGAGAGCAATTAGGATAATACACTGTTGCAGGAATAAACATCGATTCGAGAGGGTGTGATATGTCGAACTTGAAGAGCAATGACTTCACGCGAAAAACTGCTTTATTTGCAGTTGGCATCGCAGCAGGTTCCGCTGCCCTTCTGTCTTCGATCGTTGTACCCAGTACCGCTCAAAGCGCAAACTCAAATTTTCGGGATACTCAGAACTACTGGGCAAAGCCTTTTATTGAAGGATTAGCCAACCGCAACATTATCAAAGGCTATCCAGACGGAACTTTTCGCCCAAATCAATCGGTCGATCGAGATGAGTTCGCTGCGATTTTAAGAGCCGCATTCAATCAACCCGCAGAACGCCAGATTGGCAGTGGTAGTGACTATCGCGATATTCCACAAGGATATTGGGCGGCTCCTGCGATTAAAGAAGCTTATGAAGCGGGATTTATGAATGGTTATCCAGGCGGCTATTTCCGTCCTAAGCAACCCGTCACGAAAACTGAAGCATTAGTTTCATTGGCACGAAATTTAGACTTGACTACGAAAGCACCTGCAAGCATCAATCTGCGCCAACCCAGAGCTTGAACACTCAAACCACTAGCAATCAATCCGCACCACAGCGGCGACGCAGCTTTATGTTACCGATCGCTAGCACAATGCTGCTACAGCCCTTTATTACCCCTGTAAATCGAGCCGCTGCCGCAATTTCAACCCCACAAAACGCAGTTCCCGCTGCAAAAGCAAACACAGATCAGAAAGCGCAACGTCCACCTTCAATTCAGTTGAATCAGTACTACACGGATGCTAATCGCATTCCAGCGTATGCGGTTGGCTCAGTTGAAGAAGCAACACGATCGAATATCGTTGTCAATCATCCCAATGTTCGGCAGCTTCATCCGCAGCGACCTGCAACCCGTGGTGAGGTTGCTGCGATCGTGTATCAAGCAATGGCGAATCGAGGCTACGTCCAACCACTACCCGAAAGCGAGCCAGCCGCTCGATACATTGTGAAAGCAGAGCGGTAATGAACGATCGCTAAGCTCGACTTTATCTATTTGATCTATTTGTCGCCATCCCCTGCTCATGCGGCTGCCACGATCTCGGAGTTGCCCCTTGACTTTTTGAATGTCGCTGCTTCTCTAGACTTGGAAGAAAGTTTGAGGCGCTGAGCTGGACTCAAACGGCAGTAGGAATTTACTGAACTTTAAATGGATAAAGTCGAGCTAAGATGCACCAGGTTTCGGTTTAACAGTTGAAGCGACGTGTAACTCTTTCAGCTGTTTGTCATCGACGCTAGACGGAGCGCTCGTGAGCAAACAGCGAGCTTGCTGCGTTTTCGGAAAAGCAATCACATCTCGGATCGACTCTTCACCGGACAACAGCATCACCCAGCGATCGAGTCCGTAAGCAATTCCGCCGTGAGGAGGTGCGCCATATTCAAACGCTTCCAGCAAGAAGCCGAATTTGTTTTGGGCTTCCTCATCGGAAATGCCGATCGTTTCAAACACTTTCGCTTGCAGGTCAGGCTGGTGAATCCGCACACTACCGCCGCCGACTTCAAAGCCATTAAAGGCTAAGTCGTAGGCTTGGGCACGCGCAGTTTTCAGATCTCCGATATCATCGGGATGCGGTGCTGTAAAGGGATGGTGCAGCGCTTCTAATCGCTTTTCATCGGCATTCCACTCAAACATCGGAAAGTCGACAATCCACAACAAGTTGAGCTTATCTGGATCGATCATTCCGAGTTCGTTGCCGATGTACTGACGTAAGCGATCGAGCGTTTTATTCACCGTCGCTGCATCACCCGCCGCGAACAATAACAAATGTCCGGGTTTGGCATTGGTGCGCGTGAGAATTTCTTGCTTTTGGGCTTCGGTGAGATTGTCTTTGATGGCTCCGATCGTATCGATTTCGCCATCTTCTCGAACGCGAATGTAAGCCAGTCCTCGCGCCCCCGCTTCAGACGCTTCTTTGAACACATCGCCACCGGGCTTGATCCGCACATTCGAGATCGCCTCGTTGCCGTTGGGAATCGGTAGGATTTTGACGAGTCCTCCTTTTTTCACCGAATCAGAAAAGACTTTGAATCCGGAGTCTTGTACCACATCAGAAACATTCACAAGCTCTAAACCGAATCGAGTATCTGGCTTGTCGCTACCATAGCGATCCATTGCTTCGGCATACGTTAAACGAGGAAACGGGCGGGGAAGTTCCACACCTTTGATTGTCTTGAGAATATGACAGACCAGCTTTTCATTCAGATCCAGAATTTCCTCCTGGCTCATGAAACTCATTTCCATATCAAGCTGCGTAAATTCGGGCTGGCGTTCTGCACGCAAATCTTCATCGCGGAAACATCGAGCGATTTGATAATAGCGATCGAGTCCCGATACCATCAACAATTGCTTAAATAACTGAGGCGATTGCGGCAGGGCATACCACTCACCCGCATTCACTCGTGACGGAACGAGATAATCGCGTGCGCCTTCAGGAGTCGATCGCGTCAGAATCGGCGTTTCGACTTCGACAAAGCCTTCTGTGTCTTCAAGAAATCGCCGCATCGTTTTGATTAATTGATGCCGCAGTTGTAAGTTCCGACTCATGCGATCGCGTCTGAGATCCAGATAGCGATATTTCAGCCGCAGATCTTCTCGTACCGATTCGGTTTCAGCCGCAGACACTTGAAACGGTAGCTGCTTACGAACGGCATTGAGAATTTCGATTTCATCCGCGTAGATCTCAATTTCGCCAGTTGGAATCTTCGGGTTAAGCGATTCATCTGGACGTTTGGTGACACGTCCGACGATTTTGATTACATATTCATTTCGTAGATCGCCTGCTGCTTTGTAAGAATTTGGAGTGCGTTCGGGATCGCTGACGACTTGCACAATTCCTTCTCGATCGCGCAAATCGATAAAGATCACGTACCCGTGGTCGCGTCGTCGATCGACCCATCCAAAAAGAGTGACCGTTTCACCAATGTTGCTTGCTCGAAGTTGACCACAGTACTGGGTACGCATATCGCTTGAAAAAGGGGCTGAAAAGTTGAAAACCTTCTCATTATGCCGTATCTGGGACACGATCGCATCGCATATTTTAAAGCAAGCACGATCGAAATTTAGGTAGTAAACTTGTCCTTACCGCTTGTGGTGAATGCTATGCCGCGATTTCTACATCTTGCTGATATTCATTTGGGATTCGATAAATATGACAGCAAAGAGCGCACCAAGGATTTTTTCTTAGCGTTTGAAGATGCGTTGCAGAAATATGCGATCGAGGCTCACGTTGATTTTGTGATCATTGCAGGTGATTTGTTTGAACATCGCATTATTCAGCCGAACATTCTCAATCAAGCAAAGCTGTGTTTTCAATTGTTGAAAGCGGCTCAGATTCCAGTGATTGCGATCGAAGGAAATCATGATAATCGTCCGTATGGCACAGCTACAAATTGGCTGAAGTACTTGGCTGAGGATGATTTAGTAATTTTGCTCGAACCCGATCGTGCGGAAACCGGGGACGTGGTTTATGAAATGTGGAATGGAGAGGCAGGCGGTTATATTGATCTCGATTGTGGTGTAAGAGTATTGGGATCACGGTGGTATGGTGCGTCTGCGCCGAGAGCGATCGAGCGATTGGCAGAAGCGATGCAGCAGCTTCCAGCGAGTCCAGGGCATACCGTAATGTTGTTTCACCAAGGTCTAGAAGGTCAAATCGCCCGCTATCAAGGTGCAATGCGCTATACCGATTTATTACCGCTAAAACAGGCAGGCGTTGATTATTTAGCATTGGGACATATTCATAAAAGCTATGTTGAGCAAGGATGGATTTTTAATCCAGGATCAACTGAAGCGAATAGTGTGGAAGAAGCAAACTACGATCGCGGTGTGTTTCTAGTTGAACTGAGTGATCAAGGAATTGATGCCCAACTGAAGCAAGACTATTATCAGCGCCCGTGGGTGCGATTGAAACTGAAAGCACGCGGACAAGAAAGCACAGAAGAGATTGAACAAAGCGCGATCGCACTTGTTCAAGCAGCAATTGGATCTGGTGAACTTGTTCCAGAAGTTCAGCCAATGGTAGAACTGCGGATCGAAGGGCAAGTGGGCTTCGATCGATTAGATTTAGATACACGGAAGCTTCAGCAAGAATTACAACAGTTAAGTCAGGCATTGATTTTCTTGCTGAAGTATGAGGCGGATTCAGTGGAATATGCGTCGCCGTTAGCGGAAGATGCGAGTCGAACTCAGATCGAGCAAGAAGTATTCACAGACTTATTAGCCGCCCACAATCACTATAAAAATCGGGCAGCGGACTTAGCAAAAGGATTGATTGGACTGAAAGAAATGCAGTTGGAAGCGCGATCGGAAGATGAGCTTTATCAGTTTGTGGAGGAACTCTTAAGCAATGCTTGATTAGGCTTCTAGTGTTGTTTGAATTCTCAAAATTCCAGAACTACCATCCTTGCCGTTGTGATCTTCGATCGCTTGTTGCTGACGCTCCGAAGTTGCACGCGCTAACAATGTATATTTTCCGGCTCGATCGGGCTTCCATAGATAGCGCCACAATGTCCATTCATGCGGCGATTCTGGACGATTTTGTTCTACTTTCTGCCAAGTTGAACCATTATCGGTGCTGATTTGGATTGATTGGATTGGAGTTGATCGATCTAACGCAACCCCCGCTAACAAAACGCCTTTCTCCCAGTTATTCCGCGCTAATGTGACTTGATTGCGCTTATTCCACACTCTCGAATCTTGCACTTGTTTCATCAGCGAATGGGTCGGAATCTCAGCCGTATTTGACCAGCCTTGATTTTCCCAGAAGCCTGTTTTGGGTTTCGCGATCGCATCCATTCCGACGATCCATTTCGGTTGTTTCTGCCCAAAATGTCCAGGAATCAAAATTCGCACCGGATAGCCATGAGCAGCGGTCAGCGGTTCGCCGTTCATTCGATGCACTAATCGCACTTCTGGACGCATCACTTCTGACACAGGTAGCGTTGTTTCGTACCAATCTGCGCCTTTCATCGCAAACTCGATCGCGTTCGATTTTACGCCTGCTCGTTTCAAAAACGGTAAAAGCGAGGTTCCTGTCCAGCGAGCGTTTCCGATCAAGTTCCCGCCTGCTGGATTGCCGATGCATTCCATCGTTAAGTAGAACTCTTCCTGCGGTGCACTCAAGATATCTTGCATCGTCAGCGTCATCGGCTGATTGACTTCACCTGCAATTTTTAGCTGCCATTTTTCTGCGTTGACCTGAGATGCCAGCGCGTAAGACTGCACGTAAAACTCATCGATCGACGTAATGAGGTGATCAGGAAGCGGCGCATTTGGATCGATCGAGAACAATAAATCCATCGTTTTTGCTTGACAGCTACCCAAAACGCTTGCTGCAATCAAGCCACCTGATGTCTGACCCAACAGTTTTAGAAGTTCTCGACGGTTCACGGAATTTTAGCGATCAACAGTGAACGTATTCTAGCCCTTATGCGATCGAAGGTTGGCTCGAAGTCGCAAACGAAAAAAACCTAACGTTGAGAAATCGAAAGAAAATCAGGCATAATATCGAGCCGACTTGAATCTAGAATTGGGCGATCAAAAAACCGCCCCTGTGATTCAGATCAATCTCAGATCCAGTGATACAGTTGATCAGCGTCATTACCTCCACTGCGTTATGGGCTTACCGCTTCCTGATGGCACGATCGTACAAAATCGCTACCGCATTCTCCGAGTCTTAGGACAAGGGGGATTTGGGCGTACCTATTTGGCACAAGACACCAATCGGTTTAACGAAATCTGCGTCCTCAAGGAGTTTGATCCCCGATCGCAAGGCTCAAAACACGCTCAGAAAGCAGAAGAACTTTTCACGCGCGAAGCAAAAGTTTTGCATCAACTCCACCACCCTCAGATTCCGCAGTTTCGCGAGTTGTTTCAGGTGAAAACGCAGAATCACGAACTGTTTTTCTTAGTGCAAGACTATGTGGAAGGCAAAACCTATGAGGAACTGCTCCACGATCGACGAACTCAAAATCTCACCTTCAGCGAGTTAGAAGCCGTTCAACTACTACAACAGCTTTTACCCGTTTTGGAATACATTCACCGATCGGGAATTGTGCATCGCGATATTTCGCCCGATAACATTATTTTAAGAGAGTGGGATCAAAAGCCTGTCTTGATTGATTTTGGTGTGGTAAAAGCGGCTGCAACTCAAGCCGTTCATTCGGGTCAAACCTTGGTCGGAAAACCGGGATATGCACCGATCGAACAACTTCACAAAGGTAAGGCAGAACCGAGCAGCGATTTATACGCGCTGGCAGTCACGATCGTCGTTCTGCTGACAGGTCGAGAAGCCCAATCTTTATTCAATCCGCGCGATCTCACTTGTCAATGGAAGCAATACACTAATGCTTCTACGTTGTTTGCTCAAGTGCTCGATCGAATGTTGAGCAATCGACCGAGCGATCGCTATCATTCCGCGCGTGAAGTGCTGGATGCGCTATCAATGGTTTCTCCGATCGTAACCGTTTCCTCAACACCGCCACAACTTCCAACCTCATCGGCAACTCAGCCCGGAACTGTTGCACTCGCAGGCAAGCGGCATCGTCGATCGACAATTACCACAACCGGATCATATCCGCGTCCTTGGTTTGAGGCTGCATTTGATCTACCATTAGCCATCATCAAAGGAACTTACAAAGCGTTAAAAGCAGTGTTTCGCCTGATGTTTGGGATGGTGCGCTTCACTGTATTTGGGATTTTCAAATTTGTTCTGAAACTGCTGTTTTGGCTACTCGCGATCGTCAGTCTAATTTGGCTTGTACCACAGGTTTTTCCATATGTGGCGAAATCTGTTCCAAGCTTCGATAAAGTGTTACCGAAACCGAAGACGGTACAAGCGATCGATTACGAAGCCGAATGTCAAAAGCTTGGAATTAGTTACAATGATTTCATTGCTGAAGTGAATAATGAATTCTATCGTAAATATCCCGATCGACGCGGCAAACCCTTGAGTCAAGGTCAAGCCGACCAAAGACTTCGGAGCGAATGGCATCGGATTGCTCAGGATATTTTGTCTCAGAAAGGCGGCGGTAAATCCCTAAAGAAAGTCGCGGAGTATTAGACCGTCTGCTGACTTCGACAACGATCAACACACACTAGATAAAACGGGTTGTTGAGTTCGCCAATTCAAATCCTGCGATCGCGCTTTCGCCAGTTTCGGAATGTCCGCCGCCACAAATTGCTGATGCAGCATTTGCACGCTCAACAAATGATTGATAATGCCATCGAGTTGAGTTCGAGCAGAAGCGGGGGTATTCCGATCAGCATGACGCTGAAGCACTTGATCGACTGCCACGGCATCGAGTAAACCAGCCTCGGCGATCGCGCGTTTTGAGAGATAGATGTCACAGAGCGATCGCAATGCCTGCTGTTTCTCTACATCCGTATGAGACGGAGGAGCCATAAACGCAAACTTTTGTCGATCGTACAATGCTTGCGGTAACAGTCCTTTCATTGCTTCACGCAACACATATTTATCGCGTTTGCCCCGAAAGCGCATCAACGGCGGTAACGTTACTGCAAATTCAACCAAATGATGATCCAAGAATGGTGGACGCGCTTCCATTGAGTTCGCCATATCAACTCGATCGCCTGCCCAACCTAGCACTTGAGATTCAAACTGCGTTTTGATCCAAATGTATTGAACTTTATCGAGTGGGTGTCTGCCTGCAATTTTATCCGGATCAAGTGCGGCTGCGATCGCGGCTCCCGGTGAATAGTCCGCCATTGCTGTTCTCAGATCTGGATGAAGCAATTCTGGAACTTGAGATCCCATTGATAACCAGGATTGTAAGCAACTGGGTGTGAAGCCAACTAACTGAGTTAATGCAGGATCATCTAAAGCATTTTGAGCCAGCAAATTGCCTTGGAACAATCGATTGCTTTCTTGTAGCCAAGCTTCTAAATCGGCTCGTTCTTCTGAGGTTGCATCATTCATTCCGTGACGATCATATAGCGATCCTAAATGAGTTATGAAAATGCGCCGTACATAAAAACCTTTGAGAAAT
>PSLO01000013.1:0-62207 GCA_040289665.1 Leptolyngbya sp. ERB_1_1 | reverse complement strand
CCATCGGCAAACCTTCAATTTCTCAAAGGTTTTTATGTACGGCGCATTTTCATAACTCATTTAGGATCGCTATATGTAATTCCCTATGCAAGCTTCGCAACAAGAAACGCCACAGTTCAAAAGATTTCTTCGTCTATTGGGTCCTGGATTAATCACTGGAGCTTCTGACAATGATCCAAGTGGGGTTGCCACTTATTCTCAAGCGGGCGCACAGTTCGGATTTGGAATGCTTTGGACGATGGTGTTTGTTTATCCCTTTATGGGTGGGATTTAAGATGTCAGTGCGCGAGTCGGTCGAGTGACAGGACATGGCATTGCTGGAAACTTACGGCGCTACTATCCAAAATGGATATCAATTGCTATCTCCTTTCTGATGGTCTTTGCCAATACGATTAATTTAGGAGCAGACATTGGAGCGATGGGTGAAGCGGTGCATTTAGTCAGTCACGCACCTGCTTTTTTGTTTGCGATCGGATTTGCGCTCTTGTCGGTGGTACTTCAAATCACGGTTCCTTACTCTCGCTATGCATCAGTTCTAAAATGGCTGACGCTGACGTTATTTGCTTATGTCGCGGTAGTGTTTTCGGTAAAAGTGCCTTGGGCAGAAGCGCTAAAAGGAACGCTAATACCCAATATCTCTTTTAGCTCCAACTATTTAACCACGCTGATTGCGATTTTAGGCACCACCATCAGTCCTTATCTCTTCTTTTGGCAAGCCTCTCAAGAAGTGGAAGAAGTTGAAATTAATGCCGAAGAGGAACCACTCAAACAAGCACCGGAACAAGCTTCTGAACAACTCGCTCGCATTCGCTGGGATACCTACACTGGGATGGCGTTCTCGAATATTGTGGCGTACTTTATCATCTTGACTGCTGGCGCAACGCTGCACGCACAAGGTAAGACGAATATTCAGAGTGCTGCTGAAGCCGCACAAGCCTTGCAACCGATCGCCGGAGATTTTGCTACCCTTCTCTTCAGTTTAGGAATTGTCGGGACAGGATTATTAGCCGTTCCCGTATTGGCAGGTTCAGCCGCATATGCTCTGGGAGAATCCCTAAAGCTTCCAACTGGATTGGATCAGAATCCGCTCGAAGCAAAAGGATTTTATGCGATTCTCACGGTGGCGACCCTGATCGGATTGGGAATTGCAGTGAGTCCGATTAATTCGATCGATGCTTTATTTTGGTCTGCGGTTGCAAATGGAGTGGTTGCACCACCTGTAATGGTTATGCTGATGCTGATGACAACGAATCGTCGCGTAATGGGACGCTTTACGCTGTCTCGTCGGCTGCGGATCTTAGGTTGGATGGCAACAGCGCTGATGACGATTGCAGCGATCGGCTTTTTTGCAACTTGGGGGAAATGAAGCTGGAACGGGGCTACTCCTTGCGATAGCCCCGATTCGCGATCGAGGTCAACACCAATGCTCCCAACACACAACCCATCCCAATCATTTCATGTAATTGAGGGTATTCTCCAAGCTGCAACGCCGCAAACGTCACACCCAATACCGGAGTCATCAACATTCCCAATCCCGATAGTCCTGCCGGAAGCTGGCTCAAAACATACATCCACAGCAGCATCGGGATTGCATTTCCCGGTAAAACACTGTAAGCCAATGCGCCGATAAAGGTTGAATTCCACTGAATCGGTGAGGCGGGTAACAACAGCGCGATCGCAATCAATGGCATCGCGCCAAATACTGTTTGCCAAGCGGTCAGCGATAGCAGATCGACTGGTTTTGCATTCATCTTTTTCACCACGATCGAGCCACCCGCCCAACTCAGTCCGGCGAGCACTGCCAGCAGTCCACTCCATAATGAACCGTGCAATCGAAACGGATCGAGAATCAGTAGCAAACCTGAAAAGGCAACTGCGATCGCAATCCACTGCAAGCCTTTGATTCGTTCACCCAAAAAATACCACGCCAATAACAGCGTCCAAAACGGCATCGTATACACTAATATCGATGTTTTTCCGGCTCCTCCGCTGACTAATGCCCAAGCTGCGAGTCCACTAAAGCCCGTCGTTTGCAGCAGTCCTAATCGAAAAGTTTGGGGCACTGCTTTGGGTCTAACGGATTGTCTTCGTATCATTAGCGCACTGAGTAACACCAAGCCACTACCTACATTTCTCAGGGCTGCAAACGTGAATGGAGAAGAATACTGCACTCCGATTTTCATCTGCGTCCAACTGTAGCCCCACAACATTGCGATCGCCAACAGTGCCAGAACCGCTGACTTAGGAAACCGAGAGTGAGTCATGTCGCGCCAAATTAATTTTAGATATTCATCTCACAAAGCTTAAAACCAAAGTTCTCTGGATATAATCCGCCTTAAGGTTACAGATTGTAAAATTAAAGAAAATAGGTTCAACTACGATGTCTTCTGATCACCCAACCTGGAAAATTAAGCTGCTCTATGACAGTGAGTGCCCGCTTTGTACGCGAGAAGTGAACTTCTTGCGGCAGCGGGACAACGATCGTGGTTTAGTCAAATTCGTAGACATCGCAGATGAAAGCTATTCACCTGAAGAGAATGGTGGAATCGATTACGAAACCGCAATGGGTCGGATTCACGCTGTATTGCCCGATGGCAGCACGATTAAAAACGTTGAGGTGTTTCGGCGCGTTTACGAAGTGCTTGGCATGGGATGGGTCTATGCGATTACGAAAATTCCGATTTTTGGTTGGATTGCAGACAAGCTGTATGAAGTTTGGGCAGATTGGCGACTGGCGCTGACTGGAAGACCGAGTTTAGCGGTGATCACCGCCGAAAGGCAGAAACAATCAGAATGTTCGATCGAGGGACGTTGCCGGATGCAGTAAGTCGCAAAAAAAGTGAAACGACTTTTGTGGTTCCAGTTCACAACGGCAAAGTGAAGCAGTTTATGTGAGGGCCATTACCGGATACTAATCTCGCTATCGAGAAAGTCAAAACTTTAAGTCGATAGCGTCAACTTACATAGATGAATCGATCGTAAAGTCCCATTCGGCTAGAAAAGAATTGCTCTAGGATATACCTTTGTTGATCTTGAGGATTGAACGTTGAGCATCGAAGAGAAAGCCTGGGACTTGTTAGAAAGATCGGTTCTGTTTTACCAAGGGCGAGAAATTGGCACGATCGCAGCTTGCGACACCGACCTCGTTGCATTGAACTACGACCAATGTTTTGTTCGAGACTTTATTTCATCCGCACTCTTATTTTTGATGCGCGGCAGAACTGATATCGTCCGCCATTTTCTAGAAGAAACCTTAAGACTTCAACCGAAAACGACTCAGTTCGACTCTTCTAAACCCAGTCGCGGCTTGATGCCTGCAAGCTTCAAAGTCATTCCCTACGAAGGCGGAGAATATCTCAAAGCCGACTTTGGTGATCATGCGATCGGTCGAGTTGCCCCGGCGGATTCTGGACTGTGGTGGATCATTCTGTTGCGAGCTTATGTAATTGCCACTGGAGACACCAGTTTTGCTTATCGATCGGACTTTCAAGAAGGCATTCGCTTCATTCTTGAGCTTTGTTTGGTGACTCGGTTTGATATGTACCCGATGGTACTCGTTCCCGATGGAGCCAGCATGATCGATCGACGCATGGGAATGTATGGTCATCCGCTCGATATTCAATCACTGTTTTATGCAGCGTTACGCGCCAGCCTTGAGTTGCTCGTTGACAATGACGACAACCAAAAAATGATTCAGGGCATCCACAGCCGTCTCATTCCGCTCAGACGACAACTCAGAGAGCATTATTGGCTCGATCCAGAGCGCTTAAACGTGATTTACCGCTATCGCGTCGAAGAATACGGCGAAGAGGCGCTCAATCAGTTCAATATCTATTCTGATTCGATTCCATTCTATCGATTGGCAAAATGGCTCCCAGAAGCAGGCGGATACATGGCAGGGAACTTAGGACCTTCTCAGCTTGATGTGCGCTTCTTCGCCTTGGGCAACCTGATGTCGATCGTATCTGCACTCGCCACCGAACGACAATCTCACAAGATTCTCAACCTGATCGAACTGCGCTGGAGCGATTTAGTCGGAGAGATGCCGATGAAGCTTTGTTATCCAGCACTCGAAGATGTTGAGTGGCGAATTGTGACCGGAGCCGACCCCAAAAATCGTCCTTGGTCATATCACAACGGTGGAAGCTGGCCCGTATTGCTCTGGATGCTCACCGCTGCTGCCAAGAAAATGAATCGAGGTGAACTCGCGCATCATGCGATCGCCATTGCAGAACGACGATTGCTCGAAGACCAGTTCCCAGAATACTATGACGGTCCTGATGCCCGATTGATCGGCAAAGAAGCACGTAGGTATCAAACTTGGACGATCGCAGGCTATTTACTGGCAAAAGAACTGTTAGCGCATCCAGAACATCTCCAGTTGATCAGCTTTGACTGGGAACCTAAGTGACCCAATGACAGAGTGATCAAATCGCAAAGTGATCAAATCGCAACAAAAAGTGGAGTACTGGTGAAATTTCGCAAGTAAAACCGCAGTACTCCCCAACTCTGAAACCCGCGCCGCTGGACTTACAGGCAAATTTTATCTATCGCCCGTTTGACTATAAAAATGGCTGAAACATTGAGATAGTAAGCATTATGTGATCTTATAGTTGATCAACACTGGCTGAATGTAACCAAAAAATTGCAAAATAAACATAGAAAATCGCAAATTTATTGTTCTGATTGATCCAAGTGGCACTACAATCAGAAACATTTACAGTGAGGTTCTAACAATGCCCTACGCAATTTTGGACAAAGCAGTCAGACAAAACTTGGAGCAAGAGCGCGATCGTCTAACTAGCGATCGTGATGCGATCATCAAAGCAGCCGTTGCTTCTGCAACCTCTGAGATTGATCAAACGCTGGAGTATCTTAATGGTTTACTGGGTGGAGAAATCGCACCACCTGACAATGGGAAAAGCAGCAAAATCGAACTTCCACAGGTCGAAGACACCGCAGAAACCAAACCCAAACAGCAACGCAAAGGACGCGGCAAAGCAAAAGCTGCTGAAGAAACCAAAGTCACTCCTGAGAAGAAAGCGCGCGGCAAGAAGAGCGAAGATGCTCCGAAACCGAAGCGGAATGTCAAACCGCCTGTTCCGTTTGATGCCACCATGAAGCGTGACTTCAAAGGCATGACCCCGGCTGAAGCAGTTTACAAAGTGATGAGCGGCTCTCCGAAAGACACCTTTACCACCGACGAAATGATCGAGATTCTCTATGGATCATTGCCGAGTGTGAATATGCCCGAAGCTCGCAAGCGCATTGCGTTGATGATGGCACATGGTATGAGAAAAGGAACCTACGAGAAAGTTGGAGAAAACCCCAGCCGCTTCAAAGTTGCAGGCTAATTGACTGCATTCTTTGTTCTATTGCTGCAAGGATGTGCAATGACAACGCTGCTGGTTCACTCAGAACACTCTCCTTTAGCTGTTCACTTTCCCGCACTAGCTCAGATGACGATCGAACAGTTCTATGAGTTCTGTCAGGCAAATTCTGAGCTTCGGATTGAACGTACTGCAACTGGAGAAGTGATCATCATGCCACCCACTTTCTCTGATACTGGAAACCGCAACTTTAACCTTGCGCTACAGTTCGGGGTTTGGGCAGAGCAGGATGGAACTGGAATTGGTTTTGATTCCAGTGCAGGCTTCACTCTGCCAAATGGGGCAACACGCTCTCCTGATGCTTCGTGGATTCGTGCCGATCGTTGGAATGCACTCAACGATCGGCAAAAAGGCTCTTTTGCGCCGATTTGTCCTGACTTTGTGATTGAGTTGCGTTCTGCAAGTGATCGCTTCAGTGACCTCCAACTCAAGATGCAAGAGTACATCGACAATGGCGCAATGTTGGGATTTTTGATTGATTGCATCGATCGGACAGTACACGTCTATCGTCCGAGTAATGCGCCTGAGATCAAAGAAAGCCCGGATTCGGTTTGTGCTGAACCAGAATTACCGGGCTTTGTTCTTCAAATGGCGAAGATTTGGTGAGTTAAGCTTCGACTTTCACGCCTTTCCAGAAAGC
Source organism: Leptolyngbya sp. ERB_1_1 (assembly GCA_040289665.1). Lineage (GTDB taxonomy): Bacteria > Cyanobacteriota > Cyanobacteriia > Leptolyngbyales > Leptolyngbyaceae > Leptolyngbya. Next base: position 56,177 of record PSLO01000013.1, on the reverse strand, counting down.
AATGTAGCCCGTGATATTTTTCGCGGCATCTTTTGGCGTGGGATAGTACCAAGCAGCATCTTTATTCGTTTGCCCGTCAACAACGACGTTGTAATAGCTGGCGACGCCCTTCCAGGGGCAAGTTGTATGAGTGCTGCTCTCTTGAAAATATTCTGAGTGGATGGCATCGGGCGGAAAGTATTGGTTTCCCTCGACGACTTCTGTACGATCGCTTTCGGCTAAAACGACTCCATTCCAAACTGCTTTCGGCATAGTTCTGTCTCCAAACGCTGCGATTCACAGCCTAACATTGATCATTCTCTTTAAGAAATTCTAAGCAAGCGGGACGCTCATCAGACACAATGAATTCTGTCTGCTCTCGGTGGTTTAACCTTTGAATTAAGGAATATCGTTATTATTGCTCACTCATCCCGCAGGAGTTTTGCTCATGAGCCGTGTTTACCCCTCTGTGCCGTTTGATCAAGCCCCTTATCGCGATGTGCAGTCGCTTCCTGAACTTTGGTCGGTCATCTCCAAGCGATTTGCGGATGTGTTGGCTGTCCACGACCCGCACAGTACTCCAGAGGTTAAACTGACCTACGCTCAACTCTATGAACAAATGCAGGCGTTTGCAGCGGGAATTCAGGCGCTAGAGATTCGCACGGATGCAAGTGACGAAGTTCCGCCTCGAATTGCGCTATTTTCGGATAACTGTCCGCGCTGGCTGATTGCAGATCAGGGAATTATGCGATCGGGAGCAGTAGATGTCGTACGAGGCGCACAGGCTGATCCGCTAGAGTTACGGTACATTTTGGAGCACAGCGGCGCAGTGGGAGTCGTGCTGCAAGATGCGGAACTGTTGAAAAAACTGCGATCGATTCTGTCAGAAGTGCCGCTCCAGTTCGTGATTTTGCTTTCTGATGAGTCTGCAACTTCTGATACTTACAAGGTACTGAACTTTTCTGAAGTGATCGAGCTAGGCAAATCACATTCACTCCAGCCTGTGCAGCAAGACCGCAACACATTGGCGACACTGATGTACACATCGGGAACATCGGGAATGCCAAAAGGGGTGATGCTGAGCCACGGGAACTTACTATATGAAGTGAATGGTGCGTACGCGGTCGTGCTGACGCAACCAGGAGAGCGCGTGTTAAGCATTCTCCCAATTTGGCACTGCTATGAGCGCACCTTTGAATACTTTATTTTCTCGAACGGTTGTACTCAGATCTACACAAACATTCGCTTTGTGAAAAAAGATCTAAAAGACTACCGACCTCACTATATGGTCGGTGTTCCGCGTTTGTGGGAGTCGATTTACGAAGGCATTCAGAAGCAGTTTCGCGATCAGCCTGCAAAGAAACAAAAGTTAGTGAAGTTCTTTTTAGAGCAAAGCCAGAAATACATCCTGGCGCAACGAACCGCCCAGAATTTGAACATAGACAATCTCGATCCGTCGAGCGCTGAGAAGTTTAGCGCAAAGGTGAAAGCGGCACTTCTGTATCCGATCCACAAACTGGGCGATCGCTTAGTTTATCAAAAGGTGCGAGAAGGAACGGGCGGTGAGTTGAAGTTCGTCGTCAGTGGTGGTGGCTCGATCGCAGAACATTTAGAAGACTTCTTCGAGATTGTGGGCATTACCATTCTCGGCGGCTATGGACTGACGGAAACGGCTCCGATTACCCATGTTCGCCGTCCGTGGCGCAATGTTCGCGGAGCCGATGGTGAGCCGCTCCCATGCACAGAAACCCGGATTGTTGAGCCAGAAACCCGCGAAGATTTACCGATCGGGCAACGGGGGCTAATTTTGCTGCGGGGCGCACAAATTATGCAAGGTTACTACAAAAATCCCGAAGCGACGGCGAAAGCGATCGATCCAGAGGGCTGGTTCGACACCGGGGATTTGGGCATGGTGACGCGCTACAACGATTTGATTATCACGGGACGCGCGAAAGATACGATCGTGCTAACCAGCGGCGAAAATATTGAACCGCAACCGATCGAAGATGCGTGTTTGCGGAGTCCTTATATTGATCAGATCATGCTGGTCGGACAAGATCAGAAAGTGTTAGGTGCATTGATTGTGCCAAACCTGGAAGCGCTGGAGCAATGGAAAGGAGGGAGAGTTGATCTGAACGATCCAGCAGTACAGGAATTATTCCGTAAAGAATTAGTGCGATCGGTCAAAGAGCGTCCGGGTTACCGTCCTGATGATCGAATTGGTAATTTTAGGCTGTTAGCGGAACCGTTCTCGATCGAAAACGGCTTACTGACTCAAACCTTGAAAATTCGGCGTAACGTTGTGATGGAACGCTACCAAGGTATGATTGACGAGATGTTTTCGCAATGATGTGTCAAAGGGGGCTAAAGCGTTTATCATTCCTCCTAGCCCCCGGTTCCCCTAGTTCTAACTCTGAGTCATCGTATGGAAATCTCTAAGTCTCATCTGTTGTTGCAGCGCAATGTCAATGTAAAGGCGATCGTGACCCCTCGCTGGAAAGAAGAGGCGCAGCAAACCTTACAGGCGCAGCTCAATCAAACCGACAATCAGTTACAGCAGCTTGAAATGCAGATGCAACAAGTGTTAACTGAGGTTCAGCGGCAGACGCTTCAACCTTCGAGTCCCGAAGCGTTACAGCAGAGTGAAAACATTCGGATGCAGTTTAATCAGCGCAAAAGTGAGTTGCTCGAACAAAAGAATCAGAGTTTACAGCAGCTTCAGCAGGTTCAAATGTTGGAACTCGATCAGGAAGTGCAGCAAGGGCAGATTGGCAGTGTGTTCCGGATTGAGCCGGGTGATAATTTGATTGAGAAGATGAATGTTGAAGTGTTGCTGCGAGATGGCATCGTGGAAGAGATTCGCGGCATTATTTAGTTGAGAGGGATTTGAGAATGAATGCTTGGGCGAATGGAATTCGCGGCTAAACAGACGAAGCCCACCGACGGGGGCTGACCAGAAAAATGGCTGTGAGTGTGCGGCAGGCACGCTTTGTCTGGATAGCCCCGAATTCGATTCGGTCGGCATCTAAGATTCATGCAAGAAGTATTGTTGGTGTCTACAAAATGTCACGATCGACAATCCAGAATTATCGCTATTGTCAGGGCTAGACGACCTCAGCGCGATTCATGAAACAGTACATTTTAGCCCTCGACCTCGGCACTACTGGAAACCGAGCCTTTGTATTCGACCAAGCTGGCAACATCGCTGGACAGGCTTATCAAGAACTCCAGCAGTACTATCCTCAGCCAGGATGGTTAGAACACGATGCCGAAGAGATCTGGAATGCAACTCGATCGGTAATACGATCGGCAATTCAAACTGCACAGATTCAGCCTACTGACATTGCCGCGATCGGTCTAACGGTTCAGCGCGAAACCTGTTTGCTTTGGGATAAACACACAGGTCAGCCTTTACATCGAGCGATCGTGTGGCAAGATCGACGGACGGCTGCATTTTGCAATGAATTGCGCGATCGCGGATTGGCAGCAGAGATTTACGATCAAACGGGCTTAGTGATTGATGCGTATTTCTCTGCTACGAAATTGAGATGGTTACTCAATGAGGTGCAAGGTGTAGATTTAAGCACTGTTTTAGCAGGCACGATCGATACTTGGATTTTGTGGAAGCTGACAGGCAGTAAAGTTCACGCGACCGATCATAGTAATGCCAGTCGCACTTTATTGATGAACTTGAAAACCTTAGAGTGGGATGAAAGACTGCTGGAGCTATTTGGAATTCCCGCGCAAATTTTGCCAGCGATTCAGCCAAGCTTAGGAACATTCGGCGTGACCGATTTACTAGGGGCTGAAATTCCGATTACAGCAATCTTGGGCGATCAGCAAGCGGCATTGTTTGGGCAAGGCTGCGATCGACCTGGACTGATGAAATGCACTTATGGAACCGGAAGCTTTCTTGTTGCACATACGGGATCTGAAATTGTGCGCTCGAATCAGCAATTGATTTCAACGATCGCTTGGACAAACGGCAATCAAATCGGCTATGCCCTCGAAGGCAGTATGTTCACGAGTGGGGCTTGTATTCAATGGCTGCGTGATGGATTGGGACTGATTGCGACTGCCCAGGAAACCGAAGCGATCGCGCAGCAGGTTCCAGATAGCGGCGGAGTTTATTTTGTGCCTGCGCTGAGTGGGTTAGGAACACCACACTGGGATATGAGCGCACGCGGGGCATTCATGGGCATTACGGGCGGAGTTCGGAAAGAACATCTGGTACGGGCAGTCCTTGAAGCGATCGCGTTTCAGGTGAAAGAGGTTGTAGACGAAATTGAAACCTATAGCCCAATTCCGCTACAAAAACTGTCAGTCGATGGCGGTGCTTGTGAGAATAACTTTCTGATGCAGTTTCAAGCAGACTTGTTAGGAATCGCGATCGAGCGTCCAGCCATTCGAGATACGACCGTTATGGGGGCTGCATTTGCGGCAGGTCTCGCGGTTGGATTTTGGCAGTACTATGATCAACTAGTGCAACGCCGAGTAATCGATCGCGTGTTTGAACCCAATTCATCAGCAACACAATCTAATTTCAAACAATGGCAAAAAGCAGTCGATCGTGCAAAAGGTTGGCAGTAAAGTTCTGAGCTCGACTTTATCCATTTGTCGCCATCCCCTGCTCAAGCAGCTTCCACGATCTCGTTTTGAATGTCGCTGCTTCTCTAGACCAGGAAGAAAGTTTGAGGGGCTGAGCCAGACTCAAACGGCAGTAGAAATTTGCTGAACTTTAAATGGATAAAGTCGAGCTGAGATTCACAAAACTGGCTGCCATATTGCTACAGGAGCGATCGTGCTTCCAGATCGCTCCTGTGCTGTTGATTATTCTGCTTGTGAGGGAACGTTTAGGATGCCGTCATTGCCCGTTGCCAGCCATGTCGCCTTTACCAAAACGTCCCCGGATCAACCGTATTCCTCTCAGGTCGATTTTGATTGTGCCGTTTGTTCTGCAAATTTTCGCGGCAGTTGGACTCACGGGCTACTTATTCCTCAGAAACGGGCAAAAAGCAGTCAATGAACTAGCCTTGCAACTTCTCCAGAAAGCCAGCGACCAAACGAATCGACACTTAGATAGTTACGCCTCCACAACACGTTACTTAACACAAATCAACGGTGAACAGATTGATTTAGGACTGCTTAGCTTACAAGATCCCGATCGACTCGCTCAGTTCTTCGCAAAACAGGTAAAAACCTATAACGTTGGCTATATTTTGTACGGCTCTATTTTGGGAGATTTTATTTCATCTGGATACTACCGCGAGTCAACAATTCCAAATCATGGCAATCCAGACATTAGCCTTGTACTACCGAGGAAGTACGGTAATCCTGATTTATATAACTACTCAACTAACCCACAAGGCAAGCCAACTCAGATGTTTGAGACGATGAAGGCTTACCAATTTCAGAAAGAAGGTTGGTATGTCAAGAGTATGGAAACAGGCAAACCAAGCTGGAGCGACATTTATCAATGGGAAACCAATCACTATCCATTAGCTATTGCAACGAGTCGCCCCATCTACGATAGCAAGGGTAAATTAATCGGTAGCCTTGGAGTCGAACAACGCCTCTCACAAATCAGTGATTTTCTCCGTCAGCTTCGGATTAGTCGATCGAGCCAAATTTTCATTTTAGAGCGCAATGGAATGCTGGTTGCTAGCTCTAGCCGATCGCCCGTCTTTGCAGTAAAAGATGGCAAGCCTTATCGATTACAGGGAATTGAGAGTGCAGATCCGTTAATTCGATCGACCACTCAGCACTTAGGCGATCGCATTCGTGACTTACAAGACGCTCAACAGCTAGAGTTCTTCTTTCAAGGGCAGCGACAATTTGTTGAGGTCACGCCTTGGCAAGATGAGTGGGGGTTGAACTGGCTCGTCGTGGTTGCAGTGCCCGAATCTGACTTCATGAAACAAATCGATGCGAATACTCGTACCACGATTCTATTATGTTTAGGCGCATTGGCAGTCGCGACGATTCTAGGTATCTATACTTCTCGCTGGATTACTCGTCCGATTCTGAAATTGCAGCAAGCCAGTGCAGACATCGCGATCGGCAATCTCGATCGTACCGTCGATGTCAAAGGGATTGATGAACTCGAAGCCTCGGCTGAATCCTTCAATCAGATGGCGACTCAATTGAAAAGCTCTTTTACGAAGCTTGAAGATCGAGTTGCTGAACGCACGATCGAACTTCAGCAGGCAAAAGAAATCGCAGACAATGCAAACCAGGCAAAAAGTGAATTTCTGGCGAATATGAGCCATGAGCTACGGACACCGCTGAATGGCATTCTCGGATATGCTCAGATTTTAGGACGATCGAAGATTCTACCCGACAAAGAGCGCCACGGTGTTCGAGTGATTCATCAGTGCGGCTCCCACCTTCTCACCTTGATCAACGACATTCTGGATCTTTCCAAAATCGAAGCCCGCAAGCTGGAACTTTCTCCACAAGCGATTCATTTTCCGTCCTTTTTACAAGGCGTTGTTGAAATCTGTCGTATCCGAGCCGAGCAAAAAGAGATTGCATTTGAATATGAACCAGATGCAGATTTACCTGTCGGAATTGTGGCAGATGAAAAGCGCTTACGTCAGGTTTTGATCAATCTATTGGGAAATGCAATTAAGTTTACTGATAAAGGTCGCGTGATTCTGCGCGTGGAGCAGCTTGCAGGCGTATCTGAGCAAGCTGCTCCACTCCGCTTTACGATCGCGGATACTGGAGTCGGCATCGCTCTCAAAGATCTGTCCAAACTGTTTGAAGCATTTGAACAAGTGGGCGACCAAAACCGCAAAACCGAAGGAACAGGACTCGGACTCGTCATTAGTCAACAGATTGTGCAGCTAATGGGTGGACAAATTCAGGTCAAGAGCCAGCTAGGAGTCGGCAGTGATTTTTACTTCGAGGTAACAGTCCCCTTGGCGATCGATTGGAGCGAACAGCAAACGAGCGCAGCAGGAAATATCGTAGGTTACGAAGGTTCACAACGTCACATTTTAGTAGTGGACGATCGCTGGGAAAATCGCGCGGTTTTGCTGAATTTACTAGAACCTTTGGGATTTGTGATCACAGAAGCCGAACATGGGAAAGCAGGTTTAGAACAGTTATCTCAAAGCACTCCTGATTTAGTGATTACCGATTTAGCCATGCCTGTGATGGATGGTTTTGCGTTGATGCAGGAGATTCGAGACAGTGAGCGGCTAAAGTCCCTCAAAGTCATCGTTTCTTCTGCGTCGGTTGCGGAGATGGATCAGCAAATGAGCATCGAGGCAGGCGGCGATGATTTTTTAACGAAGCCTGTGCAAGTGAATGATTTGTTCAGATTGTTGGAAAAACATCTTGAACTGACTTGGAAATATGAGAAAACCGAGTCAGAGACTTTAGCACAGCCAGTAGAACTGATTCCGCCACCCGTCGAGCACCTTCAAACTTGGTTAGAACTGGTACAAGAAGGACGATTGAAAAAAGTCATTGCCGCAGCGGAACAATTTGGGCAACAGAGCGATCGCTATCAGCCCTTTGTGCAACAAGTTTTACAGCTTGCAAAACAGTTCCAAAGCGAACAACTCGAACAATTTCTTCAGCAGCACCTTTCGTAGCAATCTTATGTCTAGCACCACAGGGTTAATTTTAATTGTTGATGATACGCCTACGAATCTAGAAGTCATTTCAGATGCGCTAAGCGATGCAGGTTTTGATGTGGCGATCGCAACGAGCGGCGATCGTGCTCTCCAACAGCTAGAGCGTCGTTTACCTGACTTGATTTTGCTCGACGTAATGATGCCTGGAATGGATGGCTTTGAAACGTGCTGCCGAATTAAAGCAAATCCGCGCACTTGCCACATTCCAATCATTTTCATGACTGCTCTTATCGATGCAGAGAGTAAGGTTCGGGCATTAGATCTAGGAGCCGTAGACTATATCGCTAAACCATTTCACGAAAAAGAAGTTTTAGCACGAGTCAGAACCCATTTGCAATTGCATTATTTGACTCAAAACTTAACCGCTCAAGTCGCCGAGAGAACCGCAGAACTACAAGCCTCTCAACTGCAACTGATTCAAAGCGAGAAGATGTCTGCTCTCGGCAATCTTGTTGCAGGTGTCGCTCATGAAATTAACAATCCGATCGCCTGTATTGTTGGTAATATCGCTGCGATACAGGATTCTGTAGCTGATCTATTTCATCTGATTGATCTCTATCATCAAAAATTTCCCCAAGCGGGTGCAGAAATTGAAGCAGAACGAGAGACGATTGATCTAGACTATCTCCGCAAAGACTTACCTAAGCTGATTCAAACGATGAGGGATAGCGGCGATCGCATTACCGCAATTAGCAAAAGTCTCCGAACCTTTTCTCGCGCCGATAGTCACGACAAGCAACCTTTTAACCTAAATGACGGCATTGATAGTACGGTAATGATTCTGCGTCATCGGCTCAAGGCAAACGAGCAGCGTCCAGAGATTGGAGTTGTCACGCAGTATGGTCAATTACCCGTGATCGAAGGCTTTCCGGGACAACTGAATCAGGTCTTGATGAACATTTTGGCGAATGCAATCGATGCTTTAGAAGAATCCAATCGAGGACGCAGCTTTAAAGAGATTCAAGCGAATCCGAATCGAATTACCATTCGCACCGCAGTCGAGAATGATCAGGTGAAAGTTGCGATCGCCGATAATGGCGTTGGAATGACAGAAGCCGTGAGAGAGAAAATTTTCGATTCGCAATTTACAACAAAAGAAGTGGGCAAAGGCACAGGATTGGGATTAGCGATCGCTCACCAAATTATCGTAGAAAAACATGGTGGAACCATTCAAGTCGAAACCGAAGTAAGCAAAGGCACAGAGTTTTTGGTGAGACTACCTTTGAATTGATCGCCGTATAAATTGGAATTGATACAGAACATCTCACTTAAGGGAAATTATATTGAATTTGTTCTAAAGTTTCAGAACAGCGATAACAAAGCGTTATGGATATCAGGGACTATAGGCTGCTAGAAGTCCTGCATGAAGGAACACACACGATCATCTACCGCGTTGCCAGAGAGTCGGACTTTGGCAAGACTGGGTCGATCGCGCTGAAAATCCCAAAGTCGAAGCATCCGAGCGTTGAAGAACTGACAAGATTAAAACACGAGTATAAGATTCTTCAAGGGTTAAACGTTTCAGGAGTCGTTCTGCCTCTGGCGCTAGAAGATTATCACAACGGGTTAGCGCTTGTTCTGCCTGAAATTCAGGGGCAATCCTTCGCCACCTTTCTCGCACAACAGCCTCTCAATTTACATTGCTTTTTGAAAATCGCGATTCAACTTACTACAACTCTGGCGCAGCTTCACCAATACAAAATCATTCACAAAGATCTCAATCCTCACAATATGATGATCAATCCCGATACATTAGAGGTTGAGATTGTTGACTTTAGTATTGCTTCTTGTCTATTGAAAGAAGAGCAGATCAGCAACACCATTCCTTTGATTGAAGGTAATCTGCGCTATATTGCACCAGAACAAACTGGAAGAATGAATCGATCGATTGATTATCGATCGGATTTCTACAGTTTGGGCGTGACTTTTTATCAGATGCTGACCGGACAATTACCTTGTCAGACCACGGAGCCGCTAGAGCTAATTCACTATCACATTGCAAAAACACCAATTCCTCCAAACACACTAAATCCTGACATTCCTATAATGATGTCGGAAATTGTGATGAAGCTGTTAGCGAAAACGGCAGAAGATCGCTATCAGAGCGCACTCGGACTCAAAGCCGACTTAGAAACCTGTTTCAACCTGCTGCAAACGATCGACGACATTACCCCATTCAACATTGGAGAACTAGATTTATCGGGTCAATTCTCAATTCCACAGAAATTATATGGACGTGAACTAGAAATTCGTTTATTACGGGATGCTTTCGATCGCGTTACAACTCCGAGCGGTCGCACAGAACTGCTGTTGGTGAGTGGTTATTCTGGCATTGGTAAATCTTCATTGGTCAACGAAGTTTATAAATCGATCGCGTCACAAGCCAGCAACAAACGCGGACATTTTAGCGCTGGTAAGTTTGATCAGTTTAAGCGCAATATTCCTTATGCTGCATTAATTCAGGCTTTTCAGGAATTGATTCGGCAGCTATTGACCCAGAGCGATCGAGACATTGCACAATGGCGATCAAAGCTCCTTAATGCGATTGGTCTCAATGGTCGGGTGATGATTGACGTGATTCCTGATATCGAGCGAATTATTGGAGAACAACGCGCTGTTGCTCAACTCGATGCGGTTCAGTCACAGAATCGCTTCCACCGTGTCTTTCAACAATTTATCCAGGTCTTTAGTCAACCGGAACATCCATTAGTCTTGTTTCTCGATGATCTCCAATGGGCGGATTTTTCATCGCTTAGGCTGATTCAACGAATTGTTAGCGATTCAGACCATCAAGGCTTATTGCTGATCGGTGCCTATCGAGACAACGAAGTCAGTCTAACTCATCCCCTGATACAAACGCTAGAAGACATTCGACAAGCGGGTATAACAGTCAATCAAATTGTGCTGCAACCGCTGAATCAAGCCCAAGTGGCTCAACTTGTTACAGAGACACTTCATGCTAATTCGAGTCAAGCTAAATCGTTAGCAAACCTTGTATTTCAGAAAACGCAGGGCAATCCTTTCTTTGTCGTGCAATTGCTCAAGTCGCTCTATCAAGACGATCGCTTAACGTTTAATTTTGATCAACGCCGTTGGCAGTGGGACATCGAACAGCTTCAAGACATTGATATCAGTGAGAATGTTGTTGAGTTGATGGTGAGCCAAGTTCAAAAACTCTCGCAGACGACTCAGAATGTTTTGAAGTTAGCCGCTTGCATTGGTGATAAGTTTAGCCTGAATGTTTTATCGATCGTCTATCAGCGATCGATCTCCGAAACAGCACAAGATTTATGGGAAGCGCTACAGGCTGGATTCGTGTTGCCGCTTTCCGAGTCCTACAAAATTCCGCTAGTGTTTGATCGGCTAGACGAATTCCAAAAAGACATTCGCTACAGGTTTTTGCACGATCGCGTTCAGCAAGCCGCTTATTCTTTGATTCCAGAATCAAGCAGAAAAGCAATGCATCTCAGAATTGGTCGATTGCTGCTGCAAAATACATCCCCCGCAGAACGACAAGAAACCATTTTTGCACTGGTCAATCATCTCAATGACGGCAGAGCCTTACTAACATCTGATGCCGAAATCGATGAGTTAGCAGAACTCAACTTCATTGCAGGTCAAAAAGCAAAAGCTGCGATCGCTTACGAGTCAGCCCTGCGCTATCTCAAAGTAGGATTAAGTTTATTAAGTGCGGATTGTTGGCAGAAACAGTACGCGTTCACGCTGAAGCTTTATGAAACTGCGATCGAGGTAGCTTACCTACAAGGTGACTTTCATCAAGTAGAGCAATGGGCAGAAATCGTATTGCAGCAGGCGAAAACTGCGATCGACAAAATGAAAGTGTATGAGATCAAAATTCAAGCGTGTATGGCGCAAGTCAAACAACTTGAAGCGGTTGAGATCGGCTTGCAAGCATTGGCGCAATTGGATGTGAAGTTGCCCGCATCACCGAGTTTTGCAGATGTCCAGAGTACGATCGCTCAAACCGCAGCAAATTTAGCTGGAAAGAGCATTGAAGACTTAATCGATCTGCCGCTGATGAGCGATCCACAAAAGCTGATGGCACTCCGAATGCTGACGAGTCTTGGTTCTCCCACCTACCAATCTGCACCAATGCTGTTTCCGTTTGTCATTTGCGAACAGGTGAACTTATCGCTTCAGTTTGGAAATTCGTCGTTCTCAGCTTATAGCTATGTTTGCTATGGAGTCATTCTTAATGGGATCGCGAATGATCCTGAATCTGCTTATCAGTTCGGACAGTTAGCCTTAAATTTAATCGATCGCTTTGACACCGTTGCGCTCAACTCTCAGATCGCGTTTGTGGCTGGAGCCTGTACGATGCATGGCAAGGTTCACGTTAGAGAGACTTTGCCGCTGTTGATGAACAGCTATCAAAGCGGAATAGAACATGGACACCTAGAATACAGTGGTTATGCAGCGATGCAGCGGGGACAGTACTCTTATTTCAGTGGACAAGAACTGATCGCGCTGGAGTCAGAAATGTCAGCCGTAAGCGCAACGCTAGCGCAACTCAAGCAGAAAAATGCCTTAATTTGGAACCAAATTTTTCAGCAAAGCATTCTAAATTTATTGCATTCGCATTCTTGTCGCTTAGAGGGCAAGGTTTACAACGAAGAGAAGGGCTTACCGATTCTGCAAGCAGCAAACGATCGCACCGGACTGCACTATTTCTACTTGAATAAGTTGATCCTCTGCTATTTGTTCAATTCTCCTGCACAAGCTTTAGAGAATGCTACTCAAGCCGAAGCTTACTTAGATGGAGTCAAAGCATTCTTAAGCGTGCCTGTCTTTTATTTCTACGATGCGCTTGCACAGATGGCGACACCAGAGCCTGATATCGAAAAAGTAAGAAGCAATCAAGAAAAGCTGCGGGTTTGGGCGGATTATGCACCGATGAATTTCCAGCATAAGCTTGATTTGATTGAAGCAGAACAGGCGCGAATTTTGGGGAATCGAACCGAGGCAATGGAGCGGTACGATCGAGCGATCTCAGGCGCAACCACACAAGGCTATTTACAAGAAGCTGCGATCGCCAATGAACGCGCCGCAGAATTCTATTTCTCGATCAATAAAGACAAAGTTGCTCAAGCCTATTTAAGCGGGGCTTATGATGGCTACGTTCGCTGGGGTGCGATCGCCAAAGTGCGACAACTTGAACAACAACATCCGAAACTACTGGCTCAACGCGGTTCTACTCATAAAGAACCCAGTCGAACCTTAGATTTAGCAACCGTGATGAAAGCGGCTCAAGTGCTTTCGAGTGAGATTGTTCTCGATCGATTACTGACCAAATTTATGCAGCTTGTAATTGAGAATGCAGGAGCAGAAACAGGAGTATTGCTACTTGAAAAGGCGGGAGAGCTACAAATCGAAGCATCAGAAGGAATTCAACATCCAGCAAAGTACCCTGTATCGATTATTAATTATGTTGCAAGAACACAGGAACCGATTATTTTAGATCAAGCTGCGATCGCGGGAGAGTTTAGACGCGATGCTTACATGATTGAGCATCAACCTAAATCTGTGCTGTGTGCGCCAGTTTTGAATCAAGGAAAGCTCACAGGCGTTCTGTATCTTGAGAATAATTTAACGATCGCAGCATTCACTCAAGAGCGGCTCGAAGTGTTGCAATTGCTTTCGGCTCAGGCTGCAATCTCGATCGAGAATGCCCGACTCTACGCAGATTTGGAAGAAGCCAATCGAACACTAGAAGCTAAGGTCGATCGACGAACAAGAGAGATACAAGCTAAAAATCTGCACTTACAGCAAGAAATCGCTGAACGTCAACGAGCAGAAAGAGCGGCAGATGCGGCAAATCAAGCAAAGAGCGAATTTCTTGCGAACATGAGCCACGAACTTCGCACTCCGCTGAATGGCATTCTTGGCTTTACTCAAATCCTTAACAAAGATAAAACCCTTACCGATTCACAAAAGAATGGAATCAGCATTATTCATCGCTGTGGTGAACATCTATTGATGTTGATCACTGATGTGTTAGATCTATCGCGGATTGAAGCCCGAAAAATGGAGATTCGTTTTAATGATTTCTATTTCTCAGAGTTTCTAGAGGCGGTTGTTGCAATCTGTGCAGTTCGGGCAAAGCAAAAAGGCATTTCGTTTCACTATCAAACAGAATCATCGTTGCCGAAGATCGTTCGAGCCGATGAGAAGCGACTCAGGCAAGTATTGATCAATCTGTTGGTCAATGCAGTTAAGTTTACTGATCGAGGTCAGGTTACGTTTAAAGTCGATTATCTTTGCGAATTTGAACCCACGACTTCATACTCAATGAAAGTTCGGTTTCAAGTCGAAGATACGGGCGTGGGAATGTCTCAAGCACAGCTACAAGAGATATTTCTACCCTTCAAACAAGTTGGGGAACATCGCCATCAAACGGAAGGAACCGGATTAGGACTTGCGATCAGCCGTCAACTGGTGCATCTGATGGACAGTGAGATCCAGGTAGAAAGCACTCCCGGAGAAGGTAGCGTATTTTGGTTTGATCTCGATTTGGCGGAAGTGTGTTACTTGCCGGACTCGATCGAGCAATCGCAGATTCAAGGATTCAACGGCGATCGTAAAATCCTCGTCGTCGATGACAAAGCAGAAAATCGCTTCGTTTTGGTCAATCTACTTCAGCCGCTCGGATTCGAGGTGATGGAGGCGATTAATGGACAAGATGCGCTCGAAAAGGCAGAACAGTTTCGCCCGGATGCAATTCTGATTGATTTATCGATGCCTGTGATGGATGGATTTGAAGCGATTCGACGGATTCGATCGTCTCCAAGCCTGGATCAAACCGTGATCATTGCCACTTCAGCTAGCGTGTTTGAAATGGATCAACAAAAAAGTCAGAAAGCAGGCTGCAACGGTTTCTTATCCAAACCCATTCGTGAAACAGAGTTGTTAGAACAGCTATCAAGTCATCTCAAGATAGACTGGATCAAGGAAACACAGTCTAAGTTAAACGTTGAAGCTGACCTGATTGTGCCACCACCCGGAGAAATGGCGGTTTTACAAGATCTCGCGATGATGGGCGACTTGAAGGCGATCGTACAACGAGTCGATCAGCTAGAAACGCAAAATCGGGAGTACATTTTGTTTACAACGCATCTACGAAAACTGGCAAAAACTTTTAGAAGAAAGCAGCTTTTGGAATTTATTAAACCCTTTCTATAAACGAGGCACTATGAGTCAGCAGGGCGTTATCTTAGTTGTCGATGATACATTGACAAATCTGGAAGTTCTGTTTGAGTGTCTGAACAAAGCAGATTTTCGGATTTTAGTGGCGGAAGATGGAGAAAGCGCAATCGCAATTGCCAACTACGCAAAACCCGATTTGATTCTGCTCGATATTCTCATGCCTGAGATGGATGGTTTTGAAACCTGCCGTCGGCTAAAAGAAAATCATTCTACCGCAGAAATTCCGGTCATCTTTATGACAGCAGTAACTGAAACGATCGATAAAGTCAAAGGTTTTAGTTTGGGTGCTGTCGATTACGTCACCAAACCGTTTCAGCAAGAGGAAGTGCTTGCTCGTGTGCAGAGGCAATTGGGATTTCAGCAACTGACGCGCCAACTCCGAGAACAGATGGCACGAGAACAAGCCGCCAGAGAAGAAGCCGAAGCAGAACGCAACCGAGCCAACAATATTTTAGAAAGCATTAGCGATGGGTTCTTTGCCCTCGATCAAAACTGGCGATTCACGTACCTCAATTCGCAAGCAGAGCCACTTCTACAAAGAACACGAGCAGAACTCTTAGGTAAAAACATTTGGGACGAGTTTCCCGAAGCGGTTGGCTCTCTGTTTTATCAGCACTATTTTCACGTTCGGGCGGAACAGATTGCAGTTGAGTTTGAAGCGTACTATCCGCCTTTGGAGAGGTGGTTTGCGGTTCATGCTTATCCGTTCAAAGATGGAATTTCTGTCTATTTCCAAGACATCACCGATCGCAAATGTCAACAACAAGAACTTCAGCGGCAATATCAGCGATCGCAGCTTTTTGCCGAAGTGACCTTAAAGATTCGTGAATCGCTTAATCTTAATGATGTGCTGCAAACGGCGGTGACGGAAGTACAGAAAATTTTGCAAGCCGATCGCGTTTTAATCTATCGATTGTGGGCGGATGGAAGCGGAAGCGGAGTCGCAGAAGCGATGGTGCCGGGTTGGACATCGGTACTCAATCATAAGTTTCCTGAAGAAGTATTTCCGCCAAATTATCGAGAGCAATATCGCCAGGGCAGAATTGGCAAGATTTCTGATGTGACGAATCAGCAGGAGAATGTTGCACCTTGCTTGGTTGAGTTTGTGCAACAGTTTCAGGTGAAAGCGAAGTTAGTGGTTCCGATTTTGATCAAAGCGGAACTGTGGGGATTGTTGATTGCTCATCAATGCTCAGAGGCTCGGCATTGGACTGAGTTTGAAATCAAATTGCTGAAGCAACTTGCAGATCAAATCGGGATTGCGCTGAATCAAGCACAGCTATTAGAGCAAGAAACTCTTCAGCGTCAGGAACTTGCTCGATCGAATGCCGAATTACAGCAGTTTGCCTACATTGCTTCTCACGATTTACAAGAACCGCTGCGAATGATCACGAGCTATTTGCAACTTTTAGAGCGGCGTTACACAGACAAATTGGATGAAAGCGCCAACGACTTTATTGAATATGCGGTCGATGGTGCCACTCGCATGAAGACGCTGATTAATGATTTATTAACTTATTCACGAGTCGAAACGCGCGGCAAACCTTTCGAGCAGATCGACTGTAACGAAATTGTTGAGCAAGCGATCGCAAACCTGAAACTCGCGATCGAGGAAAATCACGCGATCGTCACATCCGATCCGCTTCCCCTAATCATGGCGGATCGAACACAAATGACACAGCTATTTCAGAACTTAATCAGCAATGCCGTGAAGTTTCGCAGGGCTGAAACTCCAAGGATTCATATTTCAGCCGAGTTGCAACCTGAAAAATGGCTGTTTCGGGTGCAGGATAATGGAATTGGCATCGAGGAGCAATATGTCGATCGGATTTTTGTCATCTTCCAACGCTTGCACAATCGCACCGAATATCCGGGAACAGGAATCGGACTGGCGATTTGTAAAAAAATTGTAGAGCGGCACGGTGGGAAGATATGGGTAGAGTCTCAGCTTGGAAAAGGTGCAACGTTCTGTTTTACGATTCTAGACTAACCCTAAACGGAGTGATCCACTTTGAACAGCAACTACTCGCACAGACTGATCGAAATTTTATTAGTAGAAGATAATCCTGGTGATGTCAGACTGACCGAAGAAGTTTTGAAAGAAGGGAAAATCTTCAATCATTTGAGCGTGGTTGAAGATGGAGTTCAAGCGATCGAGCTTTTAAACAAACAGGAAAAGTTTGTCTGCGCACCTCGTCCCGATCTGATCTTGCTCGATTTGAATTTGCCGCGTAAAGATGGGCGGGAAGTGCTTGAGGAAATTAAATTTAGCTCAGAATTCAGGCGTATTCCAGTCGTTGTATTGACAACTTCGCAATCTGAAGATGATATTCTCCGCGCTTACAATTTTCATGCCAATTGTTACATTACAAAACCAATTGATCTAGAACAATTCATAAAAGTGGTTCGATCGATAGAGGCATTTTGGCTAACCATTGTGAAACTTCCTCCAGAATAAAATTATGGATATTCCTTTAATAAAAGTGTTATTAATCGAAGATAATCCAGGCGATGCTCGCTTATTGCAAGAACTCCTGGTCGAGGTGCGATCAACCCGATTTGAGCTAATCCAAGTCGAGCGATTGAGTCAGGGCTTACAGCAGCTTCAAGACCAGAGCTTTGATGTGATACTGATCGATCTGTCTTTACCGGATACTCAAGGGTTGCAAACATTTGTTAACCTATACAATCGCGATTGCAATACACCGATTGTTGTAATCACGGGACTGAATGACGAAACTTTAGCCAGTAAAGCTGTGCAAGGTGGCGCGCAGGATTATCTGGTAAAAGATCAAATAATAGGTGATGGGCTAGTGCGATCGATTCGATATGCGATCGAGCGAAAACGCGCCGAACAGAAAATTCGCGAACAAGCCGCATTGTTGGATATTGCGACCGATGCAATTTTAGTTCGAGACTTGAACCACCGAATTTTGTTTTGGAACAAAGGAGCAGAGCGGCTTTACGGTTGGAGTGAGGAAGAAATGGTTGGCAACACTGAGGAACTGCTTTACCCAGTTCCCGTGCCGCCGCTCCAACAGGCTCAAACTCTTCTATTTGAACAAGGCGAATGGTCAGGCGAACTGCACCATCTCACTCAAAGTGGTAAAGCCGTGACCGTCGTGAGTCGCTGGACATTGATGCGCGATCATGATGGCAAGCCGAAATCGATCTTGGTCGTGAGCACCGATGTCACCCAGAAGAAAAAGCTTGAGGCGCAATTTTTGCGGGTTCAGCGCATGGAAAGTATCGGAACTCTAGCCAGCGGTCTGGCTCACGATCTCAACAACATTCTGACTCCCATTTTGGCAACGGCTCAATTGTTACAGTTAAAGTTTCCGCATCTCGATGACCATAATCAGCGATTGTTAAAAATGCTGGAGGCGAATGCGAAACGCGGAGCCGCTCTAGTCAAACAGGTTCTATTGTTTGCGCGTGGCGTAGAAGGTGAACAAGCCATTCTTCATATCGAATCTTTGATCTCAGAAACACAGCAAATTGCACAGGAGACCTTTCCAAAGTCAATCACGATCGAAACCAAAATTGCTCCAAAGCTATGGGCGATCGGCGGCAATGCAACGCAGCTTCACCAGGTATTAATGAATCTCTGCGTGAACGCACGCGATGCTATGCCAGACGGCGGAACATTAACGATCGCTGCTGAAAATCAAGCGATCGACCAAGCTTATACTCAAACGAATCTTGACGCGATCACGGGTTCATTTGTCAAACTCACCGTTGCAGACACCGGAACAGGCATTCCGCCGGAAACGATCGATAGAATCTTCGAGCCGTTTTTTACGACCAAAGAGTTTGGTAAAGGAACGGGTCTTGGGCTTTCTACAGTGCTAGGCATTGTGAAAGGACACGGCGGGTTTGTGAGTGTGAAAAGTGAAGTCGGACGGGGGACGCAGTTCCATCTGTTTTTGCCCGCAGTGATGGCAGGAGAAGCTGAAGAACCGCAGGCATCAGAAATCTTGTCGGGGCGTGAAGAACTGGTGCTAATTGTGGATGATGAAGCGGCAATTCGAGAAACTAGCAAAGCATTGTTAGAAACCTATCACTATCAAGTGCTAACGGCTGCAAATGGTAAAGAAGCGATCGAGCTTTATCTCCAGCATCAGAAGGATATTTGTGTTGTATTGGTCGATATGATGATGCCTGTGATGGATGGCGCAACCACGATTCAGCAACTACAGAAACTCAATTCACAAGTCAAAATTATTGCCATCAGTGGACTGGTTTCTCGAACTCAGACACCGGAACCAAATCAAGCGGCTGCTAGATTCTTACAAAAGCCTTACACCGCTGAAGAACTACTCAGAACGATGCGGCAGGTCTGTACCAATCCTTAACCAAATCCACCCCCGCCCGGAGTTTCAATCACAAACACATCTCCACCCTGCATTTGAACTTCCGCTTTACTGTCGATCGCTTCAATTTCGCCAGTGTTGCGCTTGATCCAATTTCGCCCGATCGCACCGGATTCACCTCCGTTCAATCCAAACGGAGCGACGCGCCGATGTCCTGACAAGATCGCCGCTGTCATGGCTTCTCGGAACCGAATCTGACGAATTGCGCCATTTCCACCCGAATGTTTTCCTTTGCCGCCACTATTGGGACGAATCGCAAAAGCCTCGACCAACACCGGAAATCGCCATTCTAGAACTTCAGGATCAGTTAATCGAGAGTTGGTCATGTGAGTTTGAACTGCATCCGTTCCATTGAATGTTGCACCTGCACCTGAACCGCCACAGATGGTTTCATAGTATTGATACTGCTCGTTTCCGAACGTGAAATTATTCATCGTGCCTTGAGCCGCTGCCAAAATTCCTAATGCACCATAGAGCGCATTGGCGATCGCTTGTGAGGTTTCGACATTGCCTGCAACCACCGCTGCGGGATATCGGGGATTGAGCAAACAACCTTCAGGCACAATGATTTCAAGCGGTTTCAGACAGCCTGCATTCAGTGGAATATCATCCTTCACCAATGTACGGAACACATACAACACCACAGCTTTACAAATCGCGAGGGGAGCATTGAGATTGTTGGATTGTTGTGGCGAAGTTCCGGTGAAATCGACGATCGCACTCCGATTGCTCTGATCAATCTCGACTTTCACTTGAATCTGAGTACCATCATCCATTGAATAAGTGAAACTGCCATTCTGCAAGACCGTGATCGCTTGTCTAACGGATTCTTCTGCATTGTCTTGAATGTGCTGCATATAGGCTTGAACGGTTTCAAGTCCGTAGCGATTTACCATGCGTAAAAGTTCTTGAACACCACGCGCATTGGCTGCGATTTGGGCTTGTATGTCTGCAACATTCTGATGAGGATTGCGAACGGGATAAGGAGTTGCCGTGAGTCGATCGAGCAATTCCAACTCGCGAAATTGTCCTTGATGTACCAGTTGAAAGTTGTCGAAGAGAATGCCTTCTTGGTCGATCGTCACACTATTCGGAGGCATTGATCCGGGTGTGATACCGCCAATGTCCGCATGGTGTCCGCGCGAAGCAACATAGAAGCTTGGTGCAGCACCAGAAACAAAGACGGGCGTAATTACCGTGATATCCGGTAAGTGTGTACCTCCGTTGTATGGATTGTTGGAAACATACACATCACCCGATTGAAGCTGTGTTCCTTTTGCCTGAATTAAGCTTTTGACGCTCTCACTCATAGAACCCAGATGCACTGGAATGTGAGGTGCATTTGCAATTAATTGACCGAATTGATCAAAGATTGCACAGGAGAAGTCTAAGCGTTCTTTGATGTTGACCGAATAGCTCGTATTTTGGAGCGTGATGCCCATTTCTTCGGCGATCGCTCGAATCAAATTGTTAAAAATCTCCAGCAACACTGGATCGGGTGTGTCCGTTCGTTCGATTGTTTTGAGTCCAGTGCTTTTGTCTTGTCGATCGAGCACTAAATGATTTTGATCACTAATCTCAGCCGACCATCCCGGTTCGATCACATTCGTTCCAGTCGGTTCAATGATCAAGGCTGCACCAGAAATACGATCGCCCGGTTGCAATTGTTCCCGTTGATAAACTGGAGTTTGATGCCAATTGCCTTTTGTATAAATTGCGATCGTCGAAGCGGGTGTGAGTGGAGTGGTACGACTGCGCTTCTGAGTTTCTTCTTTTGGTAGTACAGCAGGGTGAATCACTTCTACAGAAATCGCTTCAACAATCAGCGACTTTCCAGACATAGTGAATCCATACCGTTGTGTGTAGGCTTGCTCGAAGCGATCGCGAATCCGATCAAAGGTTCCGAACTCGATCGGTAAAGTGGTATCAGTTCCCGCATACTTCACATGCACTGTTTTTAGCACTTGAGTCTGATCAGAGGTAACTTGACCTTCGATGATCAAGCGCTCAAACTGTTGCTCTAACGTTGGAATCAAGGCTTCCGTTAGCGCAGCTTCGATCGCGTGTTCTTTGAACGATCGTACATCTGCTAAACCCATTCCATACGCCGACAACACTCCTGCATAGGAATGAATGAAAATCCGCGACATTCCTAACGCTTCTGCGATCAAGCAAGCGTGTTGTCCGCCTGCACCCCCAAAACAACAAAGCGTGTAATCGGTGACATCATACCCACGTTGAATTGAGATTTGTTTGATCGCCGTTGCCATTTTATCGATCGCAATTGCCAAAAAGCCTTCTGCAACCTGTTCTGGTGTGCGAGTGTTTCCTGTTTTTGCTGCAATTTCTGCGGCGAGATCAGCGAATTTTTGCTGCACGATCGCACTATCTAACGGTAAGTTACCCGCTTGCCCAAATACCGCCGGGAAAAACTCAGCTTGCAGCTTACCAACCATTACATTGCAATCTGTTACCGTGAGTGCTCCGCCGCGCCGATAACAAGCGGGACCTGGATCTGCTCCTGCCGATTCTGGTCCAACTCGATAGCGGCTCCCATCAAACTGAAGAATCGAACCACCACCCGCTGCAACCGTATGAATTGCCATCATCGGAGCACGCAATCTCACCCCTGCAACTTCCGTTTCAAAGGTGCGCTCATACTGTCCATTAAAGTGTGAAACATCGGTAGAAGTTCCACCCATATCAAAGCCAATGATCCGATCGAATCCTGCGATCGCGCTCGTTTTTACCGCGCCGACAATACCCCCCGCAGGTCCCGACAAAATACTATCTTTGCCTTGAAATCGTTGCGCCTCGACTAGCCCACCATTCGACTGCATAAACATTAAGTTCTTTGCGTTTAGTGCAGTACTGACTTGATTAACATAGCGCTGCAAAATCGGAGAAAGATAAGCATCCACCACCGTTGTATCTCCGCGACTCACCAGTTTCATCAACGGACTAACACCATGAGAAAGCGAGATTTGCGTAAACCCAATGTTTTGAACGATCGCGGCAAGTTGTTGTTCGTGGTTGGGATAGCGGTATCCGTGTAAAAGCACGATCGCACAAGCACGAATTCCAGCATCATAAGCGGCTTGAAGCGATCGTAAAAATTCATCAGTGATCAACAAGGGACAAAGTTCTTCACCTTGGGCGCTGTATCGTTCTTCGACTTCGATCACCTGCTCATACAGCATCTCTGGTAAAACAATATGCTGAGCGAAAAGATTCGGGCGGTTTTGATAACCAATCCGGAGGGCATCTCGAAAGCCTTTGGTGATCAGGAGCAATGTACGATCGCCTTTTCGCTCTAACAATGCGTTGGTTGCAACGGTCGTTCCCATCTTCACGACAGCGATTTGATCAGATGGGATGGGTTGATCGTTCTCAATGCCAAGAAGCTCTCGAATTCCTTGAATTGCTGCATCTGTGTAGCGCTCAGGATTTTCAGAAAGCAGTTTGTGAATTGCGATCGTGCCATCGGGACGTTGAGCGACAATATCGGTGAAAGTGCCACCTCGATCGATCCAAAACTGCCACTGATTTGTAGCTTGAGACATCATTAGAAGTACAAAACTAAATCCACTGAAAGCACTCTAACTCAACATCAGTGCCTTCAGTAAACTGCGTTCTATTAGCCCCCTAACACCGAAGTTACCGCCCGTCCGATGTTTTGAGGCTGCATTGCATCGATCGCCGCCGTAGGTTCATAGCCACAATGCACCATACAATCTGCACATTGCGGATTGCCACTCTTGCGCCCGTATTGATTCCAATCTGTTCGATCGAGTAGCTCCTGGAAAGTTTTGTAATGTCCTTCGTTCAAAAGATAGCAGGGTTTTTGCCATCCTAAAACGCTGTAACTCGGACTGCCCCAGGGCGTGCATTCATAGTCTTTCTCACCGATGAGAAAATCGAGAAACAATGGATTGTGGCTAAAGTTCCATCTCTTACCCATTTTGAGCGGTGCAAGAATTTGGCGAAACAATGCTCGCGTTTGTTCGCGTTTGAGAAAATGATCTTGATCCGGTGCCCACTCATAGGAATATCCTGGCGAAATTTGCATTCCATCGACACCGAGTTCAGTCAGAAAGTCGAAGAATTCGTGCATTTCTTTGGGATCAGCACCGTCAAAAATGGTCGTATTGGTGTTGACTTGAAAGCCTCTTGCCTTTGCCGCTTTAATCGCTTTGACTGCAGTATCAAACACCCCTTTACGATCGACACATTTATCATGCCATTCACGCATCCCGTCTAAATGCACCATGAAGGTGAAATAAGGCGAGGGTTTGAACTTATCGAGGCTCTTTTCTAAAAGAATGCCATTGGTACAGAGATAGATGAATTTTTTACGATCAACCAATCCCTGAACAATCTCTCCGATCTGCGGATGTAGCAATGGTTCACCGCCCGGAATCGATACCACAGGTGCACCACATTCTTCTGCCGCTTTAAAGCATTCTTCAGGCGTTAGATTCTGCTTAAGAATTTCGACAGGATGCTGAATTTTGCCGCAGCCCGTGCAGGCGAGATTACAGCGAAACAGAGGTTCGAGCATTAGGACTAACGGAAATCGTTTTCGACCCATTAATCGTTGTTTGACTAAATAAGAGCCGACTCCGACGACTTGCTGTAGGGGCACTCCCATTGCGATCTCCTCACTTTGTCCTGATGGATAGATTTGCTTGAAACCAGTTTACGGCATCTATTAAAGCGGTGCGAATTGGGGTTTGGGGAAGTCCAAGTTCGCGGATGGCTTTTTCTGCATTGTAGTACATCGGTTGTTTTGACATTCTCACCCCATCGATCGGGATCGACGGCGTTTTACCAAATTTCGTTAGAATCGCTTCGTCAACCCACGCCACACCGAGGGGCAACCAGACCGGAACCGATCGAGCAGGGACGCTTAATCCTGTGATGTGACTTAATTCGTCTAAAAGATATTTCAGGCTGAGGTTTTGATTGCCGAGAATATAGCGATCGCCCATTTTCCCTTTTTGTAATGCAAGTAAATGTCCCTGAGCAACATCGCGAACATGAACAAAATTCAGTCCCGTTTCAACATATGTGGGCATTCGACGCTGTAAAAATCGCAGAACAATATCCCCAGTCGGTGTAGGTTTAATATCATACGCCCCGATCGGCGTACTCGGATTCACAATTACGACATCTTGACCAGATCGAGCCGCTTTGATCGCTTCTTGTTCTGCCCAGTATTTTGATTGTTTGTAGTGTCCGATCAATTTCTCAACCGGAGATTGATATTGCTCAGTCGTGGGCTGACCACTCGGATCAACGCCGATCGCAGCAACTGAACTGGTATAAATCGATCGTTCAATTCCCGCGTTTCTGGCAGCAGAAAGAACATTGCGAGTTCCGAGAACATTGCTTTGATAGAGAATGTCTCGATCGCGTTGCCACAGTGAATAATGTGCCGCAACATGAAATAAACAATCACAGCCTTTCATTGATCGAGCTAAATCCGGATCGCTCAGATCGCCCTGCACGATTTCGATTTCTAAGCCATTTAAGTTATCCAAGCGAGCATTGGGACGCGCCAAAGCTCGAACCTCGTAACCTGCTTCGAGCAACAATCGCACCAGATTCGCGCCGACAAATCCTGTGCCTCCAGTGACAAATGCTTTCATCGTTTTTGCGGTTTGAGATCATCGAGCAAGGTATAAACAACAGGCACAACAAACAAACTCAGCAAGGTTGAAGTTACCAGTCCACCCGCGATCGCAACTGCCATCGGGGATCGAAGTTCCGATCCCGCACCTAAACCGAGCGCGATCGGAACCATGCCTAAAATCGTTGCAGCGGTAGTCATCATGATCGGTCGTAGTCGAATCGGAGCCGCCCTGAGAATAGCAGATTTGCGATCGAAGCCTTCCCGTCTCAATTGATTGATGTAATCGACAATCAGAATTGCATTTTTATTCGTCAATCCTAACAGAAACACAAAGCCGATCAGCGAAATCATGCCGAAATCACTTTGAGTGACTAACAATGCCAACATTGCACCAACGAGCGCCAGCGGCAGCGACAAGGCAACCACGATCGGATCAATCAAACTCCGAAATAGCCAAACCAAGACAATCACAATACAAAGCGCTGAGAGTCCGAGCGTTCTACCAAAGCTATCAAAAATCTCGCGACTACTCGCAGAATCACCGCCCAAATCGAGTGTCACGCCTGCCGGAAGAATGGTTTTCGATTCTTCCACTAATCGATCGGTCGCCTCTCCTAACGGTAAGTCTTTCCCCAGATTCGCGCTGACATAAACCACTCGTTGTCCGTCACGTCGATCAATTTGTTGAATTCCATTTCGATTACTGCTGCCGCTCACAGTCACATCAACGATCCCCGGAATCATTTGTAAGCGATTTTTTAAGTCGGTTCCAGCTTTCTCTAGGGCTGCTAAATCATTTCCTTTAAGCGATGCCTCTAAGGGTTTTTGGCTGCCTGCTTCGACAAAGGGAATGTCTTCTACGCTGGTAGACACTCCGGCAACTTGAGGCAGGTTCGCTCTCAATTGATCCTGCATGGTTGCGGTCGGTGTGGCATGATTTTCTTTCAGCTTGACATAAAGTAAACCTTTATTTGGTTCCCCTTCACGCGATCCGACTGTCGTAAACACAGTTGCCACATCGGGCGATCTTCGCACTGCATCTTCAAGCTGTTTGGCAACATTGAGCGAATCTTGCAGCGGATTGATCTGCGGAATTTGACCACCTGCCGCTACAATTGCCGCAATTTCTTCTTGAGATGGAATTTTCGGCAAGGGTGCAGTATAACGAACGTTAAATTCTCCACGATCGAGCTTCGGAATAAATCCTTGTGGGATCAATGGAATAATCGCAATTCCCGCTGCAAAACTCGCGAGAGCAATTCCCACGACGATCATGCGATGCCGCAATGACCACTGCAACAAGCGCCGATAAGCCTCGTTAAAGCGTGACCAAATTCCGCCATTTGTGCGAGCACCCTGTGCAGCGAAGCTATCGCGCTTCTCTCCCGGACGTTTTCTGAGTAAATACAGCGATAAAACAGGCGATAAAGTCCGCGCAACCAGTAATGACATAATCATCGCAGCGGAAACCGTGATCCCAAATGGCTTAAAGAATTGCCCGATCACACCGCCCATGAGTCCGATCGGTAAAAAGACCGCAACCGCTGTAAACGTCGCCGCCGTTACCGTTAATCCGATTTCGTTGGTGGCATGAAGCGCAGCTTCTCTCGGCGTGGCTCCGTCTTCAATGTGGCGGCTAATGTTTTCAACATCGACGATCGCATCATCCACGACACTCCCAATCACTAACGCTAAAGCGAGTAACGTAATCGTCTCAAGATTGAAACCGAAAAACGCCATCACAATAAACGTTCCGAGTAGTGAGGTCGGAATCGCTAAAGCTGAAATCAACGTAGCCCGCCAACTACGGAGAAACGGGAAAATGACGATAATCGATAAAACGATCGCTTCGATCAAGGCTTCGATCGTCGAATGCGTTGCTTTTTGGATATATTCCGCTTGCGTTGCTGCAAGTGTAATCGTGACATCTGAAAGATTCTTTCTTAGCGTTGAAATCTCTTGCTCAACGGCATTCACAACTTCAAGCGTATTTGCATCGCCGCGTTTGATTACTTGAATGGCGATCGCATCTTTTGCATTAAATCGCGTTAGTGTTGCTCCCGCTTGATTTCCACCGTTACCCAACACATTTACTTTCAGAACGCCTGGAATTTCTATCAGTTGTGGAACAATTTGACTGGTTGTGAGATTTGCTAAATCTTGGAGATTGCGCGAAGTGCTTTCAATTGCATAACTCACCGCTGCCGATTCATTCAAATTCAGCGCAATCACTTTGTATTTTGTATCTTTTGGCAGCGCGACCGATTTCATTGCCGTCTCAACCGCTTGGCTCGATGTCTCCAAATTTGTGCCCACCGCAAACGAGAGACTTACCGCCGTTTGGTTTGGATAGGTTGAAGACCGAATATCATCTAAACCCTGAAGCGATCGTAATGCTTGCTCGATCGGTTGTGTGACTTGCTTTTCAGTTTCAGTCGTCACGGTAAGTGGTGCTTCCGCATTCACAACGATTACGGGAAAGGTAATGTCAGGAAACAGCGCGTATTTCAGCGAACCGAATGCAAACAAACCCGCAACGGTAATAAAAAGCCAAATGCAAATCGTCAAGACAGGTTTTGCGATCGCAAGACGTGAAATATTAAAACGCTCACGCGAGGTTGGGCGTGGAGTGGGTAGATCCATAAACAATCAAACCTAGAAAACAGTGGGCAGGTGAAGAAATCGTCAGATGCGATCAAGAATTTGAGATGATCGAAGGTACCTCGTTTACAGCGAGATTACTTTATAAAACTTCATTGTTTCAATGGTCTCCGTCATTCTCGTCCCTCAAGGTGCAGAATATCAAGCCGTCTATCAAGGTATTCAAGCCAAGGTAAATCCACCGAAAGTGATAGCAATTCCGGCAGGTGGAGCCGCAATGCGCCAAATCGATCGCTTTTTTGAGGCGACCGAAGTTCTAGTCATGGGGCTATGCGGCAGCCTATCGCCCGAATTGAAAGTCGGCACGATCGCGCTTTATCGAGCTTGTGTTGATTTTTCAGGACAGATGAAAGCGTGTGATCATGCGTTCACTCAACGACTTCAAGCACAGCTACAAGTTTCCCCAGTTCTTGGATTGACCAGCGATCGAGTGATTTGCTCAGCGATCGAAAAGCGCGAATTAGGGAAAACCTATGGTGCAGAAGTTGTAGATATGGAAGGATTCGCGATCTTGTCTAATCTCCGAGTCGCGATGCTGCGAGTGGTAAGCGATGATTTGCAAGGCGATCTACCCAATCTCAGCAATGTGATTGATGCGAATGGCAAAATCCAATCGATTCCGATGGCAAAAGCAATGATCCAAAGACCGATCGCGGCAGGTCGATTGATTCGGGGATCGCTGACTGGATTGCGAAAATTACGTCAACTTGCAGCGGAGCTACCGGAATGAACCAATTAATCCTCATTTCGTCTAGCCTGCTCGCGTTTTATCTGGCTTGGAATTTGGGCGCAAATGATGTCGCAAATTCGATGGGGACTTCGGTCGGCTCCAAAGCAGTCACATTGAAGCAAGCGTTGATCATTGCTGGAATTCTAGAATTTACAGGTGCAGTCTTATTTGGCAGCAATGTCTCTCAAACTCTGATCACAGGCATTCTTGATCCCGCGCAATTCACGCCGCAGCTTTTATTAATTGGTATGACTGCGGTTCTGATTGCAGCAGGGGTTTGGCTCAATCTCGCAACACTGCTTGGATTTCCAGTGTCATCATCTCATGCCACCGTCGGAGCAATCGCAGGTGTCGGTTCTCTCGCATTCGGACTCGATGCAATTCACTGGAGCGCGATCGTATTCATTTCCATCACCTGGATCATTACTCCCCTGATCAGTGGTCTAATCGCCGCAGCATTCTATCGCACTATCAAATACTGGATTCTCGATCAACCGAATGCGATCGCACAATTACAAGAATGGATTCCCTGGATTAGCACAATATTGATTGGAATTTTCGGTGTAATTGTATTTCCAACGATCGCACAACCGATTCAAGAAGTGATCAATCTACCGATTCACAATGTTTCTTTGATTTTGGGCACGATCGCAATCAGTATATTATCAATTTCAGCATTGCAAAATATACAAACGATAGAATCCACGCTCGGACGATTTCAAGTCGTTAGCGCCTGCTTTGTTGCATTTGCTCATGGCTCAAACGATGTGGGAAATGCGATCGCTCCATTTGCTGCGATCGTTTCTGTTTTACAGTTTGGCAACGTTCCAACAGAAGGCTTTCAAATTCCACTATGGACGCTGATATTAGGCGGTACTGGAATTGTGACGGGTTTAGCTGTTTTGGGCAAAAAAGTCATTTCAACGATCGGAGAAGGCATCATTTCCTTACAACCGAGCGGCGGACTCTGTGCAGAACTCGCGACCGCCACAACCATTTTGATCGCGTCTCGGTTTGGCTTACCCGTTTCGACTTCTCATGCGCTCGTCGGCGGCGTAGTCGGTGTGGGACTTGTCCAAGGCTCAAAGTCAATTCAGTTTCAAACGATTCGTTCGATCGTGCTGACTTGGCTCGTGACGATCCCGATTTCAGCGGGGTTGAGCGGAATTTTGTTTGTCATCCTGCGAGCGGTATTTGTGCGTTAAGTAGAGACGCTTCGGCAAAACGTCTCTACCGAAATCTTTCAGAGATTACAACACTCGTGACACTATGCTGCCAAAAATGCCGCCAATTGCTCAGATCCCCCGATTAACGTGCCATCGACAAATACCTGCGGAACAGTTGACGCACCTGTAACCGCGCGTAATGTCCGAGGGCTGGCATCCCGACCGAGAACAATCTCTTCATAATCCAAATCATGATCGCTCAACATCTGCTTTGCTTTCGCACAGAATGGACAACCAATCTTTGTAAACAGAGAGATAGCTTTGGGCTTTTCTGCTGTTGCATTGATATACTTCAGCATCGTATCGGCATCCGACACCTTGAACGGATCGCCCGGTTCGTCGGGTTCAATGAACATCTTCTCGATCGTGCCATCTTTCACCAACATCGAATAGCGCCACGATCGCTTACCAAATCCCAAATCGCTTTTATCCACTAACATCCCCATTCCGTCGGTGAATTCGCCATTTCCATCCGGAATCATTCGGATGTTGTCTGCCTGCTGATCTTTGCACCATTCGCTCATCACAAAAGCATCATTCACTGAGATGCAGATAATGTCATCTACACCATTCGCTTTGAAAACTTTTGCAAGTTCGTTGTAGCCTGGTACGTGCGTTGATGAACAGGTTGGCGTAAATGCTCCCGGTAGTGAGAACACAATCACGGTCTTTCCTGCAAATAATTCATGTGTGGTAATGCTCACCCACTCATTGTTCTCGCGAGTGCGGAACGTGACATCTGGAACTTTTTGTCCTTGTCGATCGACTAACATAAGCGCGTCTCCCTAGCAGCGGTTTAATTCATTTCTTCTAAAGCGTACTCGGAATGAGTCCGAGTTGTCAAGTAAAATCAATCCGATTTTTAGTCGAGTTAAACTGGAATAATGAAACAGTCTGCTGAATACTTAAGCAAAAACAGTACTCAAACGCTGCGAGAAGGTTTAGCAGAATATTACGCGCTCAATCCTCACGTTACGCCGCCTGAGACCCAACCGCCGGAATTTGCCAAAATTTTACTGGCTCACGATGTCGGTCATATAATTTATGGCTGCGATACGGGAATGCACGATGAACTCAAGATTCTACCGCTGTTTTGGTGGACGAGAGAATGTACGTTTCAGACCTACCTGAAGATGAAAAATTCTCCTGCGGTCGATGTAATGTACGCAGACTTGATCAAAGAGAAAGGCGCACTTTGGCTATACGGAACCGTTCTTCGGACACTGCCCTTACTGATCCCCGAACTCATTCCCATTTGGTTCAAAACTCGCGATCGTCAGAAGCTTCTTCCTTTTCTAGAATTTGAGCCGTTGCTCGATCGTTCTCTCCTCGACATTCGCCAAGAGTTTGATCTGCTACAGTTCATCCGGTAAAGCCTTACACCCACGCTGGATTTCGCAGAAATTCGATCAGTTCTCGGTTCACCGTTTGCGGCGCTTCTTGCTGAATCCAGTGCCCACAGTGCGGAATCAGTTTGAACTTAAATGGAGCCGCAATCCACTGCTCGATCCCATCCATCAGTTTCGGACTCAGAATCGAATCCTCGTCGCCCCACAGTACCAAAGTTGGAACCGAAATCGGATCAGGCGATCGCATCCAATCCCCGATCCAATTCCCTGACAGAAACAACTGACGGTAATACTTAATCGCAGACGCGATCGCGCCGGGTTTTTGCAGAGCGGCTTGATACTTCTGAACCAGTTCTTGAGTAAACGCCCCTTTTCGTACCGCTTGCTCTTGAAACATATTTTGCAGAAACGCTCTCAAGTTCGACTGAATCACCCATTCCGGTAAATTCGGAACTTGAAACGCCAACACATACCAACTCCGACGCAATTGATCCAAATTACTAAGTAGATCTTTCGCGAATCGTTGCGGATGTGGGGCACTGAGGAGCGCTAAGCGATCGAGCGAATTCGGAAATTGCTGGGCGAAACGCCATGCGATCGCACCCCCCCAATCATGCCCAACCACATGAGCACGCGAGTAGCCTAAACGATCGATCAAACTGCGAATATCTGCACTTAAGGTATCCAGGTCGTAACCGCTCTCCGGCTTTTCTGAATCGTTATAGCCTCTAAGATCCGGCACCACTACTTTGAAGTGCCGCGCCAATGCCGGAATCTGATAGCGCCACGAATACCAAAATTCAGGAAACCCATGCAGCAGGAGAACGAGATCTCCTTCTCCCTGTGTCACGTAATGCAGCCGGATTTGATTGGCTTCAACGAATTGATGCTGCCAGTTAGATTCAGGAACGCTCATAATCCTCTTCACACAGCCGCGAATTGCAACGGCATTCTGCCGATCCAAGGAGCATCGGGCTATGTAAACGGACGCACCTTGGTTGCAGCACGGATTATCTCATTGAAAGCGCACCAAGAGAAGCGAAGCGAGAACTAATGATCCCACAGATTCAGCCTATCGCAAGCTTTCGACAGGTGTGATCGGGCGGTAATCAGACGGTTTGATCTGATATTTCACCAAGTTGGCTAACTCTTGAAGCTGGCTAATCGCTTCTGCGCCCTCAAGCTTCATTAATTCTCGATCGTCGCGCATCTCTGTCCAAGTGATGCCATAGTCAGACACCAAGAACCGAATCAGATGGTTATTTCCCAAACTGACCATAAACGATGCGCTATTCATTTGACCGCCGCAGGTATAGCAAGATGCCAGGTAGCCCCGGTTCTCTAATACAGTTGCCAACGCTTGGAGATTCATCACCAAGTCTTGGACAAATTGACGGTGTTGTTCTGCTAGTCGTAAGAACACAATTACCCTCCAATCACCACAACCAATTCTAAACCTTCATCTTAAGATTTTGCCGATTATTTACCTTGATATCATTCTGCGATCGCGGACGATCACAGTACACCCGATGTTAAATAGAACACTTTCTACTGTTAGCCATGTTAGCCGATTGGATCAGAAACCAAAGTAGCAAATGCAACAAGTCTAAGAAAGCAGATGATTCTTAATCTTCTGTACCAATTCCCTTGAAGGGAATTTAGAGAACCGTTGGGTTAACGGGATTGGAAAATCAAGAATCAGTCCTATTAAAACTAGGCACATTCTAGAGACAGAATCAGGAAAATGATGCTGATCAATTGGTAGATTCTACACGATCGATACATAAGCCTTACAACCATAGTAAAGGGGATCAATTGATCCCCTTTATCAATAGAATCAGTTGAAGTTTTCTGATTAAAAAACCGACTAATTTGCTTGCCACCAGCCCGCAGCAGGACCCACGAATCGAACCACAATCCACGCGACAACTAATAGCGCGATGCCCGTCCAGGCTCCGGTAGAGGTCCATTTCATAAACTGTTGCGTTTGCGTTTTGGTGACTGGGAACCAAGGCGCGATCGTGGGTTCTTTGCCGTATTGATCGCCTAGTGTTTCCTTCCGACGTTTTGCTTCTCCCATAGGTTTATGATGCGTTGAGGTGTATTGATCACGATCATATCGCGTTACCTAGTCGCTTACATTGCTGAACAAGGTGGCATCAAGATAGTTGATCCGGGCAAAAGGACTCAGTGCAGTTAAGACTTGACTGCCGTAGCTGCGGTGCAAAACGCGACTATCCAGCAGCGCGACGACTCCTTGACTTTCTCGCACTGGAGAAACAGCCCGCTGAAGTTCGCTGAGGGCTTCGGGCAGAAGGTAGAGCCGAAACCAGTCTTGTCGGTGCTGTTTGTAGTGAGCAACACGACCCGCGACTAAGGGATGTTCCAGCGAGGGGATTGGTAACGTGGCGATCGCTAGAACGTGCGGGGCAGGTAAAACGCTTTGATGCTCGCGCCAAAACTCCCAGCCCGTCACTAAAATTCCATTTTCTTCAAGGCAAGTGCGCTCGACTTGGACTCTAGAGCCAAATTCCGCTGCCAAGATCGATCCAACTTGAGACTTGAGTGGAGTATCTCCGACGAGAATAACAGAAAATCCTTGAGCCGAAACGCTAAGCAGCGATCGCAGTTCTCGCAGCAGTGCCCCTTGAAATTGAGGCGTATTCGGTAAGGGGATGCCTTCGGGCTGATAAAGTTGAACCAAATCTTCTTGGCGATCGAGCGCAAATTTCAAGCAGGTCAGATCGTCTTCTAGCCCAATCGAAGCTCGGTAAATTCCTGCATCTGAATCGAGATCTAATGCCCCGCCGATTAATACAGTCGGTTGATGCGACCAGAGCGGTGTAAGCGCTGAAGCAACTTCAACCGGAGCGCAGTGTAGAAAAAATTGTCCCGCTTGACGCGCGATCGTCACCCAAGTGAGGCGATCGGCTTGGCTGAATTGCTCAAAAAATTTTGCCCAGTTCGCAGGCAAAGATCCGATTAAGCGCTGATGGAGTTCTGTGAGAATATCGCGTTCAGGTTGTTCAACTAAATAACATTCGTAAGGATTTGCAGGATGCTGAAACACAGCGCGAATCAGTTGAATACGAGCATCCCGAATCAGATCGACATGAGCAGGACAAGCTAACATCAGTGCTTCCCAGTCGGCAGATTCGAGGTGTAGCGTGAGTTGATTGCGTGTCCAGGCTTCGAGATCGTCTACTCCATCGATCACGGTGGGAATGCCCGATGGAAACCTGCCTTCGTTGTTTAGTCGATCGCTTAACCAAGCTTGAGGAGTGGTAATCAATATTCCTTTGTAATCTGGAGAAATCCAACGATCGCCAGTCTGAATCGGTTTTGGATAAGTGATCCACTGCCTCAGTCGCGGAATTTCAACTCTTAAAATCCGCTGCTGGATCATTTCGGGCACAACCAGAATAACGGGTTCGTGCCACATCAAAATCGGTACGAGATAGCTTAATCGGTAGCGTCCCTGTAGATTAGAGGGTGCCCCTGTTTGAATCAAGGCACTCCGACCGATCCGAAGCGCCCGCGCAACTAAACGCGCCATCGTTAAATGGTGCGACCAGTACAATTCGCCTTGCTCTCTCAGAAAGGCACGCAGTTGTTGATGGACTTCTACCTCAATCACACACTTCACTCGTTGCGGAACTAAACCATCATTTTGACACACTCATAAAAAACCCTGCGGCAAGTTATCTCACCACAGGACATTTAGAGTTTAGATGTTCGATTAACGTCGTCTGCCGCTCCCGAAAGAAGAGCGCGATCGTACTCCGCTTCCAAAGCTACCTGGACGACTTACACGACTAGGAGTAGAACGATTCGATCGGCGTAACGTACTAGTTCCAAAGCCCGATCCACTGGGTCGATCGTTGTAAATCGCGGGACGACGAACGCGAGGGTTATTGTATCCCGGTGAGCCGATGCGTCCGGTCGAGCGGAAGACTTGGCGATTCCGTTCGACGGCTGGCGGTGCTTGATAACGCTGCTGATAACGATTGACCGCTTGACCGTAAGAAGTACCATATCCACCAAATCCAGTCAACGGCACTCCAGGTTGATAAATTGGCGGCACGTAGTAATGCGGACGGAATAGAAGACTACCGATCGCTTGACCCGCAACCGCCCCTGCAAACGGTGCCCAGAAATTCGGCTCTTGTCGCACAACGACCGTTTCTGTTCTTCCGGTCTGTGGATCGGTCACGTTTTCGGTCACGTTATGAACATATTCGATCTTGAAATCTTCGGGGATGTGCAGCGAGACTTGTCCATTCTCAGATTTGAGATAAGCTTTCTGACCCGCTTTCACTTCATCCGGAGTGAGTTGAGCTAAAGGTAAATTTTCGGTTCTAAACGACGAATTGACTCCCGCAGGTGTGTCTCTCAACAACACGGTATACTCACCAGAGCCATCATCGAAGCTCGCCTGCTGCACGGCAAACTGTCCATCCGGCAACTTTTGATTTGCACGTGCAGTCGTTGCAGGGCGACTCGATTCAGTCCGAGCAGGATCGCCCAGCGAAGAACTCCCACAGCCGACTGTAGTCCAACAAAGCGCCACCGACATTGAGAGAGCAATAAATTTTCGCATCATTGATCGAGCGAGTTTAATAGCAAAGAACATTTCGGCGTTTCCTTATTCCGTTCTAGAGTCTTTTCCTATATTATTCAGCATCCTAACGAGGGAAGACTGCATATTGCTATAGAGGGATCAATTCAGGATAGAATTCCAGCAACTGGTCGGAATTGAGTTCGTCGCCGAGCCGAGACGGAGAAAAGTGAATTTGAATTGCGCGTAATCGCTCCTGATACTGCAAGTTAATTAGGGCTTTGAGTCCAGCTTGGAGTGCCCGCAGATCCGCTAAATCCGTTTCAAGTTCAGGAACTTCCCCTTCTGCTGCGATCGTAATCATTACAATCAGGTTCTGGGTAACGGGTAACGTCAATGATTCAGTCGAGGTTTCCGTATCTGTCTCAAGTTCTGGTGCGCTCAAATATCGCTGAGCCGAATCGGTGAACAACTCATTCACATAATCTCCGGCTTCGCCTTCATCCCAAATCACGTCGCCTTCATTTGCTGCCGATCGCCAATACGTCTGATATTGCAGCAAACTTTGACAAACTTCGACGAGTCCCTCGCCCAAAACTTGTAGGTCGCCTTCGGATTCGATCGCCTTTCGACCCGCTTGATTTAGCACACCGAGCAGCGGCGCAACTTCATTTCCTGCCAAATGAATGAATACGCGGCAGACCATAAACCGACTTCGACCTGTAAATTGATTTAATCGATCAGACCACGAACTCATGAAAACACCCTAAACTCTGTTTATAAACGCTAGACAACATACTAAACTTTTGAAGGAAAAGCGTCTGTCGTAAGTTAGGCATTTTTCGTGCTTCAAACTTTTTGTATAAATCTGTCAAAGGGTAGAACGGAGTGAAAGTATTTCTCCTCATCATTTATTCGCGTTCTAGGAACGATTACTCATGAGTTTTGCTCAACTCAAACGGGTGCTGCTCGGTAAAACCTTGCCAACCAGTGCCCATGCGGAAGAACGGTTAACAAAAGCAGCAGCACTGGCAGTACTCTCTTCAGATGCCCTTTCCTCTGTTGCTTATGCTACCCAAGAAACATTAATCGTGCTGGTTGCAGCGGGAACCGGGACGAATATTCTAGGATGGTCAGTACCAATCGCGATCGCGATTATTCTGCTGTTAGCGATCGTGATTTTGTCGTATCGCCAAACGATTCGTGCTTATCCAAAAGAGGGTGGCTCTTATATTGTGGCTCGCGGCAATTTGGGTCTGTTGCCCGGATTGATCGCAGGGTCATCCCTGATGATTGATTACATTCTGACGGTTGCAGTGAGCGTATCTGCCGGAATTGATAACTTAGTGTCAGCAATTCCTAGCTTGCGTCCGTTAACGGTGGAATTGTGTCTTGTGTTTATTTTGCTGTTGATGATTGCAAATTTACGTGGGGTGAAGGAATCGGGAAAGATTTTTATGATCCCGACGTATGCCTTTATTGTCAGCGTATTTTTGCTGGTGGGCATGGGATTGTTTCAACAACTGACTGACTGGAACCGTAAATCCAGTCCCGTTTCCAACTGAAGGCTTGCCGAAAGTGACGGAGGGGTTAGGAGTGTTTCTGGTTTTGCGGGCTTTTGCGGCAGGCTGTACTGCGCTTACCGGAGTCGAAGCGATCTCAGATGGCGTATTGGCATTTCGACCGCCGGAATGGAAGAATGCTCGACAGACTCTGCTCGTATTGGGTGTGATTCTCGGCATTATGTTTCTGGGAATCACTTACTTATCTCAGGTGTATCGGCTGGTTCCCACTGAAGCAGAAACCGTTTTATCGCTGCTAAGTCGGCAAATCTTTGGCGGTGGAAGCTTGCTGTATTACTTTCTGGTATTGTTCGCGACTCCGACGATTCTGCTGTTGGCAGCGAATACGAGCTATGCCGATTTTCCTAGACTTTGCTATTTTCTAGCGCGCGATGGATTTTTGCCGAGACAATTGGCGCTTTTGGGCGATCGCTTAGTCTACTCGAATGGAATTTTGCTTTTGAGTATTTGCGCTGCCGTTCTGATCGTTGTTTTCAAAGGCAATACAACCGCGATCATTCCCTTTATGCAGTGGGCGTTTTCACTTCATTTACGCTGTCGCAGGCGGGAATGGTGGTGCATTGGTTCAAGAGTAAGGAGCGGGGCTGGAAAGCAAGTGCGTTTCTCAATGGCTTGGGAGCAGTTGCGACTACGATCGTGCTTGCAGTAGTGATTTGGACGAAGTTTGCGCTCGGAGCTTGGGTGGTGGTTTTCACAGTGCCGCTTGTGGTGCTGCTGTTTCTGTCCATCCGGCGGCATTATCAATATGTTGCCGATCGTTTAACAATTCAAGATTTGCCGCCGCGCAGCCATATCCCTCGACCGCGTGGAGAAGTGGTGACACATCCGGCGATCGTGATTGTGGGACAACTACATCGTGGTACGGTCGAGGCATTAGATTATGCGCGGAGTATTGCGGATGAGATCGTGGCGGTACACGTGGATGTCGGCACGACCGATCTCGACAAGTTCCGCCGACGCTGGCAAGAGTTGGAATCGGATATCGAGTGGGTAATTTTGGATTCGCCTTACCGATCGGTGATCACCCCGATTTTGGAGTTTGTCAGTCAGTATGAGGCGGAGCATCCTGGAGTGTTATCGACTGTGATCATTCCTGCGTTCGTGCCGCGTCGCTGGTGGGAATCGCTGTTGCATAACCAAACGACGCTATTTCTCAAGGCTGCACTGCGAACGAAAAAGAGTCGAGTCGTAACGACAGTGCGATACTACCTATAATGTCCGGGTGCAGAGGCGTTCTAGCAGAGCGTCTCTACCCAATCCCGATCGGCACGTTACGAAATACCCGCACGTTTGGAATGTCTAGATCAATTCGATCGAGGTCTTGCGGTACACGAAGGGTAACAGAAGCATTCACCGTTTCGCCTGGACGCAGATTTGCCATTGTGATGAACTCGTCCTTCGGCGTTTTAGTGTCAACCGCAGTGTATGTTTCATTTGTGCGGGTGTTGATCGCGATCGTTTTTGGCAAATCAATTTCTGTCAGTCCGGTTGTAGGTCGATCGAGGCGACGGATGCGGAGTTGAATCGTTGCCAAGTTCGATTGTCCTGATTGCTCGGTTGTGCTTGCGACTCGATTTGCCGAGAGAAGCTCAACTTCACCGGATTGATCTAGCGTTGGTTGGAGAAATCGACCCGGCTCAACTCGCTGAAAGCGAGACTGGGCAAGAAATGGCGCAACTGGACGACTGATAGGCTGATTTAATGAGTTCGACTGCCGTGGTTGTACAGGTTGGATTTGTCGCCGTGTGCTAGTTGCTTGAATTGCCGCAAAGCAACTTAGGAAAAAGGCAATCACCGAAAGCAGTAGCGCGAGTCCTGAAGCAAGCTCAGCGAGTGGTGTGGCTGTATTGTTAGCCCTATTACTATTAGCGCTATTACTATTGCTAGTATTCACACGATTATTTACACGGCTATTTATAGGAGTGCTATTCACAACAGGCGGAACGGGACGAAGATCAGGACGACGAGCAGAATCACGATCTGGCTCTTGGGCTTTCCGGGGAGGATAATCACGCTCTTGCACCATAATGCTCGTTGGTTAAGGATGGTGACTCGATTTTATGTATGAAAGAGCAACCTTTGTCCTGTCCAGAGTGAGATCTCAACTCATCCTATTGAGGCATTTTTGCTGAGGAAGCTTCATAATCGTGCTGGTTTATCGTCCGATCGCAAATATGGCTTTTTTACGATCGTGCTCATCGCGCTCTAGACCATCTGCCAAAGCGCGATGATTTAACCGTTATTTCGCTGCCGCTTCTCGTGCTGCGGTGGCTTCATCAGGATGAATCCCTAAACGAGTTAGATTTACTCGACCTCGGTTATCGATTTCGCGGACTTTCACGACCACTTCATCGCCCACCGTGACTTCATCCTCAACCTTGCCCACACGATGTTCCGCCAATTGCGAAATGTGAACCATTCCTTCCTTACCCGGAAGAAACTCCACAAACGCCCCGATCGGAATAATTCGCGTCACTTTGCCAGCGTAGATGTCGCCTGCATTCAGCTTGCGAGTCATGCCTTGAATGATCGCTTTAGCACGTTTGGCTTTCTCACCTTCGATCGCAGAAATCGTCACCGTACCATCTTCCGCGATGTCAATTTTCGCTCCGGTTTCTTCGGTGATGCCCTTGATCGTTTTGCCGCCAGGTCCGATGATCAAGCCGATTTGATCCGAATCGATCTTAATCGTCAGCAAGCGAGGCGCAAACGGTGAAAGTTCTGGACGGGGTTTGTCGATCGCTTCGAGCATTTTGTCTAAGATATGCAATCGAGCGGGTTTCGCTTTGTGAATTGCATCTGCGATCACATTCATCGGCAATCCGGTGATCTTCATATCGAGTTGCAGTGCGGTAATTCCCGTGTCGGTTCCTGCAACTTTGAAATCCATATCGCCCAAGAAGTCCTCAATCCCTTGAATGTCGGTGAGGATGCGAATCTCTTCGCCTTCTTTGATCAAGCCCATTGCCGCACCGCTCACAGGTTTAACGATCGGCACTCCAGCGTGCATCAGTGCCAAGGTTGATCCTGAAACGGAACCCATCGAGGTCGAGCCGTTTGAAGACAGCACCTCTGACACTACCCGGATCACATAAGGAAACTGTTCCTTCGGTGGAAGCACGGGAACGAGGGCGCGTTCTGCTAATGCACCGTGACCGACTTCACGCCGACCGGGCGATCGCATCGGGCGCGTTTCTCCCACTGAGAAGGGCGGAAAATTGTAGTGGTGCAAGTACCGTTTTTCGGTGTCGGGATGTAAATCATCCATTTCTTGCTCATCACCGGGGCTGCCGAGGGTTGCAACCGACAGCACTTGTGTCAGTCCCCGATTAAACACGCCGCTTCCGTGAACTCGCTGCGGTAAAACTCCCACACGGCACGAAATCGGGCGAATTTCATCGAGCTGACGACCATCGACTCGTACGTTATCTTCAACGACTTGGCGACGCATCAGCGTTTTCGTTACGTCTTTGAAGGTGTTACTAAGCGCCTTCGCATCTGCTGCTGCTGCAAATTTCACTGGATCTTCTTCGGGAAGCTCTTCGATCGCACTTATGATCGATGCTTTGACTTCATCCAGTGCCGCATCGCGGGTGGGCTTGTCTTTCTCAAACCGAGCGAGAATCTCTTTTACCGGAGCCGCGGCACGATCGCGGATAAAATTCTCCAGCGTTTGATCGATTACGGGGGCTTCTTCTTGCACTAACTCAATTCCGAGTTCTTGCAGAAAATCGCGCTGTTCCTGAATCAAATCGCGCACCGCTTCGTAACCGAAGTCGATCGCTTCGATCATATCCGCCTCGGGAAGTTGATTCGCACCTGCTTCGACCATGATTACGCCATTCGGCGATCCCGCGACGACGAGATCTAAATCACCAGATTCGATCTCTTTATAAGTGGGGTTGATCAAAAAATCATCCCCGACCAAACCAACGCGGACGGCTGCCATCGGACCGTTGAAGGGAATCTTGGCGATTAGTGTTGCGAGCGATGCCCCAGTAACCGCTAAGACATCCGGTGGAACTCGTTCATCCATTGACATCGTAGTGGCGACGATTTGGATGTCATCGCGTAGCCACGAGGGAAACAGCGGGCGCATCGGTCGATCGATTAAACGACTGGTGAGAATTGCCTTTTCGGGGGGGCGACCTTCACGTTTGAGAAATCCACCGGGAATCCGTCCGGCTGCGTATAACCGCTCTTCGTAATCAACGAGCAAGGGGAGAAAATCGATGCCTTCTCTAGCTTTGGCACGAGTCGCAGTTACCAGAACTGCCGTATCTCCTGACTCGATTAAAACTGCTCCTCCAGCTTGGGGTGCTAACAAGCCTACTTTGAGTCGAATATCCCTACCATTAAAGGATATTGACTTCTCGAACTCTTGCATGAAGTATATTTTCCTTTCTTCTTTTTTCCTACTTCCGCAATCCTAGCACTGATATACTTTTGCTGATTTTTTTATTTGCAAATACTGGAAAAGTTACGGTTGAATCTGAGCGATAAAATTTGAAGTGACAAGATGAGGCGAGTGTAGGAGTCATCGGAGTTCGGCTGTGAAATCATCGTTAGAAAGATCGCGATAGAATGAGTTGAGTCGAGCGCGTTTAAAGGCGAGGTAACAACTTGTTAAATTGCTTAAGCAATGAAAAGGATTCTTGATTTTACGTGATAAGAATCGCGATCGATTCAGATTAATTTTTGCAGTAGATTTTCACAATTTCTCAGAAGATTCAGCAGCGGTTAGATAGATTCGCTTTTATTCGAGTAGATTGGCATGGCAGTTTTACACGGTGGGTGGTTCTCTCAAACGTTCGAGTCGCAGCAAGGCGGCTTATTTTTGTGGGGAGAAATGTGGCGCAGGTTGGAACCAATGTCAATTGAAGTTAGCGTTCCACCGCATCCCTACGCCATGAATCAAGCGGAACTGTTGGCGTTTTTAGAACCGTTGGGGTTAAAACTGCCAGAATTGAAACCGAGCGAAACTCCAAAGCGTGGGCGTAAGAGTGCGCCAAATTTGAAGAACTGGACAGCGCGAGTATTGGCATCACCGATCGACGGAGAAGCGCCACAACTTTCGGCAACTCCGATCGCTGAGTGGGTGCTGTACCCCTGGAAAGTGGAGGGATTGTGGTTGAGTCCGTCTCAAGCGTTTGAATTTCTCAATTCTTTACCGCTGGGTGCTTTGGGGGATGATTCGTTTTTGGGTGGAGATTTGCGCTTCTGGTCACATGGGGCACGCTGGGCGTTGGATTTGTTGGCTCGATCGAAGTTCTTACCCGATCTTTCTCACTGGGAAGCGTTGCTCGATAGTTCAACCGATCAAGCAAGATTGCGTCATTTTGTTCGTCAAATGCCCTCGGTTTGTCGCTTGTACCAGAACGGGGAAGAATTCGCGATCGATCTTCCAGTTGAGCCTCAAGATCTACTCCGAAATTTTCTCAATCAACTGATTGATGCTCAGGTTAGAAAATCAGTTACGATACCGCGAAATTCATCAATTTTACAATCGTGGATACAAGGACTCAGCACAAAAGCATCAACGCTAAATGAAACAGACTCGAAAACGCTATCAACAGCGTTAGCGAATTGGAAAGCACCATTACAAAAAGATCAAGAACAATTCCGGGCGTGTTTGCAGTTAATTCCGCCTGTAGAAAGCTACCAAAGTTGGAAAATTGAATACTTACTGCAAGCGATCAACGATCCTGAGTTCACGGTGAGCGCTCCGATTATTTGGCGCAATCCGGTTGAGCAACTCAATCACGAGGGACGGATCATCGATCGACCTCAAGAGACGCTGCTCATGGGATTGGGACTGGCATCTCGTCTTTATCCACTGATTGAACCGAGTTTACAAGAAGCTCGACCGCAAGCCTGTTTGCTCGATCCGATGCAAGCCTATGAGTTCATTATGAATACGGTTTGGCGATTGCAAGATAGTGGGATCGGTGTAATTCTGCCGCCAAGCTTGGCAAATCGTGGCGGACTGGCGAATCGATTGGGATTGCGAATCAAAGCGTCAACACCAACGAAACAGAAGAAAGGCAAACTAGGATTACAGAGCTTATTAAACTTTGAATGGGAATTGTCGATCGGGGGTCAAAGCTTAACTAAACGCGAGTTCGATCGCTTAGTGGCACAAAATTCACCACTGGTTGAAATTAATGGCGAATGGGTAGAACTGCGATCGCAAGACATTAAATCTGCACAATCCTTTTTTGCCGCACGCAAAGATCAAACAACACTCTCGCTCGAAGATGCACTCCGCATTAGTACCGGGGATACACAAACGATTGAAAAACTTCCGGTTGTGAGTTTTGAAGCATCAGGTGCATTGCAAGAATTAGTAACAACGTTGACAGGAACAGGAACGCTAGAGGAAATAGAAACCCCCAAAGAATTCAAAGGTGAATTGAGACCGTATCAAGCACGAGGAGTCGCATGGCTACAATTTCTTGAGAAATGGGGGTTAGGCGCTTGTTTGGCGGACGATATGGGACTGGGAAAAACTATACAGCTTATCGCCTTTATTTTGTTGCTGAAACAGAACAAGTTATTAGAGCAACCTATCCTCTTAGTTTGTCCAACTTCAGTGTTAGGAAACTGGGAGCGAGAAGTTAAAAAGTTTGCACCCACGTTGAAAACGATCGTTCATCACGGAGATAAGCGATCGCAAGGACAAGCTTTTGCTAAA
The DNA here is from genome assembly GCA_040289665.1 of Leptolyngbya sp. ERB_1_1. Lineage (GTDB taxonomy): Bacteria > Cyanobacteriota > Cyanobacteriia > Leptolyngbyales > Leptolyngbyaceae > Leptolyngbya. The sequence goes on along the minus strand of PSLO01000013.1, from coordinate 12,519 downwards.
GCAGTTCAGTCTTGCAACTTGGTGATCACAAGCTACACACTTGTCCAGCGCGATCTCAAAACACTCCAGCTTGTCAACTGGCAAGGCGTTGTTTTAGACGAAGCTCAAAACATTAAAAACGCAGAATCAAAACAATCTCAAGCAGTCCGAGAACTTGAAGCAGATTTCCGAATTGCTCTCACAGGAACGCCAGTCGAAAATCGCTTAACGGAACTTTGGTCAATTCTCGATTTTCTCAATCCGGGTTACTTGGGGCAGAAAAACTTCTTTCAGCGACGATTTGCCATTCCGATCGAGCGTTACGGTGACACAACCTCTTTGCAAACCTTACGATCGCTGACTCAGCCATTCATTCTGCGAAGATTGAAAACCGATCGCTCGATCATTCAAGACTTACCCGAAAAACAGGAAATGCCTGTCTATTGTGGATTGTCTGCGGAGCAAGCTGCACTGTACCAAGCTACGGTTGATCGAGCACTTGCCGAAATCGAAGCCGCAGACGGCATTCAGCGCAAAGGAATCATTCTCGCACTGCTCACCAAACTCAAACAAATCTGCAATCACCCCGCATTGTTCAATAAAGAGGAAAATATTGCATCGAATCGATCGGTGAAATTACAGCGACTTGAAGAAATGCTCGAAGAAGCAGTTTCCGAAGGCGATCGTGCTTTAATTTTCACCCAGTTTGCAGAATGGGGAAAGCTGCTCAAACCGCATCTAGAACAACAATTAGGACGTGAAACGCTATTCTTATACGGCAGCACTCCAAAGAAACAGCGAGAAGAAATGATCGATCGCTTCCAAAACGATCCACAAGCCCCGCGCATTTTCATTCTGTCGCTCAAAGCGGGCGGTGTCGGCTTGAATCTCACTCGTGCAAACCATGTGTTTCACTACGATCGCTGGTGGAATCCCGCAGTTGAAAACCAAGCGACCGATCGTGTATTTCGCATCGGGCAACAGCGCAATGTTCAAGTACACAAATTCGTTTGCACCGGAACGCTAGAAGAACGCATCCACGACATGATCGAAAGTAAAAAGGCATTAGCGGAACAAGTCGTCGGCACGGGTGAAAACTGGCTCACCGAATTAAACACCGATCAATTACGAGATTTACTACTGCTCGATCGCAGTGCAGTGATAGAGGAATAAACCCATGAGTGATTCATATACACAACCCAATCGAGAATGGTGGGTACAACAGTGGATTGATGTTTTAGAACGCATTGGATTTACACAACGGTTAGCGCGTGCGAGAAACTACGCTCGACAAGGAAACGTCCTCAGTATTACCTTCAAAGGCGCGAAAGTGACGGCAATGGTGCAAGGTACAGCACCCGAACCCTATGAAGTCTCATTTTCGCTCGATCGCTTTACCGACGAGCAATGGCACTACGTGATCGAATCAATGGCAGAACGTGCGATCTTTTCCGCCAAACTGCTTGCAGGAGAAATGCCGCAGAATATTCAAGATGTCTTTACCGCAAACGGACTTAGCCTGTTTCCATTCGATAAATCTAGTATTCATAGTCGCTGTTCTTGTCCCGATCCAGCGAATCCCTGCAAACATATTGGAGCGGTTTACTATCTATTGGGCGATCGCTTTGGTGAAGATCCGTTCGTTCTGTTTCAACTGCGCGGACGCACCAAAGACGAAATCATCAACGCGCTTCGGCACATCCGCAGTTCAGGACAAGAAAGCGCGATCGCATCGAATTCCACGATCGTTCGTCCTGCCACACCACTCAATCGCGATCAGTTTTGGCACTACGACGATCAGCTTGAGCCTTCCTTGATCGTGATCACACCGCCACCCAGCAGCGAAACCGTTCTCGATGTTTTAGGAACCATTCCAATCAAAATCGAGCCATTCGCAAACCAAGCCGCAATGGAAACCCTAAAATTGATTTATCAAACCGTCAGTTTAGAAGCGGTACAAATGGCAATGGCGATCGAAACATAAGAGATTTCGAGCGATTGCGTTCCCTGCTTCAAACTGTCCCCTCGAAGCCGTAGACTGGAGAATGCAAATTTAATCTGATTAAAGCTGAGAGACCGTGCGAAAAATTATCATTGCTGGCAATTGGAAAATGTTCAAAACCCAAGCGGAAACGATGGAGTTTTTGCAAGGGTTCATGCCTCAGTTAGAAGACACACCAGACGATCGAGAAATTCTGCTGTGTGTGCCGTTTACCGATTTAGCAGTGTTATCGAAAAATTTGCACGGAAGCCGAATTCAAGTCGGGGCGCAAAATGTCCACTGGGCAGAGTCGGGTGCATTCACAGGAGAGATTTCAGCCCCGATGCTGCTGGAACTGAGCGTTCGCTATGTAGTGATCGGTCACAGCGAACGGCGGCAGTTCTTTGGTGAGACCGATGAAACGGCGAATTTGCGGCTTAAAGCGGCTCAGAAAGCGGGATTAAAGCCGATTCTCTGTGTCGGTGAAAGTAAGCAGCAACGGGATGCAGGCGAAACCGAAGCGGTGATCTTTGGGCAGTTAGAAAAAGGTTTAGCGGGAATCGATCAAAACAATTTAGTGATTGCTTATGAGCCGATTTGGGCGATCGGGACAGGCGATACTTGTGAATCGATCGAAGCGAATCGTGTGATCGGGCTGATTCGCAGTAAGTTAAGCAATCCGAATGTCACAATTCAATACGGTGGTTCAGTGAAGCCTGAGAATATTGATGAAATTATGGCGCAACCAGAGGTCGATGGTGCGTTGGTCGGCGGCGCGAGTCTTGATCCGAAAGGCTTTGCCCGCATTGTTAAGTTTCGATAGTCAGTCAGGACGGTCTTCTGTGACTTGCCCGATCGATTCAACCATGCCTTCGGAGTATGGCTCTAAAACGGTCGCAGTGACATGTAAATCAGCCAGTGCTTGACTAAATTCCTCAGAATTTGGGTCAGTGGACTCTAGCATTGCAATCGCTGCACTTGCTTTTTCGAGCTGCGGACGATATTCTTTCATTTGGCGTTTTAAGCCGATTAGCGATCGTTGAAAGGTCATCGATTTATTCCTATACAAAGCGGGTGAGTTGAACTCGGTAGCGGTCTTTCTTTGTCACCATGACTTCTCCGACTTCGACCCGTCCTTTGCCACGAATCGCAATCAAATCACCAGACTTCACCGAATAGCTTGCAGAAGTCGTGTCTTTCCAGTTCACGCGCACATCACCTGCTGAAATCAAATCCGCCATCTTGCTGCGCGACATTCCAAAACCCGCTGACGCGATCGCATCTAACCGCATTGATGCTTCAACCGTGGTTAATTCCTTCTTCTTCGGCTCCCGAATCTTCAATTCTTCAAATGGAATTGGCTCGACTTTGACCGGAACCGATCGCACTTGTTTTAACGATGTTTGCAGAAATTCAACCAGTTCGGGAATGACGATCGCTTGTGCGCCCCGCTCTCCTAAAACAATGATGTCACCGACTTTTTCTCGCACGATTCCCGTTCCCAGAATCGCCCCCAAAAAATCCCGATGAGTTGCCGAATCGAAGAGGAAATTTCCGGCAATATCTATGGCAGCAAGTTCAACTTGAGCCGGATCGAGCGGCAGTTCCGATCGTGCGATCGCTAATCGTTGCCGTTCCGCCTGTGGGTAGCCACCCCATGCGATCAGTTGAACTTCTGTGAGACGGGCAAACGATCGCACAACCTCTGCCAACTCTGGAGGAGAAAGAAAGTCACTGACTACGACTTCCCAAGTTTTGATCGCTTGCTCTGCTTGATCAATCACGCGCGCGATCGTGTCTCGATTTTCTACGCCTTTGAGGAGGTCTTCCCTTGGTAACATAACGATTAGACATTAAAACTATATTTTATCGAACTTACAGCATGACCCAAACGAAACGACGATTTACCAGCATTGAGGAATATTTAGACTATGACGACGGTAGCGATCGCCGTTACGAATTGGTGAATGGAGAATTGATTGAGTTGCCTACTGAGAGTCCACAAAATCTTCTAATCGCTGCATTTCTGCTCGTTCAATTTGCTCAGATTGGCATTCCGATTTACCGTCTTGGAATCAAGCATCAAATTGTTGTAAGTTCCACTGAAGTAACAGCTCGTGAACCTGATTTAACCGTACATTCTGAAGCCTCTGCCCGTGTGATGCTTCAGCAAAGTCAAGCACTTCTGCGTCAAAATACACCTGCTCCAGTGTTGGTGGTTGAAGTTGTATCTCCAGGAAAGCCGGGAACTGAGAATTACGACAGAGACTACATCGAGAAGCGCAAAGAATATGCGGAACGGGGCATTCCTGAATATTGGCTGATTGATCCTGAAAGAGCAGTCGTCCTCGTACTTCAGCTAGAGGCACAACAGTATCTTGAGGTTGGAGAGTTTAGAGGTAGAGATATTGTCGTTTCTCCTACATTTTCCGAATTGCAATTGACGGCTGAAGAAGTATTGAGGGCTGGCAGATGAGTTATTTAGTTGCAGTCTTGGGCGATCGGATTCAAGCAGAGGAAGCTTATTCGGCATTAGAAAAAGAAGGCTTGCCAATGGATAAGATCGCGATTTTAGGACGCGGGTACAAGAGTGCCGATGAATATGGCTTGATTGATCCGAATGAAACGGCAAGAAAACAAGTGCGTTTGATGGCATCGTGGCTCGTGCCGTTTGGTTTCGTGGGTGGAGCGGCATTTAATGTGATTACCGGATTGGATACGTTTGCTTGGGCGGGTGAGATTGGAAGTCCGCTGATTGCAGGCATCTTAGGCGGATTATCGGGATTGTTGGGGAGTGTGTTTGTGGGCGGTGGTGTAGGATTAGTCGTCGGTGGCGGAGATGCGTTGCCATACCGCAATCGACTAAATGCTGGAAAATATCTGATCGTCGTCAAGGGTTCAGATTCGCTGATTCGACAAGCGACTCGCAGCCTGAGAGCTTTTGATCCTGAGAGTTTGCAAGGATATGCAGAGCCAGGAACGGTAAACTAAGCTCGATCGAAACATTCTCAAAACCGGAGCAGGCAAAATGCGATCGGCATGGTACGAGCAACTTGGAGCTGCAAAAGACGTACTGACGATCGGGGAACTTGATCCCCCAGAGTTAGCTCCGGGACAAGTGCGCGTCAGAGTTTTTGCATCAGGCATCAATCCATCCGATGTTAAACAGCGAGGCGGTTGGGGCGGCTTAACCCTGCGATTTCCGCGCATGATTCCCCATAATGATGGTGCAGGCATCATTGTCGAAGTGGGTGAAGGCGTGAGTGCCGATCGAGTGGGTGAGCGAGTTTGGATCTATGAAGCGACGCTACTGAAAGGATTGGGAACCGCTGCGGAATTCGTCACGGTGATGAGCGAGAACGCGATCGCATTACCTGAATCGACTTCGTTTGCTGAAGGGGCTTGTCTAGGCGTTCCTGCAATGACGGCACATCATTGTGTGTTTAAAGATGGAGCCGTTGCGGGACAAACGATTTTAGTCACGGGCGGAGCCGGAGCGGTGGGATCATATGCAATTCAACTCGCAAAATGGGGAAACGGTACGGTGATCACGACGGTGAGTTCTGAAACAAAAGCGGAGATTGCGAAAGCGATCAGTGCAGATCATGTGATCAATTACAAAACCGAAGACGTGAGCGCAGTCGTAAAACAAATCACGAATGGAAAAGGAATCGATCGCGTAATTGAGGTCGATTTTGCAGCAAATCTTGAAACGAATTTGAAAATCCTAAAACGCAACGGTACGATCGCGACTTATGCTTCTGATTCCCAAGTTTCGCCCCAAGTGCCGATCTATTCGCTGATCTACAAAAATCTCACCGTGCATTATGTTCTCGTGTATGCAATGTCAAAATCTGCACATGAACAAGCCGCAGCGGATATTACAACCTGTCTGCAAGCGGGCGCGCTAAAACATCAAATTGCGGAACGGTTTTCGCTCGATCGCATTGCTGAGGCTCATGAATTCATGGAAAGTGGGAAAGCGATCGGTAACATCATTGTTGAATTGATACCCGATTAAAAAATCGGGGCGGTAATCACCACCCCGACGCAATCTATCAGCTAATCTCAGAATTATAGTTGCGGAACATAGCGTTCTTTCTCAGGAACTGCCGTGTATTCTGCAACGATTTGACGGAACTCATCACCATCGATCGTTTCTTTCTCAACTAAGAGATCGACCAAGCGATCGATAACTTCACGATTCTCCCGAATGATCCGGCGAGTATCTTCTAAGCAATGTTCAACGATCGAACGAACCTGAGCATCAATCTGAGAGGCAATCTCTTCGGAATACTCCGATCGCGTCGTCCAACCTGCGCCTAAGAATACTTCACCTTGCTGACTTTCGAGCGACAACGGACCTAAATCCGACATTCCGTAGCGAGTCACCATTTGACGCGCCATGCTAGTGACTTGCTGAATGTCGCCACCTGCACCTGTTGTGACTTCCGCATCACCGAAGATCACTTCTTCTGCTGCACGTCCACCCAAAGCGCCTTTAATCCGCGCTAGGATTTGCGATCGTGAAATCAGTCCTTGATCTTCACTCGGCATAAACCAAGTTAAACCTCGCGCCTGACCCCGTGGAACCAGCGTGACTTTCTGCACCGGATCATGCTCTTTAACGAGCGTTCCAACGATCGCATGACCAATCTCGTGGTACGCAATCAAACGCTTGCTCTTACTATCGGTCAGCGGTGTGCCTTCCATGCCAGCCACCACCCGATCGACCGCATCATCAATTTCCAACATTGTGATCGCATCTTTGCGGCGACGGGCAGTTAGAATTGCAGCTTCGTTCAGCAAGTTCGCTAAATCTGCACCAGAGAAACCAGGAGTACGACGCGCGATCGCTTCGAGTGAGACTTCTTCTGAAATCTTTTTGTTACGAGCGTGAACGTTGAGGACTTCGAGCCGACCTTTGATATCGGGGACATCGACGGTGACTTGTCGATCGAAACGTCCGGGACGAAGAAGGGCTGAATCTAGGACATCTGGGCGGTTGGTTGCTGCGATGATAATGATTCCAGTATTGCCTTCAAACCCATCCATCTCGGTCAGAAGTTGGTTTAAGGTTTGTTCGCGTTCATCGTTTCCGCCACCGATTCCAGCACCTCGTTGTCGTCCAACCGCATCAATTTCATCGATGAAGATGATACAAGGAGCGTTCTCTTTGGCTTTCTTAAACAAGTCGCGAACGCGGGAAGCACCCACACCGACGAACATTTCAACAAACTCGGAACCCGAAATCGAGAAGAATGGAACCCCTGCTTCACCTGCGATCGCTTTGGCTAAGAGTGTTTTACCTGTTCCAGGAGGTCCAACGAGCAGAACACCTTTCGGAATCTTCGCGCCAACTGCGGTAAAGCGTTCCGGCTTCTTCAGAAAAGTGACCACTTCTTGAAGTTCTTCTTTCGCTTCTTCGATGCCTGCAACATCATCGAACATCACGCCCGTTTTCGCTTCCATTTGGAATCGAGCACGCGACTTACCGAAGTTCATTGCTTGTCCAGGGCCGCCCGGAACATTGCCCGATCGACGAAATAAGAAAAATAGTCCACCCAACAACAGAATTGGGAAGATCAAGTTTCCTAACAAGCCCCAAACCGCGCCATCATTACGCATTGGATGAGAATCTAGATTGACATTGGAAGCGCGGAGACGAGTCACTAATTCAGGCGTATTGCCGGGAAGATCGACTCGTAAGCGTTGTAGCCGATTGTCCAAATCCGGATCGACCGCTTCTACAATGGCAGTCCGACCGCCATCATACAAATCAACGCTAGTAATTCGATTAGCATCTAAATACTCCAAAAACCGCCCATAAGTCATACGGGTGCTGGCAGTGTTTCTACCCGTATTGGGTGTGGTTGGAGCGATTGACCCTTGCCAAAGGAAAAACCCAACGACGAGCGCGGGAATTGCCCAAAGCAGGATGGTTCTCCAAGAAGATTTCATAAACTAGCAACCTCGCGATACGGCTACAACGGTAAAAGATCGATCGTTATTCAAGTTAGGTACGGTGCGATCTGGCTCAAGCGTGAAGCTTAGGTGAAGCGCAAGTACTTTTACGGATTCTCTACTAAAGAATTAATGAGAAGAATCTTAACTAAATTTAACTTAATTCTGAGACTTCGGGCAATCAAGCGGGAAATTGAGAGTCGGGAATGGGAACTTCTCCGACTCCAAACGCGATCAAGATGCGATCGACAAGGCTTGCTCAAAACGTTCTCGATCGAGTCCTTTCTGATTCAGCAATAACCACGATTGCACTAAGTCAGGTCCTTGAAGTGCTCCAGTTAAAGCGGCGCGGAGCGATTTCATCACGACTCCTTTCTTGAGGTTCTGCTCTTTCACGACTTGTTTGATCACCTCTTGAGTTGCGGCTTCGGTAAGCGGTGATGGCATCGCGTCTAAGATTGCCTTGATTGCGGTTGTTGCGCCTTCTTGCTGCATTTGTGCCTTGGCATCGTCTGTGAATTCCAAAGGTTGGAATAAGTAGCGCGTCATGTCTACGGCTTCATTCAGACGAGAAAGGCTCGGAGCGACAAGGGCGCTAACTTGTTCGAGCCAAGCTCGATCGCTTTTCTCATCAAAGACGTATCCGGCTGATTTCCACACCGGAATTAATAAATCTGTGACTTCCGCAACGGGCATTGCGTGAATATACTGTCCGTTCAGCCAGTTCAATTTATCCCAATCAAATTTTGCGCCCGCTTTATTCACGCGATCGAAGCCGAATTTCTCAGCCGCTTCGGAAAGCGAGAAGATTTCGGTCATCGGTTCGGGGGGAGACCAGCCGAGGAGCGTCATGTAATTCGCGATCGCTGCTGCGGTGTAGCCCATGTGCTTGAAATCAGAAATCGAGGTGACACCATCGCGTTTTGAAAGTTTTGCACCAGCTTGATTCAAAATCAGGGGTGTATGTCCGAATTCTGGCAGCGTTGCGCCCAGTGCTTCGTAGAGTAGGATTTGCTTCGGTGTATTCCCGATATGATCTTCACCTCGAATTACATGGGTGATTTTCATATCGATATCGTCTACGACCACGACAAAGTTATAGAGCGGTTGACCGATTTCTTCACCTTCTGCGGCGCGGGCAATCACCATATCGCCACCGAGATCCCGCCCTTTCCAAGTCACCGTTCCGCGAACTAAATCCGTCCAGGAAATTTCTCGATCGTCGTCAATTTTGAATCGAATTACAGGTTTGCGACCTTCAGCAAGGTAAGCGGCTTCCTGTTCTGGAGTCAGATTGCGATGGCGATTGTCGTAACGGGGCGCTTCGTTTCTGGCTTTTTGCGCTTCTCGCATCGCATCGAGTTCTTCGGGGGTATCGTAAGCGCGATAAGCGACTCCTTTTTCGATTAACTGCTGAATTTTCTCGCGATACAAATTCATCCGCGCGGTTTGATAGACGGGTTCTTCGTCCCAATTCAAACCCAGCCAGGTCAAACCCTCGAAGATATTTTGGGTATATTCGGGCTTCGATCGCTCTAAGTCTGTGTCTTCGATGCGAAGGATAAATTTTCCGCCGTGGTGACGGGCAAACAGCCAGTTGAAAACCGCAGTTCTAGCCGTTCCGATGTGGAGATTGCCAGTAGGACTGGGTGCAATGCGAACGCGAACTGTCATGAGTTGAATAGGAAATTGTGCATTCCCCATTCTAACGGAGCACTGCGGTTAGGATTCTGCCACGATCGGTAATTCAACTCGAACGATCGTTCCTTGCTCTAATCGAATGTGAACCGTGATCGTGCCGCCCTGCAATTCGACGCACTGTTTGACGATCGCAATTCACAGTCCACTGCCAGAGATGGTATCCACGTTTCTGGCTCGATAAAATGGCTCGAATCTAAATTGCGCTGTTCAACCCACGGAATGCGATCGCTATCTCGACGTAAATAAAGTGGATGCTTCGGATGTCCTAATTTCGTCACACCGAGCGAATAAACATTTTGAGCTTGAAAAAATGGCAGAACTGCACGATCTCGCTGCCCCAATCCGCCCCAATTGCCCCATGCTAGAACAATCAAATCAACCCGATGCGAAAGGGTGAGCAAATAGCGATCGTTGTCTTCTCCGATCGGCTCCGTTGCCTGCTTCAATAACTGGGGTGTTTTCGCTCGATATGCAAACAAATTCACCACTTCTAATCCGCCAAATCCCCAACGCTTCGCAAATCCGATACAGCGTCGAATCGTTGGCTCATCAAATTCCGCATCGGCTTGATTGGGATTAAGCATCACAAAACCAATACGAGGATCAGAACTCCACGATCGCCACAAGACATAGCGGTAAGTTCCACTCGGATCAAAGATTGCGCCTTTAGCCGATCGGCACTCGTCCGGGGCGTACTGCATGAATATATTCACTCCCTGATTCTGGAAAGCCTCGGCGGTAGACTGCTTCTTCGGGTTTGCCCCAACCCAGTTGTAGAATCAGTTCGAGCATCTCAGCTTTTCCTTGCTGACTCAAGACTGCCCACTCCGATCGCTGTAAAATTCGCTCAATGTCTTCTTGAGTGATCAATTGATGCAATTTACCGCTGTGCATACTCAGGTAGAAATCGAATCCGACTGAGATCGATCGCCAAAACTCAACGATCGTGCCTTTCTCGGCTTTTAGAATTGCCAAATCAGAAGGAAGACTAATCAACTGCTCATGAATCCTGGGACAGCAGCAGGTTTTTCCTTGAATCGTCAGAGAAGTCCAGACGATGCCTGAAACTTGATGCTCGATTTGATATCGATGAATCGCGGTACGAAAATCCCGGTAAGCCGTAAAGCGCTGAATTCCATCCGAGTTGACAAAGCGATCGAGCAGTGGATTAATTCCAGACGGCATCGCAGCAAGATTCAGGCGTTGCCCATTCATGCAGGCTTGCCGCTCTTGCGACAGAATTTGGAGCAGTTCCTCAGTGCTGTAGGTTTGGGGCATCTCAGGAAGAGGGGCTAAGTGTCCTACTCGAAATCTTACCGGGGAAATCTTGCGCTGTGGGGTTCCTTGACGTGATTCTTAAGGATCAGTTTCGGCTGATTTCGTCTGTGGAACCAATTCCGAATTGATTTCGTTGACCGGGCGGCGCTTGAGAATTACGGATTCCGCTCGTGGCAACAAATCAAAAACTTGCCGAAATTCATCATCAATTTTTTCGTAAGGAATGATGCCAGTTTCGTTTAATCGCACTTTCCCTGTTTGATCAAATATGACTGTTTGCGGCACAAATCCTCTGTAATAGTAACCCGCTTCTTTGGGATCAAACTTCTCTTTGATCGGTAGCGAATCTACCCGAATCGGCAGAATATCAATCACACGACCGTAAAACGCTTGCGTTTGTGAAATCACGTTGGCAAAGCGCTTACAATCCTTGCTGTCGTCGGTATAGAACACAAGTAGGGCAGGTCTTTTCTGGTTAAGCGCGTCGGCTAGAGAGACTTTCGGCGGCACGAGCGATCCGTTTCCGGCATATAGCGCAAAGATTTCGCCATCATAGCGATCGTCGTCAAGACTTGCCCAGGCGGGTTGTGCAATCGTCAAACAGAGCATCACCACAGCGACAAACGCTAGTACCAAGCGGTTAAACATAAGGGTCAGAGAAATGAACATCACTCATTTCTATTGTGACGGAAGAAGGCATAGCAATCTTAAGATTTCACAATTGCAAGCTTGAGCAATCCGTTAATTGAAAGATCCTCGTCGATCGCAAACCAGTGAATGCCGTATCCGGAGGGCGCGATTCGATATAAATACCGTTCTGCATGAGTTGCATTCGCGAGACGGCTTGAAGCTTGAGCGATCGAGATTTCGTAGGTTTGCCCATCAACTGTGAGGTACAAATGCTCGTCATCAAAATCAAGCCCTTGAACATCATGATGCTTATTCATTGTTTGCCCTCAAAGAACGTCTCCCAAGCCTCAACAATCTCATCGAAGTTCTGCAAAATTATTTTGCGGATTTCTCTATTATCAGGCGCAGACAGATTGTAAGAGTAAGCTTCTCGAATATTGTAGAGTTCAACATCAAGCCAGTATTTACAGTCCTTATCGCCTTTCTCAGCATGAATATGAATCGGTTCAGTTCCTTCATTCGAGTAGAAGTGGAGCCGCCACCCTCGTATGTATAAAACTGTTGACATCGAGCTATTGATCCAGTTTTTCGGGTTTGCGAATAGTGAAGGAGATTTCGCGCGGAAATTTTGGGGTAGAAGATTGCGCGGACACGCTCGTGTGCGCCGAAGGCAGCGTGGACTGCTCCTCGATTGGGGTCACTTCAGGAGATAGAAAATTGATTAAGTTCAAGGGAAAACCTGCGCGTCGATCGAAGTTCGATGCGATCGACAAAATTGCACCTCCCAGAATGAAAAACGGTAAAGGCAAGGTTAATTCTTGTGCCCATTGGAAGGCTTGCGATAGCCCAAAAAAGACGACAAAGCAGAGAATCCCAAACTGGACGGATGAACTCATGCGGTTACTCTCACGCTACAAGCTTATATATAGCAATCCTAAATGATATGTGAAAGCGAACAAAAGTGATAGACTGCTTTACATTCTCCA
>PSLO01000138.1:0-9051 GCA_040289665.1 Leptolyngbya sp. ERB_1_1 | reverse complement strand
ACGCTGTTTTAGTCCTCTCTATACTCTCACAACTGACCTGGGATTGCTATAGATTCGTTGCTGGCAACCGATCCGTCTTTGCGATCGAAGAACTCCGAATCAAAGATCATCAATTCTTATTTCACGAAAAAACGAGAGAAGCGATCGACATTCTATTCATGTGGTATCCGTTAGAATGGGCAATTCACGATCGCGATTCTAACGATCGAGAGCTTTGGTCATCGCTAGAAGAATTGATCTTGAAGCGGAGGATTGCGATCGTGAATTTCGCTTCAGCGTTTGCCCTACAACCGAAAAGTATTTTCGCTTTAATTACCGATTTAGGCTTAGATTTCTTCACACCAGAACTCGCTGAAACCGTGTTTGATTTGTTTCCAAAAACCGCTCAAACTTCCGATGAAATGGGCGATACCTACTTTGCAAAACCTGTTTTAGGACGACAAGGAGAAGGCTGTTTCTCGATGATTTCTGGAAAAGTTGGTGTTCAAAGTTCTAATCAAGACCTTGGTACACCGATCAAGATTATGTCTATCAAGAATTGCTCGATTTTCCAACCGTTGAAATCGCTGGAAGACCAATGACTGGTTTGTGGAGTACTTGGCTGTTTAACGATGGGAACGATCGATTCATTTCTGCTGGAGTGGGACTACGGGTATCAGAAGGTAAAATCACCGATGATTATTCTTATTGGTGTCCGATCGGAATTTCAGTTTAACTTTTGAGGAACAAAATCGAATTACTAGGCTTCACTTGAAAATGGATCTGGCAGTGATAAGATCCGAGAGTTCCAAGTTGTCCTATAGCATTCTGCAATTATTCATGGCTCATCTGAGAACGATTCAACCCCTTTCCATCTCTGGCATTCTTTCGCTCTCAATGCTTGCAGGTGTGATGTTTACAGGTGTGGTGCTTAAAGCGCCGTCCGTTCAGGCTCAAACGCCCAAACCCGCGCCCGGTTCAGGTCAAGCTCGTCCGATCGATCCCACCGATCCAAATGTGGTGCGTCCGACAGCAACTCAGGGTGATGGTTTATTGAGCTTGCAAGGTGCACAACGGCTGATGAATGAAGCCGATCGAGCCGTTAAAGCGCAGAATATGCAGGTGGCAATGAAGAAACTGCAAGAAGCGCGCCAGGTTTACAATCAGTTGTCTAACTTCTACCAAGATTTGGCATCCAGTTTTTCTGGAGTTGATACTCGTGTTGCAGATAGTCAGCGCAAAAAAGCGCTGGAAACGGCAGAATTGCGAGATCAAGCGACCTACCGCTTAGCATTAGTGCATCGGGCAATGAATCAATCTGAATTGGCGGTGCCGCTTTTGGTGCAGATTATCCGAAGCCAGCAGCCGACCCGCGATTTGGGCAAACAGGCATATCAGCAACTACTCGAACTCGGATTTGTGGATGTCCAATATCCTCGAACTGCAGATCAGCCAACGAATCGTTAAGAGCTTGAGCGGTTGAAACCGTAGCGATACAGACCAAATCCGCCTACGCGGGTTGGAAAATGCTAGTTTTGCATGAGTCCGCAACGGCGGACGTTGTTTGTATCGCTGCGAAGTCTATTCGCTAAGCACTCCGAACAAGAATATTTCCCTCATGAGAAACTATGCTGAGAACCGCGATCGTAGCCCTGTCTATCGTGCTGATTTCTGAGGCGACGTTGGCGGATTGTATCAATCGTCCTGAAGGAGCGATTGTGTCTATCACTCCTGAAAAATGCAGATTTGTGGATAGTGCAAAACATTCAGAAGTTCTCAAGTATGGAGATAGGGATAGATACGTGAATGGAAATCGCGAGACTTGGAATTACAAAGAAGCCTACACAGGAGCCTTGATTACAGATAAAACGGGTCAGCGTTGGATGTATTCGTCTAGTGCCTCAGACCCTTGTAAACGCTTTGCGCTCAACCAGCCTGTGAAGATGCGAGCCTACTACACCTGCTGCGATACGGGGCGGTGGGGTAAGTGTGTATTTGGGGGTGCTTGGTTAGGAGATGTTTACGGTAAGCGGATCAACGCCTTTCAGTAATCCGATCAACTTTGATCCAAAGTTTGATTCAGCCATTGTCTTAAAAGTCTTGCCACGATCGCAGGTTGCTCTAAATGCACTAAAACCCCAGATTCCGGCACGATCTGAAACTTTTGGATTGCCTGCGGATTCACTGCGGCTAATCGCCGTCCGAGTTCAACATCGGTAAATTGTGCCTGACTGCCCCAAACAATCGAAGTCGGTGTATTCAACTGAGGCAGATACAGCGACAAATCAAAATACAAATCGCCACGCAAAAACGCCAGTGCTGCATAATCCGCATTCGGTTGCCGAGCGGATTCTAAATAGGCATTGACCATCTCAGGTGTAATGCGATCGCGATTTGCAAACAAGAAATTCTCTAAAAAATTCCGCACTGCAAAATCAGTTGTTGCACCGATCGTATAAATAATTCGATCCAAAATCGGTGTATTGATAATGTCTAACGGAATTCGCCGCCCTGCATTTTGTCCAAAATCATCAAACCCAGAAGGACAAACCAAAAAGAGCGATCGCACGAGTTCCGAGTGCTGTACCGCTAAACGTATCGCCAACGCTCCTGTGAGTGAAGAGGCAACCAGTGTTACAGGCTGATCTGCGATCTTTGGCAGAAATTCCGCGATCGTCATCACATAATCTTCGGGTCGATAATCGCGGGCAGGATGGCTCGAATCTCCCCACCCAATCAGATCAGCTGCGATCGTAGATTCAAACACCGGATAGACCTTCGACCATTCAAACGCAGAAGCTCCACCCCCGAAACTATGCAGGAACACGATCGGGGTTTCGTTGCTGTCTTGAGTCTGGGTGTAATACGCAATCGTACCTAAGCTGGTCTGGGTAAACTTTTGCCCGAATCCTGGCGGATGGAATTTCAGCATAATGTGCAATCGTCGAAATCATCCTCTTCATTACAGCAAATTTTAGAAAGACAGAAGATTTTCTAGAATGAACGTATTCTCTTAGATTTGGAAAACGTTATGAGTGAACAACGGACTCAATGGGATTTGGGTCGATTTGTGCAGACATTAGACTACTTTGAAGCAATTCCTGTTGTTAGCTGGTTCCAAAAGATGTTTCAGCCTCGCCCCAATCCTCAACCCACGATCGACAATCGAGTTTTATTTGATTTCAGCAATCCCGCAACCGATCTGCAAAATACTTGGGGTGCGCTTGATGATGTGGTGATGGGCGGCGCGAGTGACAGCGGTGTTCGGCTCGAAAATGGAGTAGCCGTCTTTTCGGGAAATGTGTCGATCGCGAATTCTGGCGGATTTGCCTCGATTCGCACCCGCAACTTTGATCCAGCGATCGATCTATCCACTTTTACAGGCATCGAACTCCGAGTTAAAGGAGATGGCAATCGCTATAAATTCTTAGTGCGCGATGACGATGGTTGGGATAGTATCGGCTATTCTCATTCGTTCGATACGGTTGCAGATGAATGGATCACGGTGCAAATTCCTTTTGCTCAACTGGTTCCAGTATTTCGCGCGAAAACAGTATCGAATGCGAAATCAATTGGAGCTGATCACATCCGCTCATTTCAACTAATGCTGAGTAAATTTGAATATGATGGCGCATTGAATCCGCGATTTAACCCCGGATCATTTCGCTTAGAAATTGCGTCGATCGCTGCTTATTAAGAGGAGAACACCATGCGTTTGTTGCACACCATGCTTCGTGTCGGAAATTTAGATGAGTCGCTCAAGTTTTACTGCGATTTACTGGGAATGAAGCTGTTAAGAAAAAAAGATTACCCAGGCGGAGAATTCACCCTAGCCTTTGTCGGATATGGTGCGGAGTCTGATACAGCGGTCATTGAACTGACCTACAACTGGGGAAAAGAGAAATATGAGTTAGGCGATGCTTACGGACATATTGCGATCGGAGTGGATGATATCTACGCGACTTGCGACGCGATCGCGCAACGCGGCGGGAAAATCACACGCCAACCGGGTGCAATGAAGCATGGTTCAACCGTGATTGCATTTGTCGAAGATCCAGATGGTTACAAAGTTGAATTGATCCAACTCGGTACACAAGGCTCAGAATCGGAAAAGAAAGCCGCAACCGTGAATGCTTGACGCGTGAAGCGAATTCGGGCTGTTATAACTATGGAGTTTGCAGCCCGTGAGGAGTGAAGTGTGTGAAACAGGTGAATTGGTTTTTTAGCGGCTTGAGTAGCCTGGTGATCACGATCGTGGCTTCTCCTGCTTGGTCACAGCTTCCGAATCCTGCAATCGAATTGGACAGCACTCCGATGGATCAAGTTAACTCAGTTTCTGAACTGTCTGATGTGCGTCCGGGCGATTGGGCATTTCAAGCGGTGCAATCTTTAGTAGAACGCTACGGAGTAATCTCTGGATATCCCGATCGCACGTTTCGCGGCAATCGTCCACTGAGTCGTTATGAATTTGCAGCCGCGATCGCGTCGGTTCTCGGCAAAATCGAAGAGCAACTGTTAGCGGGAAATACAGGCACGACGATCGCTGAAGATGTACAAACGATTCGGCGGTTAATTAATGCTTACAGTGAAGCATTGTCTCAACTGCGATCGCGCGTAGATAACCTCGGTAGCCGGATTGCGACGGTCGATCGTCAGCAGTTTTCTACAACGACAAAACTGAATGGACAAGTTTATAACGCGGTCACAAGTGGCACAAATGCAAATGCGACCGTTCTTTCTCGCGTTCGGCTGAATCTGCTGACCAGTTTTCAAGGCAACGATCGCTTAGTCACGCAACTCGAAGCAGGCAATAACAGCGCAGATGCGATCGCGAATGCACACAATAATCCTCAAAATCTGCTTGGAACGACAGGCATTTTAGCGGACGGGGGCGGACTTGATGTGGTCGGCGCAAGTCCTCAGCCGAAAATCCGTAAGCTGTATTATGCGTTTCGTCCCGCTGAAAATTTAGAAATCGCAGTCGGATCGAATTTGCCGCCGAGTGATTTTATCGATCGCAATAGTTTCGCCAATCAATCCGGAGACAATTTCGGCTCTAGCTTTTTCGCCAACGATCCCCTGATTGTGCAAAACGAAATCGATCGGTTTGGTGGAGCCGGAGCCGCAGTGTCTTGGTCGCCCGATCGTAGTTTCACATTGAGAGCGCTCTACGCGGCTGCGGATTCCTCAAATGTTGAGGCGGGGTTATTTCGCGATAGATATCAAGCCAGTCTCGAAGCGGAATATGCGGTTCCAAATCAGCCGATCAAAGTGCAACTGCAATACACCAACGCTGAGATCAATGGCACACAGATTAATGCAGGGGGTCTCAGTGCAGAATGGGCAATCCAGCGAAGATTTGGAGTGTTTGGCATCTTTGGGCGCTTGGGAATCGGCAGCTATCGAGGATTTAATACGCTGTTACAGCAAGACCTCGATCTCAATCCGAAAACTTGGACGCTTGGCGTTTCGTTTCAAAATTTTCTCATTCCTGGATCAAAAGCGGGGGTTGCAGTGGGGCAACCGTTTATCACCGATCGTTTAGGCAATGCAACCCAAACGAACTTTGAAGCCTTTTTCGGACTGTTGTTAAACGAGCGCTTGAATGTCAGTCCTTCTATCACCGTGGTTTCTAATCCCAATAATCGAGTCAGTCCAACGATCGTGGAATGGACACTTCGAGTGCTTTATGGTTTCTGAATGCACGCAAGATAGTACATTGAGAAATTGATCACTTTAAAGGAACGCGAACTATGAATGCAGACCCCGTAACGATGATGAAACAGCAAGTCGGCTATGCGGCGGCTGCCAAAGTGCAATCCAATTCGATCGTCGGATTAGGCACAGGTTCAACCACAGCTTATGCAATTCAAGCGATCGGCGAACGGTTGCAATCGGGCGATCTGCAAAATATTAAAGGGGTTCCGACCTCGTTTCAAGCGATCGTTTTAGCGCGTCAGTTCGGCATTCCTCTCACCACACTGGATGAAATTGAAAAGATTGATATTGCGATCGACGGTGCGGATGAAGTTGACCCCCAAAAGAATCTGATCAAAGGTGGCGGTGCAGCACACACCCAGGAAAAGATTGTCGATAGTTTGGCGGATCAGTTCATTGTGGTGGTGGATAGCGGCAAACTGGTCGATCATCTCGGTTCTACCTTTTTGCTTCCGGTTGAAGTGATTCCGATGGCAGTTACTCCTGTGATGAAAGCGATCGAGAAGCTTGGCGGTAAGCCCCAATTGAGAATGGGTGTGAAAAAAGCAGGTCCGGTTGTAACGGATCAAGGGAATTTGGTGGTGGATGTGAAGTTCGATCGTATCGACAATCCCGCTGAACTAGAGAAAACGCTAAACAATCTGCCAGGAGTTCTGGAGAATGGCTTATTTGTCGGTGTTGCAGATGTGATTATGGTGGGAGAAGTCAAAGAGGGTCAACCGAGCGTGAGAGAGTTCTAAAGGGCAGTTTCAAAGCCTGCCTTCGGGCGTTTCGTTCATTGCGTTCATTCGCCCCAGATTAAAAATCGGGGCTAACGCTGCGAAGTCCACTCAAGGGACTGGGAAAGGATTTGAAGCTTTTTAGTCCGTTTTGAACGGACTTCGCACGGTTAGCCCGAAATTCCATTTCAGGGCGGGAGCGAAACGAAGCGCGAGAATTCGTCGAACTCACGTCACTTCTACGTTCGATGAGCAAAACCATAATTTCATTTTCTTCGCTTTGCCGTAATCGTCGTTTTCATTGCAGGACTTCGACTCACTAGCACCCACTCATCGGTGATACCTAAAAACTGCATCTGTTTCTGCGGCAGTTTCTCCAAGGATTTGCGATCGAGCAGCAAATGCGGATGAACATCTTCGCGCCAATGTTTTAGCCACACTTCAGGACTTGCAGGAATGATCGATCGCTGACTGTAAAAATTCAACGATGGGCGGAAGTAAGGATAAGACGTATAAATGATTTGCCCTTTACCCGTTGCCCGCTGAATCATCACACCGACAGGTTTTGCTGGAAACGATTCTTGAAGTTCCCAAAGCCAATGGCTTGACATCATCAGCACCAGCAGGGTCAAATACATTCCCCAGATCAGAACGACGATGAATTGAATATCCTGACGCGCCATCAGCACCGCTGTCACCGTCAGCGTTAGCGCCAACGTGGAAAAAACAAGTTGTAAATCAGGCTGCGATTGTTCCCAAAACGTATAGTAAATTGCCCCTACCCAAGCCACGATCGCTAAAACCAAAAACACAGCCACCCAGAGCCGAACGCGCGGAATCGATCGCGGTTCCGATGCAATTGGAGCCTGCCAAAACCGTTGCAACTGTGCCCCAATCACAAGCGCAAATGCAGGATAAAGCGGCATCGCATACCACGGGAGTTTCGTTTGCATCAGCGAAATCACAATGAAGTAAATTCCGCTCCACACCAACGCGAGTTTTGCCCACCCAAGATTGCGATTTTCCCAGGCATTGCGAAACCCAATCGGCAGAAACACCACCCAAGGAACTCCATTTTTGACCACTTCCCAGAAGTAATAGGTGATCGACCCTCGATTATTCTCAACCGAATCGGACACGCGCTTAAACGACTGATCCCAAAAGTGAGTTGCCAGAAATGCTTCACCATACCGATAAATCTGTGCGCCATTCCATAGCGCTACTGGAATACAACCCAGACCAAAACCTGTCCACAAATACCTTGAGGTAAGTAATCGAGGTGTATCCCAAGCAATGAATACAAGCGCCATCGCAGCCAGAAAAATTCCTAAAATTCCCTTAGTCAAGCAGAGACAGCTAAAGCCTAACCCGACTCCTAAACCCCAGCGCAGATTTCGCCGCGATCGCAGCAAACAGAGCATCATCGCCAGGAAAAAACACAGAATCGCGCCATCGAGCATGGCTAATCGTCCCTGACGCACAACGGGCAGCGAGGTGAGATAAACCAATGCTGCCAACACAGCCGTACTGCGCTGAAAAAAGATCTCGCGTCCAACCCCATAGAGCAAAGGAACAGAAGTCGCGGTTAAGAGCGCTCCTGGTAAGCGAGCCGTCCACTCACTTACACCCCATGTTCGGTAACACAAAGCAATCAACCAATGAATTAGCGGAGGCTTATTTAGATAAGGTGCGCCATTAAGATCACGAGGGTAGAGCCAGGTCAGTGAATCAAACGGAGCGCTGGCAATCTCGCTGGCAATCTGCGCCACAATGCCTTCATCCCAATCGCGCAGAGGAAGAACCCCTAGATTAATTGTGAATAGCACGATCGCGGCTGCCCAAAGTCCGATCGTCCAGCCTGGATCAATCCAAGTCTGATAATCGGACGTTCCTGATCGATTTCCGGTTGAAATCTCGCGATCCATGCTGCTGTAATTTACTACACCGACTCATTGTGCACCATAAACAGTCGCATGATGGCTAGAAAAGAATACTGCACTAAATTTCTTGTCTAGTCAGGCTTGGATCGCTCACAATGAGAAGTAGAAATAAAAATTAATGATATTGCTACCCGCCGTGCCCTCCATTCTGCCACCTAAAGTTCTGCTGCCCGATTCTACAACTGCTCCTCAATCTCGCCTCACGGGTCTGTTTAATCGTCTCCATCCTCATCCTGATACGATCGTTCTCATTTTGGCAGTCGTCATTGGGTGTGGGGCGGGTTTGGGTGTTCTCACGTTTCGCTTTCTAATTGAATGGATTCATCGTCTGGCGCTTGAAGACTTAATGGGAACGATCGGGCATTTTGGCGCGTGGACATTAGCCTGTGTACCGACGCTAGGAGGTATCTTGGTCGGTCTGATGCGCTGGCTAACCAAGGAATTTAGTCCAGGCATTTCTGCACTGATTGCAGCAGTGCAAGCGGGCAAGGAAATGTCAGCGACACGCCCGATCGCGAAAACGATCGCCGCAGCGATTTCACTTGGCACCGGGGCATCACTTGGACCCGAAGGACCAAGCGTCGAAGTGGGAGCAAATTTCGGCTTATTGATCGGGCAGATGCTGAAAGTGTCGCGCGATCGCCAACGCTTACTGTTAGGTGCGGGAGCGGCAGCGGGATTGGCAGCGGGATTTA
>PSLO01000137.1:0-9076 GCA_040289665.1 Leptolyngbya sp. ERB_1_1 | reverse complement strand
CCCCTTAGCAAGGACATCCGCCCTTGGGGCGGTCACACTCATCAAGCCACCAGCTTTGCTGGGGGTGTCTGACTTACTCCTCTTCATTCCAAGTATTGTTTAAGCTTCAACGTGGTTGAAAGCAGCTTGATAAAGTTCGTTTGCTTTGAATCCTACAATCGAACAGGAATGGTTTACGGATGCCGCAGCAATTCTAAATAACTCAAGCCATGAGATCGAACTCTGAGCTATGGCATCACGATTTGTTAGCCATTCGATTTGTTCTAAAGGTCACATTCGATCCTTCCTGCGTTTGCTCCAACACAAGCAGCGGAGTTGGTTTTGCAGTTTGATCCCATCGCATATTGGCAATTCTGCCTTGAATTGCAGGTTGCCAAGTTTCATTCTCATGAGTAGGACTGAGAAAGGTTTCAAAACAATCAATGATTTGATTGATCGTCACTGAAGTCGGCTGAGTTGGAAGCTTAAGAATCTTGATTTGAATGCGGAATAGAACTCTAGTCGATTGTGCTGTTTCACCAGTTTTGTATAGTACATCGAAGATTTCATCTACTTGACGACCTGTGCTAGCAATACCAATTTCACCTTGGTTCGCTTGGGTCGGACGCAATGCTAACGTGATTTTATCTTTCACTTTAATTTTGATTTGATTGACGATCGCAAAGTGAAACACTTCTTCCGCCATTCTCATCCGCAGATAATCTAAATTAAATTCGCGCGAGTGAATCAAATCAGGATTGCGTTCCATTTTCCCGATCGTTTCTACCGCATATTTGAGTTTTTTCTGATATTCGCGATTCTTAAGCGCTTCAAATTTCACCTGTTTTTTCAGCTTGTTCGCTTGGAGCATAGAGAGAATTCCCAGCACAACTAGCAGCAAAAAAAGCCCACCCGAAGTCATCATCCAAATATTCGTCCCACTGTTCAAACTGGGACGAGATGCAGATTGAGTTTTGACGGTAGGGGATTGAGCAAGAAGGGGAGAAACCATCTGAATCAACATAGGACTTTTTCAGGATGAGAATCGATCGCTTTCAGGGTTCCCAAATGAAACAATGAATTTGTCAGTAGATTTTGTGATGTGATTAAGGAGTCAAACTGAGGCAAGTGAAGATGATACCGCTCGCTAGCTCCGCTGCACGTAGTGTTCGCGCTCCAGATTTCAAGTCGATTCGATTGATTGCAACCGATATGGATGGAACATTAACGATCGACCAAAAATTCACACCCAAATTATTACAAGCCTTTGAGCAGTTGAATCAAGCTGGAATTGCAGTGCTAATCGTAACAGGACGATCGGCGGGATGGGTGAGTGCATTAGTGAATTATTTACCGATTAAGGGCGCGATCGCTGAGAATGGCGGATTGTTTTATCAAGGTGAAACTCAACAGTTACTTGTGCCGATCGAGGATGTGAAATTGCATCGTCAGAAGTTAGCAGAAATGTTTTTAGAACTGCGATCGTATTTCCCCAAAATTCAAGAATCGAATGATAATGTTTTTCGGTTAACAGATTGGACATTCGATGTGGCTGAATTGAGTATTTCCGAACTTAATCAATTGAATTCACTTTGTTTAAAGTACGGTTGGGGGTTCACTTATAGTAATGTTCAATGCCACATTAAGCTTTCACAACAGAACAAAGCAGAAGGATTAGTTAAAGTTTTACAAAATCAATACAAGCCTGAACAAATTGTAACGGTTGGCGATAGTCCCAATGATGAAAGTCTATTCGACCCGGCTCAATTTCCAACTTCGATCGGTGTTGCCAACATTCAGCACTATCAAACTCAACTCAAGCACTTACCCACTTACATCACCACTCAACCCGAAGGCGCAGGATTTTGTGAATTCGTCAATACGGTGTTAGCGTCCCGTTAAACTGAAAGAGGCAAGACAGTAAATGACATCACTATGGAATCTTCAACCCCGATCGCGGCTCGTGTCCGCAATTTTCTCATTGTCATCAGTGCGATCGCACTCACGATCGCGATGGTTTTAGGACTTCGTACCCAGACGACAGGCGTTTCGCTTAATGAGATGTCCGCCGCTTCCACCCCGTTAGAAGTCGCCTTAACCAACGGCAAACCAACGCTGATCGAGTTCTACGCGAATTGGTGTACAAGCTGTCAAGCGATGGCTCCAGAGTTGAAATCGCTCAAAGATAGTTATGGCGATCGCGTTAATTTCGTCATGCTCAACGTCGATAACGAAAAGTGGCTCCCTGAGATTCTGCATTATCGCGTGGATGGCATTCCGCACTTTGTTTACATGGATCAAAAAGGTAATGCGATCGCTCAAGCCATTGGCGAACAACCCCGAACGATCATAGAAGAGAATCTTTTAGCTTTATCCACTGGTGTAGACCTTCCCCACGGGCAAAGTATTGGACAAACCTCAGCGTTTTCCTCTCCAGTTGGAACCAAAGCTAGCGATCCCCGTGGGCATGGCAGTCAAGTCGTCGAGAAATCCTAGTTACGCCATTTGATCGAACAGCCAATCGGATCAGTAGAAACGGGCGCGATCAATTGCTGATTAAGCAGAGCCGCGATCGCATTTCTCAAGTACGGAACCTTAACCGCACTGGAAGACTGAGCATTGTCATCGATCGCGCCCGCATACCGAACAATCCCTTGCTGATCAAGGAGAAAAACCTGCGGAGTTTTCAGCGCATTAAACGATTGCGCCACATCCTGATTCATGTCACGCAGGTACAAAAAATTCAATTGACGCTCTGCTGCAAATCCGTGCATCTTTTCGTAACCCTCTTCAGGAAATTGCTTCTCATCATTTGGATTGATGCCGATTAGTGCCACTCCTTGAGACTGCATCTCAGATTGAAGCTGTTTTAAGCGATCGAGATAGAGTTTGACATAAGGACAGTGATTACACATAAACACAACCACGATCGCGCGATGTCGGTCGAGATACCGCGCTAAATGGTGGATGCCACCATCTGTACCGGGAAGCTCAAAGTCAGGTGCATACTGACCGATGATTGCACTATCCATAAGTATTGGAGTGTAACAACCGAAAGTTTTACCTTTCCAGTTATAGACCAGCTTGTTTAAAAACTAACATTTTGAATTTTCAGGATTCAGATGAAATTCTAAATTCAAGATGTCTATATAGACCTGCTGCATGAATGCCTGGGCGAATGAAATTCGCGGCACCACATAGCTGTCTGCCAAAGGCAGAACAAACGAAGTCTACCTGCGTGGACTAGCGGATGAAACCCCGAATTCATTCGGCGGGCATTTGTGGTGCGTGCAGCAGATCTAATCATTTACGGTTGCAATACAGTCAATCTCAACCAGCAAATCTTTAGGCAATCGTGCAACTTCCACACAAATTCGAGCAGGCGCACTTTCTTCCTCAAAATACTTGGCATACACCGCATTCATCGCAGCAAAGTCATTGATATCTTTCAAAAACACAGTCGTCTTCACTACATTCATCATCGACGAACCAGCCGCTTCTAAAATCGCCTTCATGCTGGTCAATGCTCGATCGGTTTGTGCCACCACATCACCCGCCCCAACGACCTCACCCGTTCTCGGATCAAGCGAAATCTGACCAGCGACAAACACCAATCCTTGAGCCACGATCGCTTGATTGTAAGGTCCAACCGGAGCCGGAGCCGCATCAGTCCGAATTACTTTCTTCACTGGTTTTGTCATAACAGCCTTGGACGCATTCCATAATTTCTGTACTGTAAATAATCGTGCAAAATGCGATCGTGATCAAAACATAAATTCTCAGGAATCTCCCAAATGTTGATCACTTGACTATTTTTTGCGTCGTCTCCCGCTTTGGGATCGCCCGTTGCAGTTGCAATGTAGGTAATACTCATCGTGTGTTGCCGCTCGTCGCGATCGGGATCAGAATAAACTCCAAGTAAATCGACGAGTTCGATTTCGAGTCCGGTTTCTTCCATTGCTTCAAGGTGTGCCGTTTTCTCAGCCGAATTGCCGTAATCGATGAAGCCTCCGGGAAGTGCCCAACCATGCGGGGGATTTAAGCGTTCGATGAGCACGATCGGGCGATGGGGTCGATCGATTAATTCGATGATGATATCAACGGTAGGGGCAGGATTGCGATGAGCCATAAAAAATTACGTTTCCCGAATATATCTTGCTTCTTCTTTCGACAGAGGTTGTGCTTTTCGCTCTATGGTACAGTTCTGACAACCTTCTCCTAGCGTTTATTCTACTTTTATGTATTTGGAACGATCGAGCGGCGTTTTGCTGCATCCTACCTGTTTTCCTGGTCGATTTGGCATTGGCGAACTCGGAGCCGAAGCCCATCGATTTATTGAATTCCTGGTGCAGAGCGGTCAGCAATACTGGCAAGTCTTGCCTTTAGGTCCGACGGGTTATGGAAATTCGCCCTATGCGTCGTATTCATCGATGGCGGGTAATCCGTTGTTGATTAGCTTAGAGACGTTGCGCGATCGCGGATTGCTAGAGGAATCGGACTTTGCGAATTTGCCGGAGTTCTGGGTGAATGGAATCGATTACGATCGAGTGTATGCAACTAAGGCTCCGCTCTGGCGAAAAGCTTGTGAAGCATTTAAATACCATGCCTCTGAACAGCAAGAGTTTGCTAAATTTTGCGCTGAAAAAGCCTTCTGGCTGGAAGACTATGCGCTATTTATGGCATTAAAAGAGGAAAACGGCGGGAAAAGCTGGTACGACTGGGAACCGGAACTGATGCACTTCAAATCGCACGCGATCGAAGATGCTCAAGTTCGCCTACGAGACGAAATCTTTTATCAAAAATATCTTCAGTTCGAGTTCTTCCGCCAATGGCTCAAGCTCAAACAACACGCAAACGAAAACGGCATTCAGATCATCGGTGATATTCCGATTTATGTGGCTCATGACAGTGCGGATGTGTGGGCAAACTCAGAGAACTTTAGGCTTGACCCTGAAACCGGACATCCTGAACTGATGGCAGGCGTTCCACCCGACTACTTTAGTGCCACCGGACAGCTTTGGGGCAATCCAATCTATGACTGGGAGTACCTAGAGAAAACTGACTTCAAATGGTGGGTACAGCGCTTTGAAGCGATGTTAGATCTAGTGGATTGGATTCGGATTGATCACTTTCGAGGCTTCCAAGCCTATTGGGCAGTGGCGCAAGGTGAAAAAACTGCGATGAATGGAAATTGGGTGGAAGCACCAGGAGATTTGTTTTTCCAAATGCTCGATCGCAAACTCGGAAAGCTCCCGATTCTCGCTGAAGATCTCGGCGTGATCACGCCTGAAGTTGAAGAACTGAGAGATAAGTTTGAATTTCCAGGCATGAAGATTGTGCATTTCGCCTTTGGGTCTGGTTCAGATAATCCTTATCTCCCATTTAACTATCAGCGTAACTGTTTGGTCTATACAGGAACACACGATAACGATACAACAGTGGGCTGGTATGAAACGCTCTCAGATCATGAGCGGAGTGACTTATGGAACTATCTCGGCTGCATTAGTGATCAAGGCATTCACTGGGATTTAATTCGAGTGGCGATGAGTTCGGTTGCGGTGTTATCGATCGTGCCACTGCAAGATCTCATGGGATTAAGCACAGACGCACGAATGAATGCACCAGGTAAGGCAGAGGGTAACTGGGGTTGGCGGTATCGATCGGAGATGTTGAGTGATGAAATTCGCGATCGATTCGCAAGCTTGACGCATCTATTTGGACGCGCACCTCAAAGAAAGCATTCGGATTAACAATGATTATGCCTGGAATTGCTTGAGCAACCAGGCACTAACTTTCCCATGATTCATTTCACGACTTAATCGAAAAGCTTCTTCTAGCACAGAGATCTCTAGACCTGTGAGGACTTGAGATTGCGTAATCTTGTAGCTGCCTTGATTGGCGATCGTGAATGCCAACATACTCATCTTTTGCACATCCACAATCCAATACTCTCGAACTCCCAATGCTTCGTAGAGCAGCCGCTTATCACCTTTATCATCGGACAGCGAAGAATCTGCAACTTCAATGACTAAATCGGGTGGCGGATAGATATCTAAGTCGATAATCTTTGCTTCCCAAGGAATTGCCTCGACGTTTGCACCGATATAGAGCGAAGTATCAGGTTGAACTTCGAGATAGCCAGTTTTGCGATAGGTGCAGTTGTCGTGACCATCGATGTCAATGTCTCGTAGGCTGGCAAATAGGAAAACTGCGCCAATTAAAGTAAAGTGATCGCGGGAGTGTGGGTTTCCGAGTGCTGCCATTGATTCGAGCCTCATTTGTCCGTTGTGATAGTAAGCCTTTACTTGTCCGTGGCTTGGATCGTTGGAGGCTTGGATAAATTCATCCCAGGTGGCTGGAATCCAGGTATCAGCAGGCACTTGCGTTTTTAGCTGGCTCATACAATTCTCGCATCAGGCTTGCTGTTATTGTAGTTCAAACGTTTGATTGGTCGATCGCTTTTTTTCGCGTTACCTTTAATGCGATGACGATCGGGCAAATAGCAATGGCAACTAAATGACCTGGCAAAGACGATCAAGGAAAAGCCACTAGATTGGGAACTGTTGAAGACGGTGCAGCCTTATGTTGGTCAATTTGCGTCATTGCTGGATGTGCTAAATTCGCCTTTGGGATTGATGATCAAAGAGGTGATTCCGTTTGCATCGATCGGGGTAACGTTGCTGAATTTGGTTTGTGAGGCAACCCAGAAAGACCCAACATTAGAAGAATGTATGGCGCTGGCGGTGCAAGCAGCGTATCTGCAAAGTTTGCAAGAGTATTTCTCAGAAAATCAAAAGCTTCCCTCGCAGAGTGAGAACGTGGAAGTTTCAGAAGCTGTCACTCGGCAGATTCGGGGATTAGCAGATTTGGAGATTGGCGATCGAGATGCTCGTACTGCAATTCTGTTTTTCCATGAGTCGAAGATTGCGGCATCGTTTTCAGAAGTTTTAGAAGCACGATTGTTAGAGAGCAAAATGCCGAATGTGCGGATCATTTCGGAGAAGGTTTCTCGTCGCACAAATGATCACATCCAAAGTGCCCTATCCGAGATGGGCGAGAAGATCAATCCGGTAGTGAAATGGTTTTCGAGCGGTGGAAAAGAAAAGTTTGAACAGTATCTCAGCATTGAAGAGTATTTGCGGGATGTGATTTCGCCGGATTCGACAATTCCCGGGTTGCGCGATCGCTGGCGGGTGTTTAATGAGCCGTTCACGCTGAAAGAAATTTATGTACCGATCGAAGCTCAGTTGATTGGCAAGAACGGTGAGGCTGAGAAAGAGCGCGATCCGGTTGTTTTAGAACAATGGGCGAAAGCTTGGTTGAATCAACCGGGACAAAGTAAGGTGCTGTTTATTCAAGGGCATCCGGGACGGGGGAAGAGTGTATTCTGTCGGATATTTGCAGAATGGGCACGGCAAGAGCAGCATCCGAATTGGACTCCGATCTTGATTCGATTGCGCGATATTCGGACGATCGAGAAAGATTTTGAGGAAACGTTGCGAAAAGCGATCGATTGGGATTTTGCCAAGTCGGATGAGGGATGGTTGAGTGATCGTAATACCAAGTATTTGTTTTTGCTGGATGGCTTTGATGAGTTGCTGATGCAGGGCAGAACTAGCGGCGGACTCGAAGAGTTTTTAGAGCAAGTGGAAAAGTTCCAGCGTAGTTGTGACACAAATCCTGAGAAAGGGCATCGCGTTTTAATTACGGGTCGAACGCTGTCGCTTCAGAGTATTGAGCGCAAAATGCCAACGAACCTAGAACGGCTGGAAATCTTGGAGATGAATGATGCTTTACAAGAGCAATGGTTTGGGAAGTGGGAGAAGTTGATTGGAAGTGAGAAAACGAATGAATTTCAGCGGTTTTTGCATAGTGAACAGTGCCCAGAGCGGTTGCAAGAGTTAGCACGGGAGCCACTTTTACTGTATCTTTTGGCAGCAATGCACCGAGATGACGAGCTTAGTTTAAGTGCGTTTGAAGGAGCGGAAGGGATTCAGGCAAAGATTTTGATTTATGAGAAAACGATCGATTGGGTGCTGACGAAACAACGACCGGATATGCTCAATCGCGATTTGACCGAGATGGATGTTGAGGATTTGCGATCGATTTTGGTTGAGGCAGGCTTATCAGCAGTGCAAGCGGGTGGGGAATGTGCGCCGATTTCGATGATTGAAGCGCGATTGAAATCGAATGCGAATGTGCAGAGGCTTTTGGAAGAGGCGCGGCAACGGTTGAATGATAATCCGCTGCGAAATGCTTTAGCCGCGTTCTATTTGCAGCCTGGGAGCCAGAAGAGTGAGGGCGGATCGGTCGAGTTTATTCATAAGAGTTTTGGGGAGTTTCTGTGTGCGGAACGGTTGAAAGAGGCGATCGAGAGTTGGACGGAACCGGGAAGGAAGCGCGATCGTTTTTATGTTCCGACTGAGCAAATGAATCGCGAGATTTACGATTTACTCGGCTCGCCTGTTCTGACAGTGGAAATTGTGGAATATCTGATGGCTCTGCTCGATCAAAGTAGTGAGTTTAAGCCTGTAGAACTCTTTGAGCGACTGCGTGAGTTTTATGAACAGTGGTATGAAGGAGAATTCATCGATGCACCTCCAGAGAATTTGCCCCAGGAAAAGATGCGGTTGCTGAGAGAACAGCTACCAGATCAGGAAAAACCGCTTGGATTGAGACAAGTTGATGTTTATGCAGGATTAAATGTACTGATTCTGCTATTGGGGTTGCATCGCTATGGTCAGTACGCTCACGAAACTATAAAGAGAAAAATTGTTTTCCATCCTGGCGCTTTGGGAAAAGGCTTTATCAATGAAGCTGCTTTGTTTCACATAATCAATTACTGTGAAAGTGCTTTCTACCGTTCTCTAGATACTTCAGGATCATTTTCTTCAATTGCGGGAAGCTTTTTAGCGCACGCAAACTTAAGTAAATTAGTGTTTTGTGGAGTAGGCTTATCTGGCGCAAACTTTAGTAAAGCCAATCTGACAGACGCAAACTTCTTTCGCGCCTTCTGCGGAAATTCTGATTTTAGCTTTGCAGTTTTCTGTGATGCTTTAGAGCGCATTTATAAACTAAACATTAAGCGGTTGGTCTG
>PSLO01000136.1:0-9308 GCA_040289665.1 Leptolyngbya sp. ERB_1_1 | reverse complement strand
CCGTTCGAGTTGTGCGTTAAGTCATTGAATCTGTCGGAAATCTCTTAGCGTTTATGATTCATGCAACAAAGCCAACAAAATCTAGAACTTCTTCGAGCAAGAAATCAGGAATTTCGTCAATTTCATGCAGTAATTGTTCTTTCGCTTGCATAGGGCTCGAGCGCAGTAGGCTTCATTTCAGTCTACACAGAAGCGAATAAATCACAGCATTCCTTAAACCTGTTCTGTCCGCTTGAATACGCTTGCGCTTGTACACTAGATCAATGTGGCAAAATTGCCAATCCGCCAGAATATCGAGGACACAAAGCAAGCAATGGTAGTGACGCAAGCGCAACTCGCGCAAAATTCGGGTCGCCAGTATTTACCGGAATCCGGTTCCGATCGCTCTCCTAATCAATTCTTAATGCCGCTGACCGCTAAGGTGAACGATCGAGATCATCTCGAAATCGGTGGCTGTGATGTGACCGAATTGGTAAAACATTTCGGGTCGCCGCTCTATATTTTGGATGAAGCGGGACTGAGAACCGCTTGCCAACAGTATCGCGATGCGTTTCGGCGCTACTATCCCGCAGAGTCGCAAGTGCTGTATGCCTCGAAAGCTTGGAATTGTTTGGCGGTTTGCTCGATCGTGTCTCATGAAGGGTTAGGCATTGATGTGGCAACCGGAGGCGAACTCTATACCGCGCTTCAAGTCGGAGCCGATCCGAGCAAGATTTATCTGCATGGGAATAACAAGTCGATCGCTGAATTAGAATTCGCGGTGAAATCGGGCTGTACGATCGTGGTGGATAACCGATTGGAATTGCAGCGATTGACTCAGATCGGGAGCGACCGACCAATCCGAATCATGCTCCGTATTACGCCTGGGCTGGATTGTCACACGCATGAATATATCCGCACTGGACACTTAGATAGTAAATTCGGGTTCGATCCGAATCAGGTTGAAGAAGTGTTTCAATTCGTTAGCCAGAATCCAAGCGTTTCGCTGATCGGACTTCATGCTCATATCGGATCGCAGATTTTTGAACTGCAAGCGCACCGAGACTTAGGCGGTGTGATGCTGCAATGGGTGAAAAAAGCAGCGCAGTATGGATTAACGATTTCAGAAATTAATGTCGGTGGCGGTTTGGGAATTTGCTACAACGAAAGCGACGATCCGCCTAGCATCGATGAATGGGTGAAGATCGTTTGTGAATCGATGATCAAAGCCTGTGAAGCGGAAGGTTTACCGTTGCCGAGATTGCTCTGTGAGCCGGGTCGATCGCTGATTGGTTCCTCTTGCATTACGGCTTATACCGTGGGTGGACGTAAGACCGTGCCTGAAATCCGCACCTACATCAGCGTTGATGGTGGAATGTCAGATAATCCGCGCCCGATTACGTATCAGTCTGTTTGTCGAGCGGTGATTGCGAATCGGATGTCAGATGAAGCCAAAGACACGGTAACGATCGCTGGAAAACATTGTGAATCTGGCGACGTGTTGATCAAAGATATTGCACTTCCAGAAACCCAACCGGGAGATATTCTCGTCGTGATGGCAACGGGAGCCTACAATTACAGCATGTCCTCGAATTACAACCGCCTGACTCGACCAGCGGCGGTACTCGTTCACGAAGGAGAAGCAAGCCTGATCCTAGAGCGAGAAACCTACGAAGATCTGATTCGACACGATCGAGTCCCGGACAGACTGAAATAACGAGTGAAGGATGAACGATAAAGGGTGAGGATTGGCAGAGATGGAAATTCAGTTGCAATTCTCCGCTCTTAGCTTAGAAGAAGCTGTGATTCGTTTTATTGCACCGCCAAGCGTTTCTCCCTCCTCACTCTTTGTACTCGTTCTTCCGCCTGCCTTGCGATCTGTGCTGACTTTTGTTCTAGAAAATCTGCGATTTCTGCTTGACGTGGGGCTAGTGCTGGCACTCACTTACGTCATGTTGGTGATCATTGGACGCGAACGCCGGACGCTGTGGATGGTGCGCGGCTTTATTGTGCTAATGCTGGCAGCGGCAATTAGTCGGCGGATGGATTTGGCATTGTTGAGCTTTGTGCTGAATAACCTTGTCGTCGGGGCAGCGGTAGCAATGGCGTTTATTCTCCAATCAGAATTTCGTCGATTTTTAGAGCAGCTTGGACGCGGTGAAATCAGGCAGTTATTTCAGCCCTCGAATCGGAATTTACCGAGTTCTGATAGTGTGACTGATGAGATTGTGGAAGCGGTGAAAGGGCTATCGCAAAATCGAACCGGGGCATTGATGATTATTGAAACGGGAATTGCGATCGACGATCGAGATTTTTCCGT
This sequence comes from Leptolyngbya sp. ERB_1_1, assembly GCA_040289665.1. Taxonomy (GTDB): domain Bacteria; phylum Cyanobacteriota; class Cyanobacteriia; order Leptolyngbyales; family Leptolyngbyaceae; genus Leptolyngbya. Next base: position 7,009 of record PSLO01000136.1, on the reverse strand, counting down.
GCCCGGCGTTAAACTGAACGCTGAACTTTCAAAAGAACTTTTACAAACGATTTTTCAAACTACGACGCTTTTGCACGATGGCGCAGTCTTAATCCGTGGATCGCGTATCATTGCAGCGGGCGTGATTCTTCCGCTTTCTGAAAAAACTGCCTCACGCCAATTGGGGACACGACACCGCGCTGCAATGGGAATTACCGAAAAACTCGAAAATTGTATTTGCGTCGTTGTATCTGAAGAAACCGGATCAATTTCTTTAGCAGAGCGGGGTATGTTAAATCGTCCCTTGACCAGCAGTAAACTAAAAGAACTTTTAGAAGAACGGTTTTCACAGTCGGGCGATCGCGAACCTGTCTCGCGCGATCTGAAAAGTTTCGCTCGTCAATTTCGGACAAAGGTAGTATTCTTATTCTCGCGTTTATTGAATGAAGGTAGTGTAAAAGATCGCCGGATTCCGAACGAACGCAAGCGCGGCGACTCTTAATTTTGCTAAAACCAGATTGATTTCATCCCCTTTCAACGGCGTTCCCGAAACCACAATGATTGCCAAGCACACGATTTTACAAGACTTACCCGCTGACTTAGACCGCGATCGCTTGCCCCGCCATGTTGCAGTAATTATGGACGGAAACGGACGTTGGGCAAAACGCCGAGGTAAACCCAGAATTATGGGGCATCGTCGCGGTGTGGATGTGTTGAAGGATTTACTGCGGTGCTGTCGCGATTGGGGTGTCGAAGCACTGACCGCTTATGCGTTTTCAACTGAGAATTGGGGACGACCGCTCGAAGAAGTGGAATTTCTCATGACGCTATTCGAGCGAGTCCTGCGGCAAGAACTGCGGGAAATGATGAAGGAAAATGTGCGAATTAAATTTGTTGGAAATTTGGACGCTTTGCCAACGAGTTTACAAGCAGAAATCGAGCGATCAGTTTTAGAAACCAAGGATAATCCAGGAATTTGCTTCACGGTCGCGACGAATTACGGCGGGCGGCAGGAGATTATCAAAGCGTGTCGCTCGATCGCGGCTCAAATTCAACAAGGCTTGATTCAACCGGAAGAGATTGATGAAAGCTTGTTTGAGCGGCATTTGTACACGGCTGGCATCTGTGATCCGGATTTACTCATTCGGACGAGCGGTGAAATGCGGTTGAGTAATTTTCTGCTGTGGCAAGCGGCTTATTCAGAGTTGTACGTTACGGATACTTTGTGGCCCGACTTCGATCGAACTGAGTTCCATCGAGCGCTGATGTCTTATCAACAAAGAGAACGCCGATTTGGAAAAGTTGGTAACAAACTCTAGATTATCGCCCTGCTGTAAGAATCTGCTCAGCGGTTAAGTGCAATGTGGGAAACGTGGGAGAAGAAACGCGATCGTCATTTCTAAACTGACCGATTTCGCAGTATTGCTCTCGCTCCAAATTCAGCACAAGCACAACATCCCGTGCAGGATCAATTAACCAATACTCAGGAATGGCACGCGCAGCATACTGTGCACGCTTTCTAACATAATCGCGAATGTAATTCTCGCTGTTGGTATCACCGGGCGAGACGATTTCCACTACTAGGACGGGTGGCGACATTTCTAGCGTGATTGTGAGTTGCGAGCGGGTGAGGGCAAGATGTTCTTCTCTCAAAATGACGAGATCAGGAAAACGGTTTGCTGCATCTCCTCGCTGAAGAACTGGGACTTGAATTTGACAAGCATAGAGCTTAATCAGTCGCCGTGTGATCACTTGAGCGAACAGCCAAAGTAACTCTTGAGCGATCGCGGTATTTGGTTCTGACTCTGGCGGTAATTCAACTAGCTCCCCGTCGATCCATTCATATTGTCGATCGCTGCCATCGCTATTGTTCAGATACTCCTCGAACGTGTTAAACCTGGGCTTGGCTTGTGTCATCGGATTTAAGGTCCTGCAAAGACGGCATCCTCGATATCTTGGCGACTGAGCGAATATTTAAACGATCGCTGAATGTCCCGTCCATTGACGTTGAGATAGCGGACACTCAATTGATCGACATCGAGCATCAGTTCGGCTTGCCACTTGGGGCGCTCGATCGTCCAGCAGTGCAAGTCTTCGGAATCCTGCTCACAGCCTTGCTCAGTGAGCCATGCCTCGATCGCAGGTAAGGGGTGGTTATAAAGTGGCGTATCACCAGGAGGTAGGGTCATAAGAAGGATTCTCAGTGGATTCTGTCTCAGTCGATTCTATTGTCGCTTGATCTAGAGAAAGCGGAGTGGCGTTTTGGGTCGATTCTACCTGCCGCGCGGGCGGATGTTGAGCGGTGAGCGGTTGAAATGCTTGATCGCCGCGAGTCACTCCGATCGTGATCGCCAAAATTAAGCAGCCAACAAATGTAATTCCGAGAATAAAGAGTGCAAAGACTTCTCCAGGGGAAAGTGGGCGATCGGTAGCATCAAGATAAGCTGAGGAATTGGGTTCTGGTTTATTTGTCTTGTGTAGGCTCGGTAGCGGACGCACTATTACCACGCGAGAATAACCGATCGAGAGATCGTAAGCTGCACGACGTTCAGGATTGCTTAGGGTTGCGTAAGCTTCATTCAGATGCTGAAATTTGCGAGTCGCGATCGCTTGCGGTAGCTCGGTTGTATCGGGGTGATACAACTTACTCAGTTCTCGGTATGCCTGCCGAATCTCGCGTACCGAGGTCGAAGGATGCAAACCCAAAAGCGCATAATGGGTTGATTCGATCGGCACTTTGCCACTTGAGCCTGTTTTCTCCTCTGCCACTGGCTTATCCTTGATCGCTTCCTTGCATTAGCAACCATTATTGTCGCCAGATGTGGAAGTCTGCAAGTAGAAATCTCCGTCGATCGCTGAAAAAAATCATTGCTAAACCTTAACCAAATCCCAACCTAGAAATTACCTGTCCTTGATATTAGAGACCTACAGTGAGAGGCGGGATTTCAACATGGGGATAGAATCCATGATCCAATCGTTCGCAGCACCGTTGGTTGAGCTACCCGATTCGCGACAGCTTCTCGAACAGCTTTACCGGGAACGCGCCCTACAGCCGTTCCGCAGCGGTCAAATTATTCCCTTACGTCCAGACGAACTATGGGTCGTCTGTCGAGGCGTTGTGGTTCTCAACACGCTGCACCCGACAGGTGATGAGGCTTTACTGGGCGTAGCAACCCCTTCGATGCCGTTTGGACTGCCGCTCACTTGGATTTCACCGTATCAAGCGATCTCGCTCACCGATGTGGATTTGCTGCCGTTAACGCTCTTAGAAGTCGAACGCTCTCCGGCACTCTGTCAAGGTCTGTTTCGTCACCTTAGTCGTCGCTTACAGCAAGCAGAGGCGTTTTTGGCGCTTTCTGGATGTCGTCGTGTGGAGGAGCGACTGAAGCAGTTGTTAATTCTCCTTCAGCACGAAGTCGGGCAACCCGTTCAGAATGGTACACGCATTCATGTGCGGCTGACGCATCAGCAGTTAGCCAATGCGATCGGCACCACGCGCGTCACCGTAACTCGGTTAATCGGACAGCTTAAACAAGAGGGCTGGCTTGCGATCGATGCCAAACGTCACATTATTTTGCATTAATAGCCAGTCACTAATCGAGCCACTCTTTGGGTCGGCTTCTTCGCGTCAGTCATCACAGCAGATTCCATCACGACTGCTTCGATCGGTACGACCCCCCGTTCTTCGCTGCTGATAATGCTGGCGGCTCGTCTGGATAAATCGAGGACGCGATTATCGAAGTAAGGACCACGATCGTTGACGCGCACGACAATGCTTTTGCCGTTGAGTCGATTGGTGACTTTCAGGAATGTGCCGAGGGGCAGCGTGGGATGGGCTGCGGTGAGTTCGTCTTGATCAAAGATTTCGCCGTTTGCAGTTTGGCGACCGTGGAAGTAAGGACCGTACCACGATGCCATGCCGCCAATGCTGTTATCCGTTTTCGCTAACTGGTACATCTCAACTTGAGCATCCGCTAGTGGAATGCTGCTCTGCCCAAGGGCAATTCGGAGGTTATTGATCCATTCGATCGCGACTAATTCCGCTGGACGACCAAGCCGAGCCGCTAAGCGTTCACTCACCGTAAAGATGGTGCGATCGCCTAATTTTGCTCCAGGTTGATTGTTGACGAATGCGGCTCTTAGTGTTGAGGCATCAAGGTTTGGGGTTTCGAGCAATCGATCGATCTGTTGAGCTAGCGTTTGAGCCGAACTGCGATCACGAACCATTGCGACCTGGCAGCCTTTGACCCAGATTTGGAAGCCACCAGAAGAATTTGAGGTGGTTGGACATTGCCAAAATCCGAATCTTGGGAGTAGAGATTCGCTTTGACTCAGCGGCGTTCCGTCGTAGCCCACTTCGACGATCGCGACAGGCGGATTGGTTTCTTTCGAGGCGGCGACGATAGGAAGCTGATCAAACATCGATTGCATTGAGCCGAGAAATTCGCTGAGCGGGTGAGCCGGATCGTTGCTAGGGATTGAGGTTAGAAGCAATTTCTCGATCGTGCCGATCCAGCTAAATTGGGGAGCGTGAGAGCTTTGCGGTGTGGAATGATCGTCAGAATCTGAAGTCACAGGTGAGGCAATATGAAAGTGAGAAGTGTTCTGGAGAGTGCCGAGCGTCGGTTGAAGCGAGGACGATCGCGGCAGCGTGGATTGACACACGCGGCTGTGACACAGAACATGAGTGAGATATTTGGGCGTGTCTAGTAGCTTGTTTCCCAAGTTAGGAATGCCGCTAAACCACGAAGCGACCCACATAAGTCCAAGTATCAACATTTTGGTTTGATTTCAAAACTGTAAACAGTAATACATTTTTGTCGAAACCTATTATAAAGTTCTCCTGGCATAAAATGGATTATCCGGAAGGTGTAGCTTTTTTAACTTTGAAATTTTTTCGTTTAATTCATGTATCTTTCGACACGTATCGGAGCTAAGCTATGGCGTTACCTTTTTTCATCGTGGATGTGTTCGCTGAACGTAAGTTTGCTGGAAATCAGCTTGCAGTATTTCGACAAACTGAGCAGCTTACAACCGAGCAGATGCAAGTGATCGCGAAAGAAATGAACTATTCAGAAACAACGTTCATTCTATCTGAGTCACCGCAGAACAACGGTTATCCTGTGCGAATTTTTACTCCAGTTCAAGAGCTTCCATTTGCGGGACATCCGACCCTGGGAACAGCGTTCGTTCTGCAACAATTTGTGATTCAAGAATCCGTATCTATCGTGAGATTAAATCTACCGATTGGGCAGATTCCGGTCACGATCAACTACGTCGATCGAGGCATTGACGTGCTTTGGATGCAACAAAACGCGTCGAAGTTTGGGCAACAGTTTGAAATTGCAACGATCGCACCAATCCTAGGATTGAGTTTGGATCAAATTGACGATCGCTTTCCCTTGAGCGAAGTTTCAACAGGCGTTCCGTTTCTAATCGTGCCGTTGAAATCTCAGTCGGCTTTGAAGCAAGCCAAAGTGAACAAAGATCTGTTTTTCAAGCTGATTGAGACCACTGAAGCAAAAGCGATTCTAGTGTTTTGTCCTGAGCCGCTCGATTTGACGAATGATTTGAGTGTGCGTGTGTTTGCAGATGGCTTAGGCATTGCAGAAGATCCAGCAACCGGAAGCGCGAATGGGTGTTTGGCAGCATATTTGGTGCAATATTCCTATTTTGGTCAAACCTCGATCGACATTCGAGTTGAGCAAGGGTATGAAATCGGGCGACCCTCATTACTATTGTTAAGAGCAGAAAAAGCGGATAAACAATTCCAGGTTTCGGTGGGTGGCAAAGTGATTCTTGTTGCAAAAGGTGAGTTTGTCTGAATGCAAGAACTAACCGGACGATTACGATCGCATCTTGAAGCGGTGGTGCACGATCGCGATCCATTCTTCGCGACTCAGGGGCATTTCTATGTTCAGCAATACATTCGCGAACAGTTTGCACAATGGGGAACGGTTGAAGTTCATGAGTTTCAGGTGGGAAAGCGGACGCATTCCAATTGGATTCTGAATTTACCAGGACGCGAGAATACGAAACCCCCGATTCTGATCGGCGCACATTATGATGCGGTTCCAAATTCTCCAGGTGCAGATGATAATGCAACCGGAGTCGCTGTATTGTTAGAAATGGCAAAGGCTTTTTATGAACAATCAGCACGCTATCCGATTCGATTAATTGCTTTTGATTTAGAAGAAATTTTTACGCAGTCGGATACGTTTGGAAATACTCAATATGCTATTTCGTTAAATGGTGAGCCATTGAGATTAATGATAGCGTTGGAAATGCTAGGGTATTGCAGTCATGAACACAATTCACAACGCTACCCCGCAGGATTAGAACGGTTTTATCCTGATCAAGGGAACTTTATTGCGTTAATTGGAAATATTCCAACAATTCCAGATTTGATTCGATTGAGTCGAAGAATTCGTCGATCGAACGTTAACTGTGAGTGGCTACCTGCCGGAATGCGGGGCAAGATTGTTCCCGATACTCGCAGAGGCGATCATGCTGCATTTTGGGATCGGGGGTATCGAGCCTTGATGGTGACAGATACCGCGAATTTGAGGAATCCGCACTATCACAAGCCGAGCGATCGCATTGAAACGATCGATTTTGATTTTCTCACGCGGGTGTGTCAGGGGTTGATCGACTCGATTCGATTGCTATAGTTTGAATAATCTCCAAAAATTAATGATTACGATGATGCAACGATTCATTCCGGTTGTTTTGGCAAGCATCACAGGCATTACGTTCACCGATTCACAAGCCATTAGTCAAAGTAAGGTAACCTGTCAGCGATCGATTACACAAAGCTTTCTTGTATTCGGTGGTGGAGGTGCGCCTTCTTACAATGAGATTGCGCTTGAAAAGAATATGCTGTACTTTCAGCGATCGCTAAAAGAGCTAGGATTTTCGTCAAGTGAAGCTCCGATTTACTTTGCTAACGGCAACACTAAGAGCGCATTTATAAATAAAAGCTTAAGGGAAGGCAAGGGTTGAGAGCACAGGCATCAAGATCAGGTAGAAC
>PSLO01000135.1:0-9396 GCA_040289665.1 Leptolyngbya sp. ERB_1_1 | reverse complement strand
ACAACCGCCACGATCGAGCATTTGCCGAATGGATCGCATGGATTCTCGAAGCCGAAGGATATCGCACGGTAAATCAGGCGTGGGACTTTGGCGCGGGTAAAAACTTTGTAGTGGAGATGCAGCGAGCGGCATCGGAGTCAAAAAGAACGATCGCAGTTTTATCAAAGAATTCTCTAGAGTCGGGATTTGTACAGGCGGAATGGGCGGCGGCGTTTGCACAAGATCCAACCGGGGCAGAACAGCGGTTGATTCCGATTCGAGTGGGGGAATGTATGCCTACGGGATTGTGGGCGCAAATTGTTTATGTGGATTTGGTGGGGGTGGAAGAAGCAGCGGCGGAAGAATTAGTCATACAGTCGGCAAAACGGGCAGTCACACAGGAGCGGGGGAAGCCTTCACAGAAGCCCAAATATCCACAGTCTGGTGATCGATCGAAGCCACTCTATCCGCCGACGATCGCGCAGAATCTTCCGTTTGAAAATGTGGTGTTTGTGGGACGAGACACCGAGCTAGAGAAGCTACATCAGCAACTTCAAACCAGCCAAACCGTGTCGATCGTCTCGATTCGCGGGATGGGTGGGATTGGTAAGACAGAATTGGCGTTGCAGTATGCGGTGCGATCGAAAACGGCGGGACATTATCCAGGGGGATTGTGTTGGATCAATGCGAACCCCTTGGGCAGCGGAGCGATCGCGGGTGTGGGATTGGAATTGATTCAGTTTGCGAGAACTTATCTGGATCTTCAACCGCCAGAAGAGTTGGATTTGACGGGACGGGTGGCGTTTTGTTTGCGGCATTGGCAACCGGGAGCGGTGTTGCTGGTGATCGATAACGTGCAGGAGTATGACGCGATTGCTCAATTGTTTCGGGGGATGGAATCGCGGTTTAAGGTGTTGCTGACGACACGATCGCGGTTTGGATCTCCGGTAAGGGAATTCGCGATCGAGGTGTTGACCGAAGCGGCATCGCTGGAAGTGTTGCGCTCTTTGGTAAAAGATGGACGGATTGACCAAGACTTGGAGACGGCAAAGCGAGTTTGTGAGTGGTTGGGCTATTTGCCGCTGGGATTGGAGCTTGTCGGGCGGTATTTGGCGCGGAGACAGGATACTTCTGTGGCTCAGTTGTACGCGCGATTGCAGGAGAAGAGGCTAGAGGCGAGGGCGTTGCTGAAAGCAGAGCCAGGAATGACAGCATCGTTAGGGGTAACGGCGGCGTTTGAGTTGAGTTGGCAGGAGTTGGGGGAAGAGGCGCAAGGGTTGGCGAAGTTGTTAAGTGGATTTGCGGCAGCGCAGATTGATTGGGCTTGGGTGGTGCAGTGTTGGCAGGGGGAAGATGAGGAAGAATTGGAGGACTTGCGGGATGAGGATCTGTTGGGGTTGCATTTGGTGACACGAGTGGATCAAGGGGTGTATCAGTTGCATCCTTTGTTGCGGGAATTTTTTGCGAGCAAGATGACGCAGGAGGAACGCAAGCAGATTAGAACAGCGGTGGCGATCGTGATGATTGGAATTGCCAAGCAAATTCCTGAAACTTCAACGCTAGAGATTATTGGTGAGGTGACTCAGGCAATTCCGCATCTAAAAGCAGTGGCAGAAGACCTGATGCAGATGAAAAGTCGGGAAGAGAGCGGCATCTTAGAGGGCGATGATCTAACTTGGGTATTTGCTGGAATTAGTCGATTTTATGAGGGACAGGGACTTTATGCCGATGCAGAGCCTTGGTGTGTGGCGAGTTTAGAAGTTTCGCGATCGTTGTTTGGAGAACAGCATCCGAGTGTGGCAGCGAGTTTGAGCAATCTGGCAGGACTCTATTGTACACAAGGACGATACGAGCAAGCGGAACCGCGCTACCTCCAAGCCCTCGAACTTGCACGAGCACTGTTAGGAAGCAATCATCCTAATGTGGCATTGTGTCTGAACAATTTAGCAGGACTCTACCATGCACAAGAACGATACAAGCAAGCGGAATCGCGCTACATTCAGGCATTGCAAATCGGCATACAAGCGTTAGGAGAAGAGCATCCCAATGTAGTGGTTGGGCTCAATAATTTTGCAGAACTCTACCAAGCTTTAAAGCGGTATGCCGAAGCAGAGCCATTGTATCTGCAAGCCCTCTCTATCTGTGATCAGCAACTCGGACAAGCGCATCCTTACACCCAACGTACGCTCCAAGCGTTCGCCGATTTCCTATCTCAAGTGAAGCAGAGCGATCGACTCTCTGAACTCTCGGATGATCCGATGACACGATCGCTGCTTCAACAATTGCAAAACGCATCAGAGTAGGGAGCGGTAGCTTCGCTTCCCGAAGGGTTCGCTCATTGGAAAGCAGCGATCGTACAAATCTTACCAGTACAATCAAAACAAACGCGATCGGAGTCCACCATGAGAGCATACGAGTTTCCAGCCCAAATCACCGCCGATGGCAAACTAGAACTATCCGATGTTGCATTGCCAAGCGACCTCATTAATCAAGCAGTGAGAGTCATCGTATTAGTAAACGAGACAGATGCGGTTGCAGAACAAGCTGAATGGCAAGATCTAACCGCGACTCAATTCCTAGCAGGCTATAGCTCGATCGATTCGATCTACGACGAGATCTAATCGATGACACTCTACTCACCCGGCGAGGTTCTGCTACTCTCTTTTCCCTTCTCAGATGGCACAGGAGTAAAACGGCGACCCGCTCTAGTGCTACTTGACACAGGCGACGATGATGTTTTAGTTGCCCGCATTACTGGACAACTCAATCAGACTCAGTTTGATGTCGAACTTCAGGAGTGGCAACAAGCAGGGTTGAGGCTTCCCTCTATTGTTCGCCTTCATAAACTCGCAACCCTAGAGAAGCAATTAGTCGCGCGTTCATTAGGAACTCTGACCCCTTCAGATTTTCAGCAAGTGCAAGCCAAGCTTCAACATCTAGTACAGACCATCCGATAGAATCACTCGTGATCATTTGGCAAAACTCCACCTGATTTTGGAGTGGTATGCAGAAGCAGAGCCGTTATGTCTGCAAGCGATCGCAATCTTTTATCAGCGACTCGGAGAACCACATCCCAGCACACAAACCGTTTTGAGAAATTTCCGATATTTCTTGGATCAAGCGCTTCAGGGAGATCGACTCTCTAAACTCTCGGATCATCCGATGACACGATCGCTGCTCGAACAATTGCAAAGCGCGTCAGATTGAGGATCGATCGCAGTTAGGAAGTCAGCAATCGCACTTCAGACTAGAACGATTGCACCTCAAACTAGAGCGATCGCACTTTATATCACCGTGCCACTGTCCCACGCTTCCACTCACTAAACCCTTTCCCCAAAATCACAAACAAAACCAGCGTTCCTTGAATCACCCCTGCCAGCGACGACTCCAAATTCAGATCCAATGGAAGCTGCAAACTGCCAATATTCAGCGCACTAAAGAAGAACGCGATCGGTAACAGCAACCAAGCATTCATCCCCGCCAACAACGCCACCAACAGCGCCAAAAATCCCAACCCGCTCGAAATGTTTGGGATCAATCGGTGAAACACTGCCACCACTTGCAGCGCCCCCGCCACTCCTGCAAACGCCCCACAGATCGCAAACGCACTCAGAAGCTGACGCACCGACGGAATTCCCAACACATACGCCGCTCGAAGATTCTGCCCCACCGCTTTTAGCTTCAGACCAAAGTGCGTTCTGCCTAAAACCACGATCGTGATTGCCAGCGACAGCAATGCAATCAATAACGCGATCGGACTTGCATCCGTATTCCCAAAAGTTGGCAACCACAACGACTCCGGAAACTGTTCCGTCCCGCTCATCGAAGCCACACCCGCGCGTTTCCAAGGACCAAACACCAAATACAATGCAATACCATCCGCCAGAAAGTTCAATCCTAAGCCTGCAAAGATCTCATTGATGCGTCCATAGATATTCAGAACACCTGCCAACACTCCCCACAGCATTCCGCCTATTCCACCTGCCAAAATTGCGAGTAAAAGTGCAATTGCTGGCGGCAAACTATCCTGTGTTAGTCGCAACATAAACGTTGTTGCAATTCCACCAAAGGCGATTTGTCCTTCAATCCCCAAGTTATACAGTCCCGCAGTGAACGTAAACAGCAAACCACAAGAAGCAAGCAGTAACGGTGCCAAAGTTGCAATCACCCGCGCAAACTGTCCCGGTGTACCAAAGGCACCTGAAACAATTTCAGACACAACTGCGATCGGAGATGCCCCTGCTAACAGAATGATCACCATCGTAAAGATGAGAGCAAGCACGATCGCGCCAATTTGATAAGTCAGCGTTCGGTTTAGCATCATAATTTCCTAAATACTTGCGGGTTCTGCCTCAACGAATCGCCCACCAATCATTTGTCCCAGCTTTTCCGCTGTGAGTTTTGAAGTTTCAATTGGTGCAGAAACCTGACCCCCACTAAAGACTAAAACTCGATCGCTATATTGCATAATCTCATCCAGATCCGAAGACATAAACAAAATCGTTGTACCTGTTTGACAACGCGCGATCAACTGTTGCCACACCCACAAGGTTGATTCAATATCTAATCCGCGCGTTGGATGTTCCATTAACAATAAATTCAATGGAACAGGTAACAATGCAAGCTGTGTTCGTTGTTGATTTCCACCAGAGAGTCGTTCCACATGAGAATCTGGTTTGCCTCGAATGTTAAAGGTTGCGATCGCTTCCATTGCCCGCTGATGCGTTTCTTTCCAATCAATCATCAATTTCCGATTGGGATTCCTGAGAATCACGTGTTCATGGATTGATAGTCCTCGAATTAAACCATCTTTCAATCGATCGGCAGGAGAATACCCAATTCCGTGATTTAGATACTCTGCATAAGGCTTTTGTGTCAGGTTGAGATCATCGATCGACACTGTTCCCGCTGCTGCTTTTATCAATCCCGCACACACTAACAACAACAATTGCTGTCCGCTTCCTTCGAGTCCCGCCAGACCAATCACTTCACCTTTGTATGCGGTGAAATTGCCCATGTTTAAGGTTAAGCGATCGTCTTTCACGACAACATTGTTTAATTCCAACATTGGCTCAGATTGTCGCGTGATCGGTTTCATCGGTAGCGCGAGTTCTTTGCCAAAGATCAGATCAATTAAAACCGAATCAGGACAAGGAATCGTCACGTTTCCAACAACTTTTCCGGCACGCATCACCGTCACTCGATCGCACAATTCCTCAACGTCCTCTAACTTATGCGACACGAAGATCACCGACTTTCCTTCGGAAGCAAGCTGTCTCGATGCGTCGAACAATGCAGTTTTTTGATCAGCAGAAATTCCGGTTGTCGGCTCATCCAGAATTAGTGTTTTGACACCCAGAGATAGCAATCGAATAATTTCAAGTTGTTGCCGCTCTCCCACGGTGAGATCAGAAACACGATCATTCGGATTGAGGGAAAAATTAAATGTTTCAGTCAAGCGACGAAATTCTTGACGAGCGCGATCGGGATTGACAAACTTCAGTCCGGAAAAGACTCCCTTCGACAGCACTTCACCCCGACCCACCATAAAATTATCCAACACCGATAATGGCGGAAAATCCAGCGGATCTTGGTGTAGCATTCCCACTCCAGAGCGAATCGCATCCGCAGGCGTTTTCACATTCGCAGGTCGCCCATCGAATAAGACATCTCCGGAATCTCGACTGATAAAGCCACTGAGAACTTTAACGATCGTGCTTTTTCCCGCTCCATTTTCACCCAGTAGTCCGTGAATGCTTCCAGCTTCTACCGTCATCGAGACTTGATCATTTGCAAGAACCTGTCCAAACCGTTTTGAAATCTGTTGCAGTTCGATTCGCATAAACAATCCACATCGCAATAAAAAAATGTGGTTCGCACCATCTACGAACCACGCTCAATCTTATTTACTCGGACCTTCCATTCCCGCTAACAATTGCGGCATATACCAGATTTGCTGATCCGTTGCCGTTGCTCCCGCTTTCACAAAATCCGTTCCATCCTGGTATTTAATCGGACCTTTGTAGAGATTGATGCTGCCATCTCCCATCCCCTTGATAAACTCATCCAGAAACTTTTTATTGTCTCCTAATGCTTGCCCTGCATTAAACCCAATCATTCCATTGGCGGGCGCTGACAGATTTTTCCAATCGGGTCCCGACCAAACAAACTCACTCGGATAGTTTCCAGATTTTGCTTTTTTCACCGAATCGGTATAAGGCAATGACCAACGGTAAAATGGCACACCGAGACAAACGTTCGGCGCAAGCGAACAGCCCGTCTCCAGGTCATAGTGAACAAACTTCACTTTTTTACCCGCTTCCGCTGCTTTCTTCCCTTGAACTGCTGCTTCTGGCGTATCAATCCCGCTCATCACAACATCATAGCCGCCGTTGTAGTAGTCATCTGCAACCTTGGTCGGATCAAGCGTTTTCCCTGGAATGTTGAACCAAAACCCGATCCAGGTGACTTTGAAATTCAGATCAGCGACTGGTTTTTTGCGATAGTTCTCCCAGCAGTATTTTGCACCCAGAAATGCAGCAGAAGTATAGCGCCGAGTTTCATCATTGATCAGCGGACCGAGATAACCAATCTTTCCGGTTTCTGTGCCCAATGCCGCTGCACAACCCGCGACCATTTTGCCGTATTCCATGCGTCCCATGATGTTACTCAGGTTCGCTTGATTTTTGAAGTTCTTGCCTTCTTTCCAAGCATAGTCACCCGATGCGTGAATCACTTTCACATCTGGATGTTTTTTCGCGGCTTCTAGTGCATCATCTTTGAAGTCATCTGAGTTAAAAATGATCAGCTTTGCGCCTTTTGCAATCAGGTCATCGGCAACTTGAGCACCTTTCACATTTGGTCGATCGGCAGGATTTACTTTATCAACGAATTCCAACTTTGTTCCAGGTACATTCTTCAATGCCGCTTCGATGCCTTCAAAATGAGCTTGGTTCCAGCCTGCATCGTTTTTGGGTCCGACTAAAACCATTCCCACGACATAATCGCCGCCGCCTGTTGCTGTAGTCGGAGAAGATGCGGTTTGATTTGGAGTGTTACTTGTGCCACAAGCTCCCACGATCGAGCCTAATGCAATTGCAAATCCAGCTTGTCGGAGAAATCTAGAAAGCCAATACTGTGTCATATTTTGTAGAAAATTTAAGCAAGGTGAGGTGTGGGAGCGATTCAAAGATGTTGTGCTCTCGAATTATCACGAATTCGGGTGATTGTGAAATGTATTCCAAGTCACATCAAATTATCAAGATTCGCTAAAAATCTCAGGAAATGCAGAAATTTTTAAGCTAATTTTTCTACGAAATTGCGCCCCTGACTAAGACCACCGTGCAATCACACCGACGCGCGATCGCTTCCGGGATATTCCCTTGAATCACTTGCTGCAAAAATCCCTCACGAGTTGCACCTAATACAATCACATCACACTGATCATGGTGCGCTAGATCAATCACCGCATCTGAAACCGAATCCGCACACACAGGCATCAACATGACCGGACAGGCTAATCGATCGCTTAAGAACTTCATTGATTCATTCAGTGAATTCGGATCAGGAAGATCTTGCTGCGGTTGATGAATCTGACACAGACAAATCTCGGGCTGATTTGCTAATTTTGCCAGTGCAGGCATGAGGCGAATAGCTTGACGAGAATTCGGTCCGCCTGCTGTGGGAATCAACCAGCGATCGAGCGCAGTCGTTTCTCCAAATTTCACCAGTACCACATCACAGCTTGCCTGCCGAATCATCGTGTCCACCACATTGCCAAAAATACGACCGGGTGTAGCCGTTTCACCATTCCAGCCCATGATGATCAGATCGATATACCGTTCTTTAATCGTTTCGAGAATCGCTTGAGAAATGTCATGCGTGACGCGCACTTGTGTATGAACTGAAATCTTCCATTGTTTGCCTAAATGCGCCGCTTTCTTCAGCAATTTCCGGCTGATTGCGGTTGAAACAGCAGTTTCGGCAGGAGTGCGATGACGCGCGATCGGGATCACTTGTAAACATTCCAGTTCATAATCTCGATCGAGGGCGATCGATGCTGCCATTTGCAACAATCGCCCTGCGGTTTGAGGATTTGCGATCGGTACTAACACCCGACCTTTTCCAGTTTCCGGGGCACGAGTTTGGTACACCACGTAAGACGGCTCTGGTTGAGGTCCCACTTTTGCGGCATCTGTGAGCTTATCGGATTCTGCTCGAATAATATCTGCGCGTGTGATGATTCCAACCAATTTCCGACGATCCACCACAGGCAATCGACTAATCTTATAGCGGTTTAATAAATACAAAACCTGGCTGAGTGGATCATCCGGATGCACCGTTACAGGTCGCGGTGTCATAATTTCGCTCAGCGGCTGATTGTGATCGAGTTGACGTTCTGAAATGTGTGATAAGTCTGTTTGCGTCACAATGCCGACTAGCATTCCGTTATCAATCACTGGGAAGCCACGATGATGCGATCGAGAAAATGCCTGAATCGCTTCTTCTAAACTGATTTGACTCGATAACGTTTCTACTCGTCGCTGCATCAAATCCTCAGCGGTTAATCCAGATAGCCGCGTTTCCATCTCCGGATTCGATTGCAGATGAATTCCTCTCGATTCAAGTAGATGTTTATAAATCGATCCGCTAAATAGACTTTCCGCGACCAAATAAGCAGTCACAGAACCGATCATTAACGGCAACACTAAATTAAAATCTGCGGTCATCTCAAACACAATGACGATCGCAGTAATCGGACCGCGCGTCACCGCACTAAAAAATGCACCCATTCCAGTCAGTGCTGCGGTAGTTGTGAGCGCTTCACTCAGATCCAAACCGAGTGGAATTCCTGCATTTTGCAAACTCTGAGCCGCAAAGCTAATCAGATATCCTAACGCCGATCCCAAAATTAGCGAAGGTGCAAACAATCCACCTGGCGCACCAGAACCAAACGCTACCAGAGTCAAAACAAATTTTGTGATAAAAATTAACGCAGTAATTCGCCACCCAAATTCACTGGTGATCCAAACTTCTTGTAAGCTTGCACTGCCTCGCAACGCACCCGGAAGAATAGCGATCGCTAATCCAGAAAT
The DNA here is from genome assembly GCA_040289665.1 of Leptolyngbya sp. ERB_1_1. Taxonomy (GTDB): domain Bacteria; phylum Cyanobacteriota; class Cyanobacteriia; order Leptolyngbyales; family Leptolyngbyaceae; genus Leptolyngbya. Next base: position 322 of record PSLO01000135.1, on the reverse strand, counting down.
TCCCCCGGCAAACGCAATTCTTAGCGGCAAACTCCACTTCAGAACCTTACCGTTAATCTTCAAACTCAACAAGATTCCCCGGACGAACAGAGAACCCAGTAATCCCGATAGCACTCCCACAATCAAAAAGATCGGAATCGCCTGAAGATCAAACCCCGTCATAATCTCGACCGAATTCGGGCTACCGTTAAATCCTTGTCCCCCCAAAAGCCGCGAAACGACTGCGCCGACAAACGAAGCTAAAATCGCCGTTCCTAGTGTCAACCCAGAAACATCCTGCAAAAGTTCTTCAACAACAAATAAAACTCCCGCGATCGGGGCA
>PSLO01000134.1:0-9618 GCA_040289665.1 Leptolyngbya sp. ERB_1_1 | reverse complement strand
GATTAGCGACGCGATCATGGAATTGGCACGACATCGTCACCTATCCCACATTAATTTGAGGCACTATCTAAATTACTTCATAAAGATCGATGGATTTTGATTGGAGGGGGTGGCTTGGGAGTCGGTCTGTTAACGGGATTATTGGGTGTAGGAGGTGGCTTTGCTACTGTGCCAGCTTTGGTTTTATTGGTAAACACCCCCATTAAAGAAGCCGTTGGAACTTCACTGGTGATTATTGGTTTAAACTCTGTTACGGGCTTTCTCGGTTATCTCAACCATGTCACTTTAGATTGGCATTTAATGGCTTCTTTCACACTGGCATCGGCACTAGGAACCCTCGTGGGCGTGTACCTAACCCGATTCGTTGCAGCACAATTACTTCAGAAAAGCTTCAGCTACTTTCTAGTAACGATGGCTATTTTTATCTTGATTCAAAATCGGACTACCTTTCACACATCCCACCAAGGAGCTATTGGCAGGAATAGTATAACTGCGAAGTAGTAGAAAAATTGTATCCCGTTGCAGTGCAGGTCAACTAGCATTAAAGGGATAACCGTTAGAAAGCGGTTAAGGTTGTGGAGACGGTGGAGTTTCGATCGCGAGTAGCGAAGCTACCTCCAGTTGCTTAGAGAACAGCGGTTGGGTGACGAATCACGTTAACGGTTTCTTGAACCACTATGCCTGCCTGAACCATGTCTTGCACAAGCGGTAGAAAAGCCGCGATCGCGTCTGCCGAGTCAAGAATGGTTATGATCATTGGTAAGTCTGAGGATAGTTCAAATAGGGTCGCCTTTTGCAGCTTGTGGTGCTGACGCTTACCGTAACCGATCACGCACCTAGTGACGGTCGCTCCTGCCAGTCCCTGCTTTCGGGCTTCTTCCACCAATGCCATATAGACATTTCGACCCTGCCATTGATCGGACTCACCGATGTAAATGGTTAGACGCTCTAACGTACTCATGCAAACCTCATTAAGACGCTGGCTGCTGCTTGCCTGTCTAGTGGCGATCAGACGAATGGCGAGCATACTGATTAGGCTATAAGTTCCGAACAGAATCAACATCATCCCATCTCCCAGCCACCATTCTAAGCCTAAGCCTTCTCCCAACCAGAACGTACCATACGATAGCAGCAAGATTCCTGCTCCCAGCTTCAGTAACACTTCTGGGATTTTGACCAGATAGCCGTGTAGCGTTGCTACCAAACCAACCGTGAGCAGTAGGGCTAAACCAGTAGCAGTGAGTCCTTCTGTCCAAGATCTCGATGCCAAGCTCAAGGGTAAAACCACTAGTGCGACTTCCAGAGCTTCTAGAGCCGCACTTTTGAACATGACAATAAAGTTGAAGCGGCTAAAGCGTTGATGCTGGGTTTCTAGCTGAATGCCTTCCGCTTCCAAGGGATCAGTGACCCACCCAGCTCGTCGGTGTTTTGCTTGCCGTAAGATTGATTTTTTGTACCAGCCCCAGCCAAACCATAACAACAGTAACCCGATGAAAATTTGTAAGAAATGAAGTGGAATAAGCTGCAAGTTAGTTCCCAAAATTGCGGCGGCTCCGCCCACAGCGACTAGACCTGAAAGGGTGCCCCAAATGGCTTCACGTGGATAGCCAGAACGGGCGATCGCATAGGCGATGGCGGCAGTTTCAAAAAATTCCACGCTAGCACCACTGAGGACAGTGACAAAAATCCCTATATTCATGCTAAACATCCCTGAACTTAGTGAGTGCGTTTAATTAATCGGTGCATGATGAACCACATTTACACTCTCTTGTGTGGTCAACCCAACCTTAACCATTGCTAGCACCACCGGAAGAAATTGGGCGATCGCCTCTGTGGAGTCAATAATCGTGACGATCATAGGCAAGTCTGCCAACTCCATCATGCGATCAGTGTGAATTTGCTGATGTTGCCGTACGCCATATCCTTCCGCTGCTCTCACCACAGTTGCTCCAGCCAGTTGATGCTGCCGGGCAGTCTCCACAAGTGCCAAAAATAGCGGTTTGCCCTGCCAATGGTCAGATTCATTCACGTAAATGGTCAGTCGTTCCCAGTTATTCACGGCAGTCTCCTAGCCAAAAAGCCTCCAAATTCCAAACACAGCATCCCTAGTGTAGCGGTGCCAAACCAATACAATGATGTGATCTCCCAACGCCCTTCAACTAGCAGTCTTTCAGCATCCAGCTCGTAGGTCGAAAACGTTGTGTATGACCCTAAGAAGCTGACAGCAATCAAGCGGCGCATATCAGGAGACGTTTCAATCCGCTCCAACACCAGCGTTGTAAAAAAGCCCATCACTAGAGCACCCGAAAGGTTGATCAAAAACGTGCCGTAGGGAAAAGCAGTTCCTAGCCATTGGTTGCAGTCAATAGTCAGGTAGTAGCGGCTCAAGGCTCCGGCAATTGCGCCCAGGCTCACGGCTAAGGGAGCCACCAGTCTTTGATTGAAATGCATTAGTTCCAAAATTTTGCCCCTCTTCATTGGTTGACTCGTCTCCAACATTCCGTTAGTGCCGCGATCGCGAGTTGCCAAGTCGTTTTGTCTCGGCGGCAAGCAACACACTGTAGCGTTGGAGTAGAGACTGTCAGCCGGGGGGCGGTTTTCTGGATGAACCAGACAGTGAGCCTCATCACATGACATCTATACTAACTGAAAAGCCTCAAAAAAGCAAGTCAGGCTAAACGACTATTCCCCATAGAAGCCGCCAGCAACTTTCCCCCGAAACACGATGTAATTGTAGATGTTATAGAACAGCATGATGGGAATGAGCAACCCAATGAAAACCAGCATGAAGACCAAGGCGCTGGGTGCAGCGGCAGCTCGATAAATGGTGATGCTGGGAGGAATAATGGTCGGGAAAACAACGAATCCTAGTCCAACAAAGGTCAGCAGAAAAAGGAGTATCGTCCAAAGCAGCGGGGTTGCTTCTTGTTGACGGTTCAGGCTTCTGAGCAGCAATCCAATTAACAGCACACCCAGTGCAGGAATCAGAGCAAAGATGTAGACTTCTGGCTGATGAAACAGTTTGATTCTGACGTTTTCGTAGACGACTGGCAGGGTGATCGTCATTAAGATTGCACCCAGCAGCGTCGTCCAGGCAGCAATTTTTGCCGTGCGGTAATGAGAAGTCTGAAGTTCGCCTTCCGTTTTTAAGATGAGATAGGTGGAGCCAATGAGCACATAGCCCTGAATCAAGGTCAAGGCGACCAGCAGCGATCGCCAATCAAGCCAGTCCCAGAGACCGCCGCTGAAGTGACCCGCATCATCCACCGTAATTCCTTCCAAAATGCTGCCCAAAGCAAACCCCTGAAAGAGCGCTGCCAGAAAGCTACCGACCCCAAACGCCACATTCCAAAAGACCTTGTTAGTGGAATGCTCCCGAAACTCAAACGCGACCGCTCGGAAGATCAAGCCAAACAGCATCCCAAAAATCGGCAGATACAGCGCATTCAAAATCGTGCCATAGGCGAGCGGAAACGCACCAAACAAAGCACCGCCCATCAACACCAGCCAGGTTTCATTCGCATCCCAAACGTTTCCCAAACTGGTCATCAGCATCCCACGTCGCTCCTCATTGGAGCTGGTAAGCGACAGAATGCCAACGCCGAGATCGAAGCCGTCTAACATGACGTAGAGAAATAAGAAGAGCGCGAGAATCACAAACCAAACTTGAGCCAGAAAGTGTTCCAGATTTGCCATCATGCTACTGCTGCGCCTCAACTGGACGTTGATCAGGGACAAACTCAGCCGGTGCAGTGTCTACCGCAGGCTGGCTTGCCATACCAGGGATCGGTAGAGCGAAATTGGGACCTTGACGAATAATGCGACTGCCAAAGAAGAACGCACAAACCAACAAGGTGGTGTAAATGCCAACAAAGCATAGCAAAGAGGTTAAAACCTCGCCCGGAGGCAGGTGTGAGACTCCGTCTGCTGTGCGAAGTTGCCCGTAAACAGACCAGGGTTGCCGCCCAACGCAGCGGACAATCCAGCCTGTTTCCACGGCAATGTAACCCAGAGGAGCCGCAAAAATCCAGGTTCGCAGCAGCCATTTTTGTTGCGCGATCGCCGTTGGTGAGAGTTTCCCGCGCAGCCATTGCATCACGCTGACTGCCATCAAGCCAGCTAGGAAAAACCCAATGCCGCTCATGATCCGGAACGAGTAATAAATCAAACCCACCATCCGGGGGCGATCGTCTGGTTTCCACTCCTTCAACCCCAGAACAGGTTCAGAAAGATTTTTTTTGAACTCCAGGATGTAGCCCAAGCCGTTCGGAATAGCAACTTCCCAATCATTTTGTTCAGTCTTGTTATTTGGCAGCGCCAAAACGCTCCAGGGAGCAGGCTTTCCGGCAGGGCTAGTTTCCCATTTGGCTTCCATTGCTGCCAGTTTGGTGGGTTGATAGTGGGCCACCTGTTCCGCGCTGAGATGTCCAATATAGATTTGCAAGGGCGTGACAACGATCGCGACTGCCAGGACAATTTTGAACGAGCGGGAAAAGAAAGCTTCATGCCGCTGGTTGAGAATATACCAGGCGCTAATACCGCCAATCACAAACAGAGAAGTTTCCAGCGTAGCAAAGAACATGTGCGACACACTCCTTGCTACAAACGGGTTGAACATCGCTTGAAAATAATCAGCAACGACAAACTTACCGTTCACCATTTCCCCTCCCGCCGGACTTTGCATCCAGGAGTTGGCAATCAAAATCCAGAAGGTAGAGAGGTTCGCGCCAAAAGCGACCATGATGGTAGCGAAATAGTGAATTTTGGGGTTCACCCGCTCCCAGCCAAACAGCATAATGCCCAGAAAACCGGCTTCCAGCATGAATGCCATCGACGCTTCAAAGCCCAAAATGCTGCCGAAAAAGTCACCCACCGCTTCTGAAAACGGTGCCCAGTTTGTGCCAAATTGAAACTCCATTGGCAGTCCTGATGCTACGCCAATGCCAAAATTCAACACATATAATTTCGACCAGAAGCGAGCATGATAGTAATAGTCTGGCTGACGCGTCTTCAACCACAACCCTTCAACCACAACCAGATAAATGCCCATCCCCGTTGTGAGAATAGGCCACAAAATGTGGAAGATGGCTGTAAGAGCAAACTGCATGCGTGATAACACGACGGTATCTGACAAAAAGTCCATGCCTGCCTCCCTAAGTTCATCAAGTGTCAAGCGGCGCTGTCGGTCATTGCTTCTGTTGATTGCACTTCTACGCTGGCTAACGCTGCACCTGCACGGGCATCCCTGCCACACCATCGCGTATGGGCACAATGACAAGATAACATCGAATGGACGCGCCTGCATGGTCGGCAACAACTTGACGCAGTGGTCCGATCGTGGTCACAACTTTTGCTCCAGTGGCATCGGTCATAAAGTTCGACAAGGGCTGCAACTTACCGTAGGGCACGTTGGGGCTTTCTGCTAACGCCAACTGATACAGACTCTTGGGTTCGAGTCCGGTCACTGCTGCCTCTAGTAAATCAATTAAGCCTTGATTGTTCACCGTCACGGTGGTCACAGGCTGTTTGGCAGACGCACCGGGCGCTTCCAACACCAGATGGGCTGACAAACCAGACTTGCCCAACGGTTCCAGATGCGCCAGACCATCCCCTTGTGGTACAGCATTGGGAATATACACCAGCGCTTGAGCGGACTGCCCACCTGGAATGGTAGCGATCACTCGATTGGTTAGGGTATCGATCGCCGTCACACCCGTACCATTTTCCAGCGCGACATAGACTCGCGTGCCGTCACCCGAAGTCCAAAGACCATGCGGCAGCTCGCCCGTAGGAATTGTTGCTACCAGCTTTGGTGTGTTTGTAGTGGTAAAAACCTTCACCGTATTTTCGCCCCCGATCGTGACATAAGCAAATTGTCCGTTCTGATTTTTAACAAAATTGACATGATTGGTAATCGCTCCAGTCTTCAAGATGGCGATCGTCTTGAATGGTGCTTCTGCACTAATCACCTGAGTTTTTCCTGTGTCCTTCAGGGTAAACCATACCTGCTTGCCGTCTGGTGTTGCAGCAATGTTAGGACAGAAGGGAGAATCTTGCTTCACCGTTGCCACCACACGATGACTGCTGACTTCAATCACTTTCGTCTCTGGCACAAAGCTGGAGCAGACAAAAGCAAGCTTGCCATCGGGACGAAAGATGGTCATCCCTGGTCCGTTGCCGACCTTGATACGCTGCTTTTCTTGATAGGTTTGACTGTCCAAAACAGACACGTAATCTTCGCCCCGAATCGTGACCCAAACCTCGCGCCCATCGGGAGTGAAGAAGGCTTCATGGGGTGATCGCCCTACATAAGTTGTGTGCTTCACCTGATTAGTTTGGGTATCAATAAAGGTCACTGAATTTGAGCCAACCGAGACGACAGCTAAGGTGCGATGGTCTGGAGCAAAGCCTAAACCATGCACCAGCAATTGACCTTTGTACAAAGCGCTCAAATTCATCGGAGTCTCTTCACCGAGCCGGATCACCCCCAACAATTTGTTGGTTTGAGGCTTAAATACAGAAACTGTATTGGACGTTTGATCGGCTGTATAGACCCGATCGCGTCCGCTTAAAGGAATGTCAGGGGCAGAAGCGGCGTTTGGAACCTGACCCGCAAAGGCAGCAGTACCAAAACTCAGTAGTAGAGAAATGGTGATAATGGTGATAGAGGTAATGATTCGAGGCTGTATCATTTTTTTCAACTTACTTTGATGTGGGCGTGAAAGTTTGAGGATGTTTGAGCACAAGCTGCATCAGCTCAATTTCTGATTGTTGAGTAACAATAATTTCTTGCGCCAGTCGTTTCAATCGTGGATCGCTGCCATATTGCAACTCAATTTTTGCCATGTCGATCGCGCCTTGGTGATGTGGAATCATCATGGCAGCAAAGTCAGTATCAGGCTTACCCGTCATGGGAACATGAGCCATTGCAGCGTGCATTGAACTCATTGCTTGATCGAACGCCATATCAACTGAAGTATGGTGCATTGGCATCTTGGCAAAGGCGGGAATCGCGATCGCTACAGCTAGTAGAACCACTACAAACCGTAAAATTGGTATCATCTCGATTTTTATTCTGGGTACTCGGCTCATCATAATGAAAGCTAAAAATTTGTGAACCTACCCAAAGTGATTGCAAGATATCTGTAAGCGATCACACAGGGTAGGTAAGAAACGATCCAAACCGCTATGGCTTGACAATCTTCCAGGTTTCCTTGGTAATTTGATCACTACCAGAAATGGGTTTGTAGACCAACGTGTAGTCAACCGGGATTTGAGTCTTTGCATTGCTAAACGTAATCAATGCCGTTATGGTCTCTGCACCTTGTTCTCCAGAAGTGCTTTTGACTTGAGCGATCGTAGTTTTGAGCGGTGCTTGAGTTTTAATAAACTTCTGCCATACTCCCTGAATCTTCTCTTTACCCTGATACTCACCTGCTAAAGGTCCACCTATCCATTGCAGCGATGGAGACTCGCTGTATTGAGACATCACCTGCGTTAAGTCGCCCTTAGCGATCGCTGACCAATGGTCTTGAGCTAAAGTGCCTGCCTTTGTGAGTGGAGCAGTGGTAGTAGAACTCACTGTTGGGCTAGAGGGTGAGCCAGGAGCAGTGCCATACCCCGACTCCGTTTGACCAGGCGAGGTGTTAGCACAAGCAACGCTTAGAGTGAGCACAAACACTAGCAAACCTGAAGAAAGTATCGATCGTAATAGAGCTTTGTTAGTAATCATCGAATGAACCTCTTAGAGTCATTATTTTGCATGAAAGTGATTAGAAATCACGCCATTGAAAAGTTGAATCCAGCGCTAACCCACTCGTTGCCACCACAACAAACCAACTGCCACAGAATACAGAATGCCAAAATACAGCAGCAGATTCAGGGTGGAAAGCCATTTGCTGTACTGTCCTCTCATCGCTGCGTTAACTCTGGTTTGCACGTTAATTTCTACACGTCCTGCTGCTTCCATTTCCCGTAGATAAGCTCGTAAACAGTTTGTAAAACTGTTAAATCGCCAGAATAAAACGAAGGCAAACCAGTAGATCGCTAAAGCAACACTGTGGGAAACGATCGGGGGTACAGGTGAGTTCACCGTTTGCAGCGAGAAACCAAAGATGGCAAAACTAATGCTGACAAAAAAAGTGGTAACATTCCAACGCGTTTGGGTGTGTGCTTGCTCACGCTCCCAGATTTGCAGATATAGTTCCTCAGCACTCAATCCTGCTGCGAAAGTCGTTTGTTTGAGTTGATCGGGACTATGCATAGAGTTTGCTTTTGCCTCAAAACAACGATGGGATTTAGGTTAAACAGAAGACGTAACATTAAGGTCATTCGCCCCTGCTGAACCCTGGATACGCTAGATCAGCTCCGGTTCTTGGTGCCGCAAATCATGCTCTGTTGTCAACTTGCCGTCCTCATTTTTAGATCGGTCGTGCAACTGATGAGCGCGTTCTGCTGTAAGCTGTGCCTCTTGTTGGCGCAGATCCCCAGGAACATTGACGTACATTTCTGGTTCAATCGCGTAGTTGTTGAGTAGCCCTTCACGATCTACGGTATAGCCATCCGTTGTATGAATGGCACCGTCGTCAGTCTGCTCAGCTTCATGAGAAATGTGACCAAAATTCTTTCCTTCCCTAGCTTGGCGAGCAGCCGTCTCAGCTGGAGTAATGTGAGCATCATAGTTGGTATTGTCGTCTGTCGCCATGATGAAGGTCTCCGTTCTGTTTTAGATTAAATTCTTGTCTTTCACACCTTCAGAATAGGTGAAATAATTAATAGAAGCAAACGTTTTTTTCAATTAATTCAATAGTTTCAATCTATCAAACTCTTTTAGTGCAGCAAGGTACTCAATTGAAAGCCGAAGATTGAGCCTAGCTACGGAAAACTTTAAGCCACTCCTCTGCTAAACACTGACTAATAGATTCAGCCTATTGGTTTGACATAAAAGAACGTTTGGTTTTATCCATCAGTTGAATCTAGCATTAAGTTCAGTCATTTACCAGGACTGATTGGTGAATCACCTTCTGAATCGACAATGAGCTATAAAACCTGAGATCGATCCTTCAGATGAGCGATCGCTCACCATAATGTTTTCTAGTTTTGGCGGAAAGAGGGCAATGGGGTTTGCCAAAACCGTGATTGCAACTGCTGATTGTTCATGATCTAGTTGAACTAGCAGCGGTGACTGTGGAAGACGCTGATGACTCCTACTGCTTCCAAGGCTCGTTTCAGAGGCATAGGGGCGTGTTTTGACAGTGCCAGTCCTGCGATAGCGAATGTTCCCTTGTAATCATCTTCGTTAGGAGATAGCTTTTTTGTGCGGCTATTATTGGCTGAAAATGATCCGGTGTTGGGTGCTACTATCAAACAAAATTTGAGTCATCGAGCCTATATTGTTGACTGGGCAATGAACGGCACTGAGGCTTGGATCTACCTAGAGAATCAGCGGGTAAGCTACACACTGGTCATTTTAAGTTGGACACTACCAAGAGTGTCAGGCTTAGAGTTATGCCAATGGATGCGGCATCAACATCAGACATTACCCTGATTGACTGACAAAACTGGAGGAGAGGAGCAGAAACCCGTAATCTAGGGATTACCACATCTTCTAAATTACCA
>PSLO01000133.1:0-9630 GCA_040289665.1 Leptolyngbya sp. ERB_1_1 | reverse complement strand
AACTATGAATCCTTACGCTCTCACGGTGTGATTGCTGCCTAATACTGTCCGAAGTATTGCAATTGGATATATTAGGAAATACGTTTTTCCTAATAGTCCCGAAGCTCCCATCGCTCAGATCAATCAGGGAAATCGACTTCTACTATCAATGTTAAGTAATCCCAGATTTCTAGAATGGAGTGAGCAGTTTCAGGCACGTCTTGAGAACCAAGCTCGGCAACTCAGCAATACAGACGATCCTGAAGAAGCAATGAAAATGCTAGTTGCTTCGTTTGATCGAACGCAGATTTATCGCGAAGTCGTGGATGCAGTCCAACAATAGCGTTGTTTCTGCTGGGGAACTCCTGCTGTAAGCGCTCTTTCATGCTTGCCTGTAAATTATGATTGAATGCCAAGATGACTCGTGGTGCTTGTGGCAAGCGTTCCATGTTCTGAGGTTCTAAAGCTGATTTCTGGCTTTTAGCTGCAAATATCGATCGACCAATTCCGTCGTAATCTGATTCGCAGGCGCATCCAACACCAAGACACCGCGCTGTTTTAATGTACTGAATGCAATCTGTCGTTGAGCAATTAAATCGAGTGCAACGGCTCTCTCATAAGTCGAAGGGAGATCTTCTGTAACCGTGTGCGCTTGTTGATCAACTTGTGGATCACGCAACGTCACACAGAACGGTAAATATCTCGGTGTCAATCTTCCCAATGCTGAAAGTAATTCTGAAGAAGCAGTACTGTCAACGATATCGGTAATGACAACGACTAAAGCGCGTCGAGCTTGTTGATTGACCAAAGTTGTGACAGCACCGAGATAATCAGGTTCTAAAATCTCTGGTTGAATCGGCGTTAAACGTTCGATTAAATGATTCAAATGAGCTTGCCCGCGTTCTGGCGGAATCCAAGTTTGGACTTGTCGATCGAATATACCAACCCCGACTCGATCACCTCGATGCAGTCCCGCCAACGCTAACGCTAATGTTGCATTCAATCCCCAATCAAATCGTGCCAATCCTTTCACCTGCGAAGTCATCAATCGACCTCGATCGAGCAAAATGATCAAAGTCTGCTCTTGTTCTGGCTCTAACACTCGAACTAAAGGCTGTCCCCGTCGTGCAGTTGCCTTCCAATCAATAAATCGTGGATCATCGCCAATTCCATATTCTCGAAGCTCAGAAAACTCTGTCCCAATGCCCAATCGACGAGCGCGACGAATTGATCCAGATGATTCTAGAGTTAATCGAATCGAGAGCGATCGTAGTCCAATCAAATCTGGATAAACGGCAACTTTTTGATCCTGCGGAATCTTCCAATTGTGCCAAGCTAATCGCCACGGACTCAATTGACGTACTTGAATTTCTTTCCAATGATATTCACCCCGATAGGAAGGATTCACCGTGTACGAAAGCTCTTGTTTAATGTTCGGTGCAAGCTTCATTGCTAACGGCATCGATGAAACCAAAAACGCGATCGGATATTTGTCATAAATCCGCACTTCCGCCGATCGCGCTCCCGATTCAACCGTGAGACTCACTAAGTTATCTCGCCCGATCGACAACCTTGATGCCACTTGTCGATCGACGTTCACTCGATGCAGTTTTACTCGCGAACTGTCCCAAATCGTGAGTCCAAGAACAATCAAATCAAACAATAACAATGCTGCGAGCGACCCTGCAGGATTGAACAAGAAAATCACAGCAGTGATCGCACCACCCAGCAACAATAATCCGTAAGTTCGGCGCGAAGGAATCATAGTTATCTGGGCACAGGAACTTGATTGAGAACTGTATTGATCACCGCATCTACTCCCACTCCATCTAACTGAGCTTCAGGACGTAGAATCAATCGATGCCGTAACAATGGAGATGCAACCGCTTTAATGTCATCTGGAGTTACATACTTGCGACCTGCTAACCAAGCGTTTGCTTTACTGACATTTAGCCATGCCACCGCCGATCGCGGAGAGGCTCCTAAAACTAGATCGGGGTGTTGACGAGTTTTCTGAACCACAGATAGCAAATAATCGAGAATTGGTTCCTCGACGGTTAGCGATCGTACCAACTGTCGCGCCTGCAAAATCTCTTCCACCGATGCCAGGGGCTTAATCTTCTCTAAATCAAGCCGTTTTGCTTGAAATCCTGCCTGATGATTTAGCAGCATTTTTTTCTCAGCCACTGGATCGGGATATCCTGCCATCAGTTTGAATAAAAAGCGATCGAGTTGCGCCTCTGGTAAGGGATACGTGCCTTCAAACTCAAGTGAGTTCTGTGTCGCGATCACCCAGAAAAAGTCGGACAGCGGCAAGCTTTCACCATCGAGTGTGACTTGCTGTTCCTCCATTGCTTCGAGCAGTGCGGATTGAGTTTTTGGCGGCGTTCGGTTAATCTCATCCGCTAATAGAATCTGCGTAAAAACAGGACCTTTTTTCAGCAAAAAGCTGCGGGTGTTGAGATCAAAGATATTCGTGCCTAAAATATCGGATGGCAAAATGTCCGGGGTGAGTTGTACGCGGCGAAACTCCGATCGTACAAGTTGCGCCATTACTTTAACGAGCAGTGTTTTCCCAGTCCCCGGAACCCCTTCTAAAATCACATGACCGCCCCCTAGGAGCGCGACTAAAAGCTGTTGCACCAATGCAGTCTGACCAACCACAATTTGATCGAGGGCTTGTCTAAGACGAGAAAATGTCGCTTGCAAGTCGGACATATAACCTAACCGGGTAACTAGGGCACAATCATATTAATTCAGAAATCTGATTTCGGAAGTTCCTCAATTTGAAGCAGATTCGTTCGCTATCTCATTCCGAAGTCGCTTGCGAATTTCCATTAACAACTGCCCCAACATATTTCGACCAGTGCCATCTCCGCCATCACCCCAATAGGTGTCATTTCGCGTATGTTCAACTAACACTGCATCCCCTGTGTCGAGCAGCTTTTGCTTGAGGTCAGGATGTTGGGTAAATTTGGCGTAGAGGGCTTCGCGCATTACATCGTCTTTTACGGCTTCCCAATCTTGGCGTAGGGGTCTTTGTCGATCGCGTCCCATCTCTGCTGCTTCGCGCGGACTTTGGGCTTGACGAATTTCCTCTTCATGCGAAGTCCCGACAAACTTCTGAGCTTGAAAATAATGTTCTGAAGTCGCCCAGGTTTTACCCTTGAGTTCGATTTTGTAACGGGCAAAGTTCGAGAAGAAACCGTAAGGCTTATTTAGATGATAAAAGTTAATCGTTTCGCTCATCGCTTTAATTCCGATCGTGGTCAAATTTAGCTTGGAAGGTGTTGTTTAATTTCCCGAACCTGAGCCAGCCACTTGATTAACTCTTGCTCACTCAATCGCTGTTTGTCTGGGAAAAGTTGCGCCAGTTCTGCGGCGGGTCTTCCAGTTTGTTGCACCCACGCATTGATCAAAGCTTCTCGATCGACCAGTCCGCCCCCAATACCCAGCGATCGCTGAATCTGCAATTGCTCCTCGCGCCCCACCACATCGACCACAAACTCACTCCGTCCCGCTTTGTACAACACACCCGCTAACGCTTGCGTATACGCCTCACTATCGTTCACACACGGGTTTTCGATCGATTTCGCCTGTCCGAATCTTCGATTCTTTGCCCAGATTAGAACGAGTGCAATGACGATCGCTTGCAGCAACACCACAGATAAAGGCGTTCTGATCAAATAATCCGCCCAAGTTTGAGTCCTTTCCGTTTTGGCAGTTTCATCACGGTAACCATGCGAATATTCGTCAATCAAAATCTTCCGCCCAGTCGCCAACTGCGCTAAGAACGGGAAATTTCCAGGCTGATCTTGATAGGCATTGGCAGCAAGAAAAGGAGTGACTGCATAAATAATTCGCCCTTTTCCTTGTTTCACTTCCCAAACGATCGACCCAAAGCGATCGCCTAAAATCCGCTTCCCTCCTTTGTCAGTTATAAGCCGCTTCACTCTTTCGTCACTTATAAGCCGCCTAGACGTTTCGATTTTGACTAATCCTTGATCGCTTTGATGCTGGGTTGAAAATCCTGCCTCAGTTGCCGCGAGATTACTTATTCCCAAAACAATCCAGGTATTGCCGCGATCGATCCATTTCTCATCAGGATTCGCGATTCCAATCCCAGACGGATCGACTTGAATCATCGTGTTTCCCGTTTCAGTGATTTGGTCGATCGCGTTCGGAGCCTTGCGCCATCGCTCGATGGGTGTTCCTTGTCGCTGCATATAGGCATACCAAGCTCCATAACCGTCTGGAGAACGACTAAACGTAGAACCGCTGGTAATTCGGTTGCTTCTTGGCGCGATAAATAGCGTCAGCGCAATAATCACCGCGATCGCAATCAGCCCAAATACTAAACGTCGATCGAGTTTCTTCATTACGCCATTTTCGCCATATCGAGGGTCGCGCGTTCAATGTTGCCATACGCGCGTTGGACTCGATCGAACATTTCCGCTGAAATCGGCGTATGACTGAAACAAAGCAGTTCGTGAATTTCGAGTAGCATTTGATACGACTCGGCTTGTGGCAAAAGTTGAACGAGGCGCAAATATTCTTGATCGGTACGAGTCTTATCCGTAGGAATCAGCTTTGTCTCATTCAACCGTTGCAGCATTGCCATGTAGAGCGCTCTGGATGCTTCTCGGTAATTTCCCTGCTGTTGAAATTCCTGAGCGGATCTTACCCAACCTGCAATCGTTCGCTCTTTTTCGGCTTGAGTGGAACCGCGATCGAGAAACTTTGCAATTTCAGATTGATTGCGAGCCAAATAAGAGCGAACCCAGAGACAAATTTGAAACCCCAACCAAAGCGCGGCAAGGCTGACAATTACCCAGAAACCCGCTTCTAACCACCAAGACGGAAATCGCCAATCTGGCGCATCAGGAACATTCGGCGGCTGAATCTGGGGGAATCGCAACTCGATCCACTCGCCCGCCTGTCGGAAAAACTGCTGAATTTGCCAATTAAGATCGCTTTTCTGGAATTGCTCAGCCGCCATTAGAAATTATTTGGTAAAGCTACTGACCAACCATAAAACCAGAAAAGTCACCAAACTGATCACAATTTCATTCGAGGGCAACCACGGCAAAGAAGGCAGCAAGAGCGTATATGCCACACCCCCGATCGCGAATCCCAACAGCAAGCCTGTCACGCCAAGCAGAATTGCTCGTCCGAGCTTCCGTTCTTTGCGGTAGAGAAAATACAGCGTCGTACCTGTCGCCAGTGCCATCGCGATTTGCAGCACTTGATCGGTTGGATAGAAATAAACCAGTGCTCCTAATCCCGCCATTCCAACGGCAGGGAAAGCAATATCTTGAACGCTCGGCTGATCAATTAGACTCGACAGCCACTGATTCGATTTAGCGGTTGGTGCGGGAGTTTCAGTCGGAGTCGCCTGTACTAATTTCTCTGGAAAACGAATGCGATCGGGCACTTTGATTTTTCCTTCCTGCCGCAAGCGCAAGCGCTCCATCAGCACAGAATCATATGCCGCTTCAACTTCCGAGATTTTTCGCTGATCGCCTGCCAGTTCTTCAACCAATCGGGCGCGAGCGGTTTGAATCTCTTCAAACGTCGCACCTTCAGAAACGCCTAACTTTTCATACGGGCTTTGGGCACTCATGGGCTTGTTACTCCACCTTCTCTACCAAAGTAACCTAGCTGCGTGGGGGATTACAACTAGAGTGTAGACGATGTGATGCCGACTTGAGATAGTTTTCGCGATCGAACTGTTTTGTCCCATTCTCCGTGACGCACGAACGTAATTCCTACTTTTGATTTAGATTCGACCGTAAATTTGCGGAAACTTTATAAAACCAGGATATTCTATTCAAAAGCTGAGGCATACTATTGCTGATGACAAGTTTCTTCTCTGTAAAGCAGAATTAGAGATTTTCTCTTTTGCCTCTCGATCGTTTGTTCTTCTCAATTTATTTTTAGTGCAAGGTTATGGTCATGGCTCCAGCCAAGATACTCGTCGTGGACGATGATCCGGCGATTCGGAATCTCGTTCATCGTTTCCTTACCAAGCAAAGCTACCAGATGGAATCTGCGGAAGATGGTAAATCCGCGATGCAGGTGTTTGAACAATTTAACCCTGATCTGGTGATTTTAGATGTGAATTTACCGGACGCGAATGGTTACTCCCTGTGCCAAGAGATGCAGAGCCGCACGAATGTGTTTGTTTTAATGCTGACAAGCCGCACCGATGAGGCAGATAAAGTTCGTGGCTTCGCTCAAGGCGCAGATGATTACATTACAAAACCGTTTAGCTTGGTGGAACTGGGCGGACGAGTGGGTGCCATTCTCAAACGTCAGCGAATCATAACACCGACTGAGCAGCAATGTCTCGCGTTCGGAGGATTGATGATCGATCCGGTACGGCGAGAAGTGAAACTCAATGATGAAATCGTGCTACTGACGGCGTTGGAGTTTGATTTGCTCCACTTTTTGGCAGCGCATCCGGGTCGAGTTTGGCGACGGGCTGAACTGATTCAGGAGGTTTGGGATTACGAATACGTAGGCGATCAGCGGGTAGTGGATGTCCATATCGGACAGATTCGGAAAAAGATTGAGATCGATACGAGTCAGCCTGCTTTGATTCAAACGGTTCGGGGAGTCGGTTATAAGTTTGAGTCGCCTGCGGTGGTTAGTTGAATCTGGAAATTTAACCAAAATAAAACCGATGTCAGCCCTTTGCGAACTCCGGTTTCATTTTGGTTAAATTTACCTAGATGGGCTTACCGATCGCACTAAAATCTCAACCTGTGACGGGTTGCCATTCGTCAAAACTGGGTAGCTTGTGTCACTGACAAAGCGGAGTTGCCCATCCACTAAAATTTGAGCGCGAACCGTGTAGGTATTGCCTTCGCGAATTTTTGACGGGTCGTATTCTAATGTGAACGGAATCGGAACTTGTCGTCCTTGAGTTTGAATCGTTTGTTCTGCCAGAGTCACCGCAGGCGCATCCGCCCGACTCGTATCTTGAAGCAGAACTTTGACGATCGCATTCGGTGGTAAAGCAATGCGCTCACGATAAGTTACCGTACCAGTCACAGCAGCAGATGGAGTAGGAGACATCGTTGTACAGTCTTGATAGACGGGCTGGTCGTTCTGAGTAATATTCGCCTGATTTCCCTTGCTCGATAGGGTGTATTGACCAGATTGATACCGAATGCCAGAACCGCTCGGAACTTGGCGCATGAAGATCAAGCGCCGATTGTCAAATCTGACCAATGCTCGATCGTTGAAGAAAGTGGCGCGAAACTGTTTGCCCTGACTACATTGAAAATTGAACGAACGAGGCTGCGATCGCTGCGATTGCTGTGCTTGAGCCGATAGCGTTGCCGAGAGAAACAACAGGGTAACGAAGACTGTGTTCCGAATGATTATTTTCATTTTTCTAAGACCACCACTGCACTTATTGATGCTTCGTCAGAGTAAAAGTTCCAGTGATTTTTCGTCAATAGAGTTAACTCAACTGAGCGTTTGCGCTGATTTCGACAACGCGATCGTTTTCAAATCGAAACATCAACCTCGAAGCGTATGAGTTGTTGCTGTAAAAGAATCTGTCATTTGTCTCGCTAACATAAGGTTCACCGTAAATTCGGGCTACTTTACTGCGTCGATCGCCAACTCGAACCCCTTCTAACGTGGTAATTTTGGCACTTCGGGTTGAAATCGAATAGACCGATGCGTTGCGGTCTTGATTTGCACCTTCTGGCACTTCCAATCAAACTTCGAGATCCGGATACTGCCAATACAGCAGCACACCGCAGCAGGCAGACTTCTCAGCTTTTACTCGCAAAGGTTTACCCCATTTGCGCTGAACCTCAGCGCCTTTCATGCCGAGTTTGATGCCACCCATGCCCATACGAGAAATCGAGACTTCACGGACAGGGGAAGCTGCAACAGGAATGGAAAACGAAACTGTAGGCGGAAGGATCGTTGTAGCGATCGTAAGAAAAATTGCTGGAACAAGCGATCAATGATTGAGAAGCATAATGATTCGGGGTGATTTACGAAAGGCTTCACGGTGAGATCGTTGATTTCCTTAAAAGTTTCATTACAGCCGATATTGCCGAAATACGTCACTCGCAGCCCGATGCACGATCGAATGACGATAAACCAGCGCTTCCATATCTTCGGCATACCCGCCGCCAATCACACAAGCAACCGGATACCCTTGCGAAACACAGGTTGTTAAGACTTGCATTTCTCGACGGTATAAGCCAGAATCCGTCAGCGCGAGTTTCCCTAAACGATCGCCCAAATGCGGATCAACGCCAGCATCGTACAGCACCAAATCTGGCTTCACTTCAGATAATAAATCGGGCAAATACTGCGCCAAAGTTTGCAAGTATTCATCATCTTCCATGCCTTCTGCTAACGGAACATCTAAATCGCTCTGTTGCTTTGTGCCTGGGAAGTTCACCTCACAGTGCATTGAAAAGGTAAACACACTCGGATCAGATTGAAAAATTAGCGCAGTGCCGTCACCCTGATGAACATCGAGATCAACGATCAGAATTTTTTCGACTAGTCCCAATTTCTGTAGAACACGAGACGCGATCGCTAAATCGTTAAAAATACAAAATCCTGAACCATAGCTTGGAAAAGCATGATGCGTTCCTCCAGCTGTATTGCAGGCTAACCCATGTTTCAAAGCAAGCTGAGCAGTGAGAATGGTTCCCCCAACTGCGGTACAAGTCCGATTGACAAGCTCAGGACTCCAAGGCAAACCGATGCGGCGTTGGGCTTTTGGGTCAAGCGTTCCGGTACAGTAAGCATTGACGTAATCGGACGTATGAACGAGTTCGATCCAGGCTTGCGGAGGACGATCGGGAATCTGAAACTGAGCGGGATCAGCAACACGATCATTTAGAAGTAACTCGTAAAGTTTCTTAAATTTCTCCATCGGAAAACGATGATCCAATGGCAATGGTGCAACGTAATTAGGGTGGTAAATAAGCGGCAAATTCATTCAAAAATTTGGCTGAATCCTATCTATAGTTTTGTTAAAAAAATTGCTCGAATATTGCTATTTGTAAGACTTTCTAGAGGGTGTCACGTTTCATCCTTTAGACTGATTCCTGACTCAAAATTGTCTTATACGCACACTATGGCTCATTCAAATTGGCACGACTATTTGAACCTTGCTTCGTTCTTCGCTAGTGTTCTCGGACTCTTTGTTTTACTCAATCAAAAACAAACACAGACTGAGGATTCTGAGATCGCGGATGAGGTTCTGTTTTCGATGGCGTTTGCCTATTGGATTGTACAATGCATCGCAATTGGGGCGCAGAAGTGGGTTTGTCCCGACTGGACGACCTGTTTGTTAAGCCTCAAATGGACAGCCGTAATTTCTTACTTACTTACTTTCTCCTGCGCGTTGAGCCTACCGCTTCATCGGATTGCCTCTAACCAACGCCAAGCAGAATAGTTTCTTGAGTATTACTTAAGCAATTGAGCGATCGCACTTTCAAGCTGATCTTGGTTCAGCGTCGTGAGAATGAAAACCTCTTGAACTGTTTTACCTTGACGCGCGATCGCTTTAAACCCGCCCCGAATCGGCACAGAGATCTTCAGCTTAAACTGGGCTTTGTTGCATGAATAACGGCTTTGTTGCATGAATAACTAGAAACGGTAACA
>PSLO01000012.1:52654-64945 GCA_040289665.1 Leptolyngbya sp. ERB_1_1 | reverse complement strand
AGAAGAGATCTGCCTCTACTTTATCAGTCCCACATTAATTTGATGCACTACCGATGAAGCGTTACGCGATCGAGTGGCAGAAGCGCTGAGTGCATTAAAGCGGAGTCATGTGATTCAGGAATGGCACGATCGACAAATTCAGGCAGGGCAGGAATGGAAGCATGAAATCGATCGACATTTGAACACAGCCGATGTCATTCTGCTACTGGTCAGTGCTGCGTTTCTGAGGTCAGAATACTGCTGGAGTGAGGAGCTAAAACGAGCAATGGCGCGACATGAAGCGGGTGAAGCGCTAGTCATTCCAGTGATTTTGCGACCTTGTGATTGGGAAGGTACGCCATTTGACAAGCTACAGATGCTGCCAAAAGATGCGAAGGCGATCACGTCTTGGAGCAACGAAGATGAAGCATTAACAAACGTGGCAAAAGGGATTCGATTAGCGGTGAAACAAGTTGCTGAGAGGAAACAACAGCAAACGATGGCTTCTCAACCTGTAGCAGTGAAACCGCGTGAGTCCATGACTCAAACTGCCTCCATGAAGGCTCCGGCATCTGTTTCCGTGCCACAACCTGAAGATGACTTGCAATCTGAGAAAGGCATGGATTACGCGCCTTTACGAGACATGCTAAAATCTGGGAAATGGAAAAAAGCAGACCGAGAAACGCGGCGTGTTATGTGTGCGGTGATGGGACGGCAGCAAGAAGGTTGGTTGCGCGAGGAAGATGCTCAGAAATTTCCTTGTGATGAGTTGGGAACAATTGATCGGCTTTGGGTGAAGTATAGCGATGGTAGATTTGGCTTCAGTGTGCAGAAACGAATCTACGTCGAGACGGGAGATCGGCTGGATGGGAAGCATAATAGTACGAGGTTTGAGCGATTTGACTATAGTACGAGGTTTGAGCGATTTGGTGATCGCGTGGGTTGGCGAGTTGAGCGAGAATGGATATCATATTCTGATGTAAATTTTGATATCTCTTCTCCCTACGGACACCTACCTGCTTCACCTACCTACCATTTCACGGCGAGTGGCTTGGGTCGGGCTTCGAGGTTTTGGTCTTCAGAGTCTTTCTCTTCTCTCGCGCAGAGACTTGTGAGCTGTAACACGAGCCAG
The DNA here is from genome assembly GCA_040289665.1 of Leptolyngbya sp. ERB_1_1. Lineage (GTDB taxonomy): Bacteria > Cyanobacteriota > Cyanobacteriia > Leptolyngbyales > Leptolyngbyaceae > Leptolyngbya. Next base: position 63,834 of record PSLO01000012.1, on the reverse strand, counting down.
TCCTAGCTTTTCATCTCTTTTTGTGACGACACTATCCTCTATGACATAATCAGCCTTTCCAGAATCCTTTACAATCACAGTTCAGTTAGCTCAATCCTTGTAAAAAGACTTCCGGTAGCATCGCTGGAATGACACCTTGACGAAAATCCTTAGTATTGCGAGTGACAATCATCTCAACCCCCGCCGCCTGAGCCGCTGCATCCGTCACTGCATCTTCAAAATCAGCGATCGGACTCACGATCGCAGTTTGAATCACGGCTTCTGTCACCGCCGCTACCCGAACATTCACCAACAAGATTGAGAGCAATTCTCGACTTCTATCTCGTCCTAATTGCTTTCTCATCAGGTAGAAAAGATTCGTGATTGCGTGTCCAGAAACAAATCCCTCGATCGTTCCTCGTCCAACTTGATCCAATGCTGAAGCAGAAGTTGTGAAATACGGTTGCCGCTGTAAGAAGACATCCAAAAGTACATCATTATCGAAGAACACCCGTCTCACTGATATTTTTCCTCTAGATAGTCGAGATACTGCTTCTGCAATGCTTCATCATCAAAACCTTCACTGCTTATCACACCGACAAGGCTTTGAGTCCAAGGCGTTAAGTCCGAGTCTACATTCGACAATGAATCCGCGTTCTGTCTAATCAAAGCTGAGTTTAGTGCAGAGCGTAAAAGTTCAGTCCCTGCTTCATTGACAGATAGCCCTTGGCTTTCCGCCCATTGACGGACCTTCTGCAATAGTTCTTGATCCAATTGCAACGTGAGCTCTATCATAGAAAGTGCTGTTTTTCATTCAGATTAATTCCATTTTAAGTGCGATCGAACATCAAATCTTCTTTGGCAACTCTATCTCCCTGATCCAAAAGACGACATAGTACTAAAACTGGCAGCCACAGCGGGATGTGATAGCGTAGTGACATCCAACGATCGAGTTTTTGACGCGCTCTATGACACTCACCATTAAAGATCTAGAAGCACTCCAAGCACAGTGTCCAGATTATCGAATGGAGCTAGTGAATGGGGAAATTATTGTTATGAGTCCATCAGGATACGAATCAGATGAAGTGGCGAGCGAAATGTCGGCTCAACTGCGAAATTGGGTCAGACCTCGAAGGTTAGGGCGTGTTGCAGGCTCGTCTGCTGGCTTTATCTTGCCGAATTCTGATACTCGTGCGCCGAATGTTTCATTTGTTCAAGCAGAACGTCTACGCCGCAGTCCTCGCAGCTTTGCCGAGCTTGCTCCCGATTTAACCGTTGAAGTCAAATCGCCGACCGACAGCATCACGAAGCTCAGAAACAAAATTGATGAGTTTCTTGAACTCGGAACCAAAGTCGGCATCTTAATCAACCCAGAAAAAGAACAGGTCGAAATTCGTCGCAGTGGAGAAGATCCGATCGTCCTACAAAACGGCGATATCATCACGGTTCCCGATCTCTTACCCGGCTGGGAAGTCAAAGTCGAAGATCTCTGGTCGCCACAGTTTGATTAAACGATCGAGCACTCCCGCTCTAATGCCTTTCGCAACAAATCCCGATAATCACGATTGTTAATCACGTAAGCACCGAATCGCTCCAAATGCGGATTCATCATCTGAGCATCAAATAAAACGAAATTGCGCGATCGTAGATGTTCAACCAGTTTCACCATCGCCACTTTCGATCCATCTGGAATCCAAAAAAACATCGATTCTCCAATAAATGCGCCGCGCAGCGACAATCCCAAGATTCCACCTGCAAGCTGATCGCCTTGCCAAGTTTCAAAACTATGCGCCCAACCTGCTCGATGCAGCATCCAGTAGATTTCCTTCAAATCATCTGAAATCCAAGTCGTTTCTCGATCGGCACAGCCTTCAACCACTGCCTCAAATGCTTTGTCGATCGCCACTGTAAATCGATTTTGATTCAATACCCGCTGTAGCGATTTGGGATATCGAAACCGTTGATCGAGTGGAATCAGAGTACGTTCACGACTGGTGTACCAGGCTAAATCTTTACCTGACTCATCCGACATCAAAAAATAACCTTGAGCATAGCCTTCGAGGATCGAAGACACATCAATTTGCATACCCTAGCTCCGGAAAGCACTGTAACAGGGATGTTGTAACAGGGATACTGAAACGCTATAGTTTTGAATAACCTTGTCAGTTGGGGGAACATCAGCATGGTTGAACCCATCCCACCGATTACGTTACCGCCCGCGAAGCATCCGGAGCAAGAAGCGGCTTGGCTTGAGCAAAAATTGCAGCGGTGGCTGGATGAAGAGTTTCTCCCAGAACCCGCAAATCAAAAAATCGCAGAACGCGCTGCTCAAATTTACAAGCGCCACCGCATGGAAGACGAGAACGATTTGGGCTCGCTGGTAATTGCGATTATTTCAGAGATGCAGGCGTTCGACTTTTCGGACAGTTTCTATGGAGAATTCACGATCGCCAACGCCGTGAGCGATTTACTCATGGACAGTCTGGGCATCGATCGCTGTTGTGGACAGTGACATTTTGGATTTCAGATCGGTAGATCTAAAATCCAAAATCTTTCTACCAGCTTGACTTCACCACACCCGGCAATAATCCTGCGTGTGCCATTTCACGAATGCAATGACGTGATAGCCCAAAATCGCGATATACGCCTCTCGGACGACCCGTAGCCCAACAGCGATTCCGCACCCGCACTCTTGCACTATTGCGAGGAAGCTGTTGAATTTTGCGATGGATTTCTAGCTTTTCAGATTGAGTCGTCGCAGCCGCAAACTGTTCCTTCAAAGCAGCACGCTTTTCAGCATACTTCTCGACGGTACGTTCGCGCTTTCTCTCGCGCTCAATCATGCTCTTCTTAGCCATGAATGATTTTTGACCTGTTGATAAAAGACACTATTTTTGATTCTACTCAAAAAAGTAGCCCTCTGGTTCATCAATTTTCAGCAGTATCACCCTATTGCTTGGGTGGCGGGTCTGCAAGATGAGCAGAAGGACAAAGATCCGCGAGAACGCAGCGATCGCATTGGGGATTCCGAGCATGACAAATCGCGCGACCATGATAGACCAAACGAATTGACCAATTTTCCCAATCGGGTTGCGGCAAGAGCTTCATCAAATCGCGCTCGATCTTCACAGGCTCCGTATTCTTGGTTAATCCCAATCGATAAGATAAGCGCTTGACGTGCGTATCGACCGTGACACCAAGATTCACCCCAAACCCATGAGCCGAAACGACATTCGCCGTTTTACGCGCCACTCCCGGAAGGCTGGTAAGTTGTTCCATCGATCGCGGAACTTCTCCCCCGAACTGCTCCATGATGATTCGACAAGCGGCTTGAATATTTTTCGCTTTGTTGCGGTAAAAGCCAGTCGATCGCACCAAAGTTTCAAGCTCAGAAACATCAGCACCTGCCAAGGCTGCCGCGTCAGGAAAGCGGCGAAACAAGGCAGGCGTTACCGTATTGACTCGTTCATCAGTGCATTGAGCCGCGAGGATCGTTGCCACCATCAACTGAACAGGAGTTTCATAATCTAACGTGCAAGGAGCTTCTGGATAAAGCTTTTTCAGCCGCACCAAAATTTCTAATGCACGTTGTTTTGTTGCAGAAATTCGACGAGTAGTAGTCACTGTGGAATCAGATTCACCGTGTCACGGATGATCAGAAAAACGCCTAATCCCAGTAATAGCATTAATCCGGTCTGCATCACGCCGTCTTGAATGCCAGATGGGACGGGTCTACCCCGAATCCCTTCAACCAGTAAGAATGCGAGTTGTCCGCCATCTAGCGCAGGAAGCGGCAGAATGTTAATGATTGCCAAGTTGATGCTGATCAGTGCGGTGAAGTTAAACAAGCTGGCGAAGTCGGTTTGAGCGATTTTCGCGCCTGTCGCCACGATCGCAACGGGTCCCGCAACTTGATTGGCAGTATTGCTAAAGTTGCTGATCAATTGCCCAAAGCCTTGTACTGTCAGCACTACAATTCGCTGAAATTCGTTTGCCGCCATCGTGAAAACTTCGATCGGGTTTCCCGGATGCTTGTAATAAACGACCTTTCCATTCGGTTGCACTTTGAAATGCGGCTGTAGCTTCACTCCGATTTTTCCTTTGCCATTGTCATCTTTCGGAGTGACATCAACGGTTACAGGTTGTCCCTTACGCTCGATCGACAATTGCAGCGGTTGACCTGGACTCGATTCGATCGTTTGTCTCAACGTATTCATCGCGGTTTCTGATGCACCAAGCGGTTTCCCATTAATCGCAACGACAACATCGCCGTTTTGCACGCCTGCTTGGGCTGCCACATCTTGCGCGATCGCTTCTGGCACTATCACGCCCGGATTGTAATCAATGCTCGGCAGTCCGACGAATGCCATTTGTCCGACCAAAATGAAGTAGGCGAAGACCAAGTTGGCAATGACACCTGCGCTGATGACGATCGCACGATCGAGCACCGGACGATTTTTCAACAAATTCGGATCGTCTGGCGGAATTGTGCTCTCTGGATCATCATCGGGAAATCCAACAAACCCACCGAGCGGCAGGGCGCGGAGGGCGTATTCGGTTTGTTCACCCTGATATTTCCACAGAATGGGACCGAAGCCGATCGAAAAGCGGTTCGCATAGATGCCCTGAAGCCGTGCTGCAAGAAAATGACCCAGTTCATGCACGAAGATCAGAACCGCCAGAAGAAGAATAACCGCCAGAACAGACATAAGCAGTGAAGGTTAAACCACGATGAAGAACTTTCTCTTATTCTAGAGGGTTAGTTTCGCTGTTATGAATCTTCACGGCAGAAATCGGCAGAAAGGAGTAGTGAGGGCTGTAATTGCTCCTTCCGAATGCACCGAACTTCTGAATTACAATGAAGCCAATCCGCGTGAGGAAAAGTCTCATGAGTCAGTTAGATACTCAGGTGCAGATGGAAACCTGGATTCCGATGTCTTGGGAAGCGTTTGTTCGGATCACAAATGATCCGATTTATGAAAATACCAAGGCTTACTACTATAACGGGCGAATGAGGCTGGAACAGATGGCAGCACTGGGGAATCCGCATTCTCGTGATCACGGAATTGTGATGGGGGCAGTGTTTCTGTTTGCCACGTTAAGAGGTTTGGATCTCGACATTCACAATAACTGCACGTATCGCAAGACTGGCTATGCTGAGGTTCAACCTGATGCCTCTTATTATGGGGGGGGCGAATGCCGAAGTTGTGCCTTGGGAAGCGACGATTATCGATTTAGATGTGTGTCCTGCACCGGATTTAGTGATTGAAGTGGCGTATTCTTCTTTGACCGACGATCGCGGTGAGAAACGTCTACTCTACGAGTCGTTAGGCGTGAAAGAATATTGGATTGTTGATGTGCAAAATGTGAGCATTTGGGCATTTGCTGTCGCAGATCAAGGAAGTCGGCGGATCGATCGCTCTTTTGTCTTGCCAGGTTTAGAAATTTCGCTCTTAGAAGAGGCGTTTCGTCGCAGTCGAGAGATGAATCATGGCAAGGTGAGTGTTTGGTTGATGAACCAGTTTCAGGCTGGAATGAAAGAATGAGTTTGAAGTGCGATCGCTCTTTGATCGGGATTGCTCGTTGGGATGAGGTTTGCGATCGTTGCGTAAACTCGTGCCAACGTTGTGAAATTCTAGGGGACGTGGTAAGCCGTGATTGCGATCGTTCTCTAGGATTTCTCGTTTTGGAGGTGTTGGAGGAGCGATCGCGATTCGTTTCTACGGCTAATCTAAATAACTGAATCAGAGTGTTCGCTTAATTAATCTCATATACCCACGCTTCAAAACTGATCATCGATACAATTGAACAAAAGTCTAGGTCGATCAAGCAAATGACTCAGCTAGAAATGCAAGTTGCTAACGATGGGAAAGTTGAGATCCCGTCTGAGGTTGCGATCGCTATGGGATGGGAGGCAGGGGAGAAGTTAACTGTACAAGTACAGGATGGAGAGGTGCGGATTTTCTCTCAAGCTCAAGCGATTCGCCGCGCTCAAGCTTGGGTCAAAAGTTTTGTTGCTGAAGGTCGATCGCTCTCGGATGAATTGATTGCAGATCGGCGACGGGAGGAAGCGGGTGAGTAGCTGGGTGCTGGATGCGTCGGCGCTGCTGGCATTGTTAAATGGTGAAGCGGGAAGTGAACGGGTAGCAGAATTACTCCCAGATGCAGCAATTGCTAGTGTGAATTTCAGTGAGGTTGTCAGTAAGCTGGCAGACGAAGGACGAGATGCATCAGAAATCCAGCTTTATTTGGATGCACTGGGATTGTTGATCGTTGCGTTTGATGTTGAGCTTGCTTACCAAACGGGATTTTTAAGACCGCTGACTCGATCGATTGGATTATCGTTTGAAGATCGGGCTTGTTTGGCATTAGCAGCATCGTTGGGTGTTCCAGCTTTGACGTGCGATCGTGTGTGGGCATCGCTGAATATTGGGGTAGCAGTAGAACTGATTCGATGAAAGGATGTGATCGGGTTGGGTGTGCGATCGCGCTTCAATCCGATAAGTTCTGAAGTTGTTGGAGGAGCGGTAGCTTCGCTTCACTTCGTGTTCGTGTCATGGGATCATCCAACAGTTCTTCTGTGCGATTCTTTTGAATGACTTGGTGGAGGAAGGATAGAAAACTTTGCAAGCCAGTCTGAGAACGTTCCTACTTTTTTGATGATTGTTTTATCTCAAAGTGGAATCGCCCTGTTCAACGATCGCACTCTTCCCACTCTTTACAGCACATCTCGCCCCAAATAAGGCTGCAATACCTCTGGAATCTTCACCGTTCCATCCGCCTGCTGATAATTTTCTAAAATCGCTGCCATTGTTCGCCCGATCGCTAACCCCGATCCATTCAGCGTATGCACAAACTGCGTTCCTTTCTGCCCCGCTGCCTTAAATCGAATATTGCCTCGTCTCGCTTGGAAGTCCATGAAGTTCGAGCAACTCGAAATCTCCCGATACGTACCCGCTGACGGCAACCACACTTCGAGGTCATAACACTTCGCCGCCCCAAATCCTAAATCTCCGGTGCAAAGTTCCACAGTTCGATAGGGCAACTTCAATGCTTCCAGAATCGCTTCTGCATTTTGCACCAAGCTTTGATGTTCTTGCTCCGAAGTTTCCGGCGAGACAAGCTTCACTAACTCCACTTTATTGAACTGGTGCAGTCGAATTAAACCACGTGTATCTCTACCGTAGCTTCCTGCCTCTCGACGAAAACAAGGCGTATAAGCACAGTGATAAATCGGCAGTTGATCCGCAGTAATTACCTCATCGCGATACAGATTTGTTACTGGAACTTCCGCAGTCGGAGCCAACCATAAATCATCTTCAGCACATTTGAAGCTTTCTTCTGCAAATTTCGGCAACTGTCCGGTTGCGGTCATCGATCGAGAATTAATCAACACGGGCGGCAACACCTCAACATAGCCCGCTGCAATCTGCTGATTCAACATAAATTGAATTAACGCCCGCTCCAATGCCGCACCCGCACCTATCAGAATCACAAATCGGCTTTGAGCAATTTTCGTCGCCCGTTCCGTATTGAAAATTCCCATCTTCTCGGCAATTTCGTAATGTGGCAAAACCTCGATCGAGGGTTTAAACTCATCGCCCCATCGCTTCACCTCAACATTCTCCGTTTCATCTTTGCCGATCGGAGTCGTCTCACTCGGCAAATTCGGAAAAGTCAACAACTGCGTTTCGATTTGCTCACGCAGATCTTTTTCTCGCGGCTCTAATTCGCTTAATTTCGCCTTCAGGGCATTGCCTTCATCCCGCAGCGCTTGTACTTCTGAACTTTTCGGATCAGCTTTCATCTTCTGCCCAACGAGTTTTCCAATTTCATTACTCCGGGCTTGCAGTTGCGATCGCTCAACCTCTAACTCGCGACGCTGCTGATCAAGAGACACGATCGCAGAAATATCGTAAGTGCCACCCCGCTGATTCAGCTTGGTTTGTACAAAGTCAGGATTTTCGCGAATTAGCTTTAGGTCAAGCACAATACCACTTCCAAAACGATAATTTTTCCTGGCAAATCGCCCATAAACCAGGATACATCGACATTGCAGAGATGACCGGAAGAGTCAGAACGCTGCCTCGCCTTTGTAAATCAAATTCGTCTTAACAAACCGAAATAATATTCTTGCTAAATTTCTTAATAATTCGTTACAAGCTTGAGTTTTACTTCTATCTGTGAAAAGTTCTACAAATCAATCAAGCTGAGCGTTTTGAAAATCTTAAGAGATTATTAACTTAACAAAAATATATTATTGTTCTCTAGATTCTCTCAGAAATGCAGGAAGTTTTTAGCTTTAATCCCTTACGATCCCTGATTTACCAGCACTTTCATCAAATACTTCGTTGAGCGTGATACAAATCAACAACTTGTAACAAATTGGGGCGCTAGAGCATTGTATAAAAGGAAATCGAAGGGGAAAAACAACAAAACAAACCCGCTTAAAACACTATCTGATTGGGATTCGCGCTTTCTCATAGAAATGTGGCATTTTCTCAGATTTCTTCAAAAACTCATTTGTCATCGCTCGATGCAAATCGAGTTTTGCGAGAAACGTACCCCATCTAGACAGTAGGGTTTAAAAGCCTCTTCAGGGCATTCAAACCTCCAAATGGCTCAGAAACACCTTCCAGTTCTGAACCAAACCGAACTCAATCCAGAAATTAGGAGAAATCATCCATGCTAGATGCATTCGCTAAGGTTGTCTCTCAGGCTGATGCCAAAGGTGAATTCCTCAGTGGCGGTCAATTTGACGCACTGAACAACATGATCAAAGAAGGTAACAAGCGGATCGATGCGGTCAACCGCATTTCGACGAATGCTTCTAGCATCGTTACCGACGCTGCTCGTGCTTTGTTTGAAGAGCAGCCGCAATTGATTCAACCCGGTGGAAATGCTTACACCAACCGTCGTATGGCTGCTTGCCTGCGCGATATGGAAATCATTTTGCGCTATGTCACCTACGCTTTGATGGCGGGTGATGCTAGCGTGCTCGACGATCGTTGTCTCAACGGTTTACGCGAAACCTACCAAGCTCTCGGTGTACCCGGTGGTTCGACCGCTGCTGGTGTGCAAAAGATGAAGCAAACTGCAATCAACATTGCAAACGATCCGAACGCACCTGGCATCGTCAAGGGCGATTGCAGCGCTGTGATTTCGGAATTGGCTAGCTACTTTGATCGTGCAGCTTCCGCTGTTGCTTAGTGCATTTTGCATTCCTGTCTGACCATCGCATCGATGGTTCTGACTAAAACCTTTGTTAAGACAAACTTTAGGGAGAGAGTTGAATCATGAAGACCCCGATTACTGAAGCGATCGCAGCAGCAGATACTCAAGGACGTTTCTTGGGCAACACTGAACTGCAAGCCGCTAATGGTCGCTTTGAGCAAGCGATCGCTGGTTTGGAAGCTGCTCGTGCGCTTACCCAAAACGCACAAAAGCTGATCGATGGTGCTGCAAACGCGGTTTACCAGAAGTTCCCATATACCACCCAAATGCAAGGGCCGCAGTACGCTTCTGATTCTCGCGGTAAGTCCAAGTGCGCTCGTGACATCGGTCACTACCTCCGCATGGTCACCTACTGCTTGATCGCTGGTGGTACCGGACCGATGGATGAGTACTTGATTGCTGGTTTGGATGAAATCAACCGCAGCTTTGAGTTGTCTCCGAGCTGGTACGTTGAAGCACTCAACCACATCAAAGCGAATCATGGTCTGAGCGGACAAGCTGCGAACCAAGCAAACACCTACATTGATTACGCGATCAACGCACTGAGCTAAGCCTTGAGTGCGGTGCCCGGAGGAATCAGCGAGTGTTGGCATTACGGCTAACGGTTGCTCATTTTTCCGGGCATTGTTTTTCGTATTTTTGGTTTAGAAAACTTCATTGTTGTGTTGGGAAGCAGATCATGGGCAATTTAATGGTGGGTTTAGAAGTCAACAATTTGGCGGCTGCCGGATCGCTCGGTTTGTCTCCATTTGATGCTTCATCGCGAATTGAACTCCGACCGGACTGGACTGAAACCGAGCTGCAAACGGTGTTTAAAGCGGTTTACCGTCAAGTTCTTGGGAATGACTACATCATGAAGTCGGAGCGCCTGACTTCGGCAGAATCGCTGCTACGACAAGGTGTGATCACGGTACGCGATTTCGTGCGTGCTGTCGCAAAATCAGATTTGTACAAAAATAAGTTTTTCTTCCCGAATTCAAATCAACGCTTTGTTGAACTCAACTTCAAACACCTGCTCGGTCGCCCGCCGCACAACGAGCGGGAATGGGCAGATCACACGGGCTTAGTCGAAGAGCAAGGCTACGATGCTGAAATCGATTCGTACATCGACAGCCTTGAGTACGAGCAGAAATTTGGCAATAATGTCGTGCCGTACTTCACGGGCTTTATGGTTGAACCTGGCGTGAGAACCACTGACTTTACGCGCATGTTCCGGTTGTATCGTGGATATGCGAGCAACGATCGCGGTCAAGTTGGCGGCAAGTCTCCGCGTTTAACTCGCGAACTCGGTCGCAACACGGTATCGCGCATCGATCGACCTTCAGCCGGATCGAGTGGCGGCGCTTCGGGTTGGAAACATGCGGCAATTCCCGAAGATTCTGCACCGAAGAAGGCGCTGGGTGGAACCAGTGAAGAAAGCGGACGAGTCTACCGGATTGAAGTGACTGGAATTTTACAGCCGGGTTATCCGAAAGTGCGTCGAAGCAGCAATGCGATTTTGGTGCCTTACGAGCAACTCTCCCAGAAGCTTCAGGAAATTGTCAAAAAAGGTGGCAAAGTCGTCAGCGTCACCCGCGCTTGAGCGGCAGTTTAAGCAACAGTAGAGGGGTAGTTCAGCTACCTCTCTGATGCAGGCTTCCAATCAATCTTGAATCTTTATATAGGAGCAGTCATCATGTTTGGTCAAACCTCGCTGGGGAGTAGCAGACTCAGTGGCGCTGAAAATCGCATGTTTCGCTACGAAGTCGAAGGAATGCGGCAAACGTATGAAAACGATCAGTTAAGCTATCCGATTCGTGCGAGCGGTAGCTTTTTTATTACAGTGCCCTACAACCGCATGAATGAAGAAATGCAGCGGATTCTACGCATGGGTGGCAGAATCGTCAGCATTGAACCGCTGACGCTCAATGGCAATAGTCAGGCGAAAACGCAAGCTGCAACGGCAAACCAAAATCTAGAAGCTGAAG
>PSLO01000012.1:0-52600 GCA_040289665.1 Leptolyngbya sp. ERB_1_1 | reverse complement strand
GATCGGTAGCTTGTGACAATTCATCCATTTGTTAGAGGAGAAGTTTCATGTTTGGTCAAACCACGGTGAGTTCTGGTAGCGTTCCTTCGGCGGCGACCCGGATGTTTCGATATGAAGTCGTCGGCTTACGTCAAAACGACGAAACCGATAAAAATGATTATCAGATTCGCCAAAGCGGCAGCGTGTTCTTTACGGTGCCGTATGCTCGCATGAACGAAGAAATGCAGCGGATTGGTCGGATGGGTGGAAAAATCGTCAAGATTGAGCCGTTAGGTTAGTGGTTATGGACGATTCGAGCCGAAGCTACCGCTTTAACGATCGAGCAAGCGATCGCGAATCTTCGGCATGAGGATTTGAGTTTGCGCTATTACGCGGCTTGGTGGCTGGGAAAGTTTCGGGTGCGAAACGAAGCAGCGATCGAGGCGTTAATTACCGCGCTCGACGATGAAGAAAGTCGCACCGAGCTTGGCGGGTATCCGCTGCGGCGCAATGCAGCACGGGCGCTTGGCAAGTTGGGCGATCGACGCGCAGTTTCGAGCTTGATTCGCTGTTTAACGTGCGAAGATTTCTACGTGCGTGAAGCGGCGGCGCAATCGCTCGAAGCATTAGGGGATTCGGCTTGTGTTCCGACTTTAATCCAGCTTTTAGCAGGCGGGGTTGAAGCTGCACAGGTTGTACCAGGTCGTCCGCATCTGGTGCAGCCCTATGAAGCGATCATCGAAGCGCTGGGAACATTGCACGCGGTTGAAGCCGTTGAGCTTGTTCGTCCATTTGTGAATCACTCGATTCCACGGGTGCAATATGCTGCACTCCGAGCCATGTACCAACTCACCGAAGACGCTCAGTATGCTGAGCAGTTAGTTCAAGCGCTGCAAAACGGCGAGGTGCAACTGCGCCGATCCGTGGTTTCGGATTTAGGCGCGATCGGATACGTGCCTGCGGCAGAAGCGATCGCGACTTCTGCAACCGAAAACAGTTTCAAGCTGATTGCGCTCAAAAGTCTTTTAGAGCGTCAGCTGCGGCTTGATCCTGATCCAATCAGCGAGGCTGCCGGAGGCAGCTTGCCAAGCAAACGAGCCACTGAGGTGATGACCCTGATGGATAACCTTTTATAACGGTTTTGTGCCCTGTGACTGACCCACGGATTCAACCACTGATTCAGGCGATCAATCAAGCGGATTCTCCGGTGCGCTTGATCGCTGCTGTGCGGACATTGGCGAATGAGCGATCGCCGGATGGAATTCCAACGCTGATTCAAGTGTTGGGATACAACAATCCGGGTGCTGCGGTCACGGCAATGAATGGATTGATTCAATTGGGTGATGTTGCAGTGCCAGCCCTGATCGAGCAGCTTGATGGATATGACTATGGCGCACGAGCTTATTCGATTCGAGCATTAGCCGCGATCGCTCATCCGCAGGCGTTAGATACCTTGATTGAAGCTGCTGAAATGGATTTTGCACCCAGCGTTCGACGAGCAGCAACCAAAGGCATCGGGTCTTTGCGATGGGATTTAATGCCTGCTGAGCAAACTTCTGAAGCTCAAGCAAAGGTATTAAATACGCTTGTGCTGGTTTCTCACGACGAAGACTGGGCGATTCGCTATGCAGCGATCGTCGGACTAGAAGCTGTTGCGATCGCTTTAGATAGTGACTTGGTGTGTCGGGTGAACGATCGCTTAACTGAAATCGTGCAAACCGATTCCACTCCAGCGAATCAAGCAAGAGCGCAACTCGCTCAGCACCGGATTCGTGCTTTCCCTCGCTCAACGGCTTCGATAAGCTGTTAGCGTTTTGTTTTAAACCTACCTGTTGCAATCATTATGCCAATTCCCTTACTTGAATTCAAACCGAAAACTCAAAATCAGCGTGTCGCAGGGTTCGATGTGCCTGATGAAGATGATCCGCCTCAGTACCGTCTGCGCGATGCAATTTCCAATAGCGATGTCGACGAGATTATTTGGGCGGGCTACCGTCAAATTTTCGGCGAACACCTGATTCTAGACAGCAATCGGCAGAGAAATCTAGAATCGCAATTGCGAAATCGCGCGATTTCGGTACGTGAATTTATTCGCGGCTTGGGTAAGTCCGATGTGTATCGTGAGCTAGTTTGGGATACCAACTCGAACTATCGTGTAGTGGATATCACCCTGAAGCGGTTTTTGGGTCGAGCTTCGTATGGCAGAGACGAGCAGATTGCAAAATCGATCGTCATTGCCACCCGCGGACTGCACGGCTTTATCGATAGCGTGGTGGACAGCGACGAATATCAACAAAGCTTTGGCGATGACATCGTGCCGTATCAGCGTCGTCGCATGGAAGGGCGACCGTTCAACCTCGTGAATCCGCGCTATAGCGATTACTGGCGGGGTCAATTGCTAGAACGCGATTTGATGACTCGCTCTTACTATCAAGTGCGATCGTATCAAGCGGGCGATCTCGATAAGCAAGTGATTCGTCAAGCGATTCCGGCAACGTTCCTCAACATGGCGCAGTCTACCCTGACTCCCTCACTTGATAGTCAACGCCATGTAGCGCGTGCGACATCGGGTGCGGTCAAGATTCCTGACATGGAGCGCAAATCGAGTACGCCAACCGTGAAGCGGGCAGAAGTGAAGCTGCCATATCGCTATCTGCCGAATGATCCAAGAGTTTAGTGTTTAACGGGCAATTATCATGTCTATTCCTTTACTTGATTACAAACCTGCGTCTCAAAACCAGCGGGTTCCAGGGTATGAAGTTCCGAGCGAAGACACGCCGTATGTGTATCGCCTCGAAGACTGCTTCGATCAAACTGACATTCAGGAGTTGATTTGGGCTTGTTATCGTCAAGTGTTCAGCGAACACGTGATTCTCAAGAGCAATCGTCAAACGAACTTAGAATCGCAACTGAAAAATCGATCAATTACCGTCCGCGATTTTGTGCGCGGCTTGGCAAAGTCTGATGTGTTTCGCCGCTTGGTGATCGACACGAACTCGAACTACCGCGTGGTCGAACTCAGCCTCAAGCGGTTACTCGGTCGTGCGCCGTACAACAAAGACGAAGAGATCGCTTGGTCGATCAAAATTGCCACATTGGGCTGGGGTCGCTTTGTCGATGCGCTGATCGACAGCGACGAATACACCCAGGCATTTGGAGATTATACCGTTCCGTATCAGCGTCGTCGTTACAAGGATCGCCCGTTTAACTTGGTGACACCGCGCTACGGTGACTACTGGCGCGACAAAGAAGAAGCAGCCCGCTACAAATGGGGGGATGTGCGAAACTTCTTGGATTTAGCACGATCGATTCAAACCACGCCGATGAAGTACAACCAAGTCCAAACGGCGAATATCCAAATTCCCGATACAACGCGCCCTCAACCGACCGGAACACCCGTTTCGATTAATTCCACATCGTCGTTTCCGCTGCGCTGAGGCAAATTTCGGGTACCGATTCACGGCATAATAAGCTCAATGGCTTTTACCCACTCGATTTCTAGAAATCGGATCTGCCAAAATCGGTGATCAAACCACTCGTATTCACTCAAACTATAAGGGAGAATCTGGCATGGCGTTGCCGTTGCTTGACTATAAACCAACCACTCAAAACCATCGGGTTCGCAGCTTCGGCAAAGCGGATCAGAACGAAGACACACCCTACATCTATCGACTTGAAGATGTGAGTTCATCGACCGAAATGGAAGCGTTGATCTGGGCGTGTTACCGTCAAGTGTTCAGCGAGCATGAAACGCTGAAATTCAATCGCCAAACGACGTTAGAGTCGCGCTTGCGGAATGGCTCGATTACAGTTCGGGGCTTTATTGCAGAACTGGCAAAGTCTGAGCGTTTTTACCGCATGGTGGTTGAAGTGAACAACAATTACCGCTTAGTGCAAATCTGCCTGAAGCGCTTGCTGGGTCGCGATTCCTACAACAAAGACGAGGAAATCGCTTGGTCGATCAAAATTGCAACCAGAGGCTTTACGGGCTTTATCGATGATCTGGTGAATAGCGAAGACTATAACAGCGCGTTTGGTGAGTATACGGTTCCGTATCAGCGCAAACGCATGGAAGGTCGTCCGTTCAATCTGGTGACACCGCGTTATGGAGAAGACTTCCAAGACGCGGTGGGAACGGTCAAAAACGATTGGCAGTTTGTGGTGAAGAACTACTACTCCAAGAAGTCTCAAGAGCGTCGTTTGCCCGAAGGCGATCCGCGTCGGTTTGCAGGTATCGCAGCAGCGATCGCGCCGAAGACGAACTATGGCAGCGTTTCGACTTCTGAAGACTACTTAAGCAAAGTGCCTCGCCGCGATCGACGTTAATCGATCGTGCTTTGATTGTGGGCTTGAGTTTCGGTTGCAGTCTGTTTTAGATAGATTGGAATCGAGAGTCAAGCCCACTTGTTTTTTGAAGAAGCTGGATAATTAGACATCAGACACAAGCGGCAACCGACGAATCCGAATACGACTTGCCTCAACGGTGATCGCTGCTCCTTGTTCTAAATCTTCCTCACACTCAGCGAGGACTGTCAGCAATAGTTGCGCTAACGCTTGGGCACGTAGTCTTTCAATCCGAATACGGATGACTGAGGGACAGGTTGCCTCGCTAAGTGCTAATAATGTATGAAAATCTGCATCAAGCGTAGCAACAATGCGCCCTTGTTCTATGGCTGTTTGAATGATTGCGACATCTTCAGCTTCAGACATCTCAATTTCGCCAACGTGAAGGGTATCGATGCCGTTATCACGAAGCAATGTTGCCGCAGAAAGTGGTAATCCCTGATCAAGCAACAGTTTCATAACGATCGGAAAGATCAACGATGCGATCGTCTAAATAAGAAGAGGCAAACATCAGGGCTTGGCGAATATCTTCGTCTTCTAATTCTGGAAACTCTTGACGGAGTTCGCTGCGATCGGGATAAGTTGCGAGTAGCTCAATCACTCGGCGAACCGTCAGGCGGAGGTTACGAATGCAGGGCTGTCCGTTCATGCGATTGGGATTGCTGGTAATGCGATCGAGTTTCACGAGGTTCGTCCTAATACTCTGCAAGAGTGATCATAGCTCAGCATAAATTGTCAACGATCGCGTATCCTAGCTGTGGGCTTGAGTTTCGGTTGCAGTCTGTTTTAGATAGATTGGAATCGAGAGTCAAGGCCACTTGTTCTTGAGGGAAAGCATAATCGCCTAGATTGCTCTAGCAGCTTGTTGTCTCGTTGAGTATATAAATCGATACCCCGCATCATACTGCTGCTGTTGGCGGAGATAGCCATACTCTTGATCCCACACGCCACTTTCTAAATCTCTTTGCAAACGTGCTAAACCGTCGGCAATTTCCGCCTGATCGAACTTTGCAAATAAAGAAATTCCATTGCGAACTTGGCTTTCAAGATACAATTCGGGACGTGCCCATCCGACCGCTGCAAACGAGTCAACCAAATCAAAGGGAAGCAGAAAAGGCATCACTGCCACATTAGTATTTGTGACTCTCTCAAGTCGATCAGTTAACTCTGCGATCGGTAAAAACGTCGCCTGCACATCAGCAACAAAAGCAGGAAAGTAGCGCGTCAGCCAGAACCTAGAAATATAGTCTGGATCGTAGGTCAGTAGAACAATCTGACCTCCATTTGTGACTCGATGAGCTTCTTTCAAAGCTTGCTGAGGATTCTGAAAATGATGGAAAGCCAGCATTACGATCGCGGCATCTGCGGATTGATTGGGTAGTGGCAGACTTTCAGCAAATCCATCAAACCACTGAACTAGAGGATGAGCCGTCGCTTGATTTCGCATTGTGGCAGAAGGTTCAACTGCCAAAACTCGATAGCCTTGTTCAGCTAACACCCGCGCATAAGAACCTGTCCCAGCACCAATATCAACAAGGGTTGAGGGTGATGAGGCTTTAAGAATTTCTAGAAGAGTTGCGCTGATGCGTGGATCGCTCTTTCGAGTTTGAGCGTAATCATGGCCGATCGCGTCGTAAAGTGTCATCTTGCTTTATGTGATGATAAAAGTTATTGAAAGATGGTCGATCGTTATGATTCAAGCCCTTAAAAAACCTGTCAGTTTTGAACAGTTCCTCGAATGGTATCCAGAGAACTCAGAGGTTCATTATGAGTTACGTCGAGGAGTGATTGTCGAAATGCCAAAGCCAAGAGGAGAACATTCAGATGTTGCAGGATTTCTCACAATCGAGGCAGGAATTTTAATTCGGCAATTAAAGCTAGATTACTTCATTCCAAAAGAGTGCGTTGTGAAAACTGATGAAGGAGAATCTGCTTACGAACCTGATGGCATTATTCTCGATCGACGTGAAATCGCAAATGAGCCAAACTGGGAAAAAGCATCGGCGATCGAGAACGGCGCAACAATCAAACTGATCATCGAAGTCGTGAGTACAAATTGGCGCGACGATTATTATGTTAAATTCGCAGCATACGAAGCGTTAGGCATTCGAGAATATTGGATTGTCGATTATGCCGCGCAGGGAGGACGGAGATTTTTAGGCAATCCAAAACTGCCAACACTCTGGATCTGTGAGTTGATTGAAGGTGAATATCAAATGAATCCGTTTCGAGAAAACGATCGCATCCTCTCCCCAACCTTCCCAGATTTGCACTTAACCGCCGAACAAATCTTTCAAGCATCTAATCAATAGTTGTGCTGCTTCGTTTAGTCGTGTTGACAGTGGTTTGAAACCTGTCGATCGGTAAGTCTTCAAGGGGATGCAAACCTCTGTTTCAGCTTTCCAGTAGGAATCTCCACGAGTTGGTGAATTGCATACGCGAATACAACAGAGATAAGCAGCGAGAGCGTTCCACAGACTAGCAATCCAAGTCTAGGAATCTCTAAATTTAGAATCTGAATTACCGTAATGTGGACTAGGTATAGTGAGTAGGACAATACACCAAGAAAACGAACCCATTCCCAATTTAGAGGTCTAAATACTACCCAATCAGGAAAACGAATTGCAGCGATGAAAATGGGATAAAGAGCGATTCCTTGGATGGAATATCGAAGCGTATCTCGGAAAGCATCCGATCGATACACCAACGAACACAAGATCAAAGCAAGTCCTAGAGGAAATAAAAAATACTTCAAGCTGCGTTCTGATATTTGCTGGTTGTTGTCAAGCATTGGATTACCATATACTGCTAAAGCGCAACCAAACAAAATGCTGTCTAAGCGTGTATCAGTTGCAAAGAAAATGCGATCTGAGTCTGCTCCGAGCGAAAAGACGAGCACACACCGCCATAAAAGCACTAACAAGCAGATTCCCCAAAATGTAAAAGCCTGTCTCTGAGGTTTCATCCCAAGCCGCAGCAGAAAGATATACAAGAAGGGAAATAATAGATAGAAGTGCTCTTCAACAGCGAGAGACCAATATACTTCAGTGCCCGGAGCCATCGCCTGAGAGCCGAAGCTAACATTGTAGTAATTTGTGAGATGAAAGGATTGTGCAAGGAAAGCTTTTAGATTCTCGAAGGTAAATCCTGCATGAGGAGATACGAGATACGAGAGATTTGTGGCTAGTAAAAGCACTAAGTAGAAGGCTGGCCAGATCCTTAAAATGCGCCTCATGTAAAAGTTTTTAAAACTGATACTGCCAGACCGCTCATACTCACGTCTCAGCAAGGTTGTAATCAGGTATCCACTGAGAAAAAAGAAAATCGTGACTCCAAATCCTCCAGGGATAAGTTTATCCAGTCCAGCATGAGAAATGAATACGATTAAAAAAGCAACTGTTCTCATTCCATCTAGGGAGGGAATGTAAAATTTTGAAGGTTTCACGGGCTGTCTCCTCTCAGAAACTTGTTTTACCTGCCTAAATAGCAGTTTTAGTAATATTGCCCATCCCAAAGTAAATTAATGTCAGCTCGATGAGTTTCTCGATCGATTTAGAGCGGCTTCTACAAGGCAGGAAGATGAGCCGATGGTCGATTATTAGGCTTTCCGAATTCGCTTCAGAGCAGTTCACTTTTGTCGAACTCAGCTGGTTTAACGCGAGCTAGTTCTCTCACTCCGACTCTTCCTTGCTGTAAATAGGATTTACCCCTGTGAGACTTAATCTCACTTAATCTCTATATAGCGTTCCACATAAAGATAAAGGGTAGCTAGCCTGAAGAGTGTGCTTCTTCTTTTAATCGAATCTTTAATATTCAACGATCGTCAAACTAGCTTCCTTCACAAAGCATTTTATCTTTGACAAAAGATAAGCTATTTGTTCATAATTCCCTTAACTTTGCTACTAAATTGATTAATCTCTCAAATTAAGCAAATTATCTCTGAAGAGTTTAATGATCACTTAGACTTTAAGAACTCTTGAACCACTCGTTTTACATCCTCTTTCTTTCCATCCACGCGATAATTTAATTCCTGCATTGTTTTATCAGAAATTAATCCGCCAAGTTGATTCAAAATTTCTTTTAATTCTGGATGTTTTTGCAATGTTTCGCGCCGAACAACTGCCGCTGCTTCATAGGGTGGAAAATAGCGCTTATCGTCTTTCAAAACCGTTAAATCGAGCGTAGAAAGCAAGCCATCTGTTGTACTTCCTGCCACGATATCAACTTGCTTATCTTGTAGCGATCGATACAACAATCCCAAATCCATCACTTTCGGCTGTGAGGCAAATTTGAGATTATAAGTCTTGGCAAGTCCAGGAAATCCATCCTCACGATTGAGAAATTCGGGTCCAAATCCTGCACGCCATTTTGGAGCCTGAACCGCAGCTTGCGAGAGTGTTTGAACATTCAGCTTTCTCGCGTCTTCGCCCCGGATTACCATCGCAAATGAGTTATTAAATCCAAACGGTTTCGTCCAAAGCAATTGAAAATCTCGCTCGAATCGACTTTGTACCGTTTCAAATGTCTTTTTCGGATCGCTCTCTGCTCCTAGTTTTAGAATTGCGCCGTAAGCGGTTCCGGTGTATTCGGGATAGATATCTAGTTCGCCTTTTTGAATTCCCGTCAAACAAACAAACGTGCCGCCTAAATTGAATTTGCGATCGACCTTAATATTCGTTTTGCGCTCAATTTGCTGCGCTAAAATTTCTCCTAAAATAATTTGCTCTGTAAAGTTCTTCGAGCCGATGACCACACGCTCGCCGCCACCTTGACAAGCCACGATCGAGACTACTAAACAAATTGCTAAAAGACCCAGTGCAAGAAATTTTTTCAGCTTCATTTTTGAATCGTCAAACGTCGTTCAATCCAACCTAAACCCCAATCTGCACCCAATGCGACGATCGCTGCCGGAATTGCTCCAGCCAGAATGAGTTGATTATCGACGATCGCGACCCCCCGGAAAATAAATTCTCCCAGTCCCCCCGCTCCGATTGCGGACGCGATCGTCGCAAGTCCCACTCCGATCACCGTCGCCACTCGAACTCCAGAAAGAATCACACCCATCGCTAACGGCATCTCAACCTGAAAGAGTAATTGTCGATCGCTCATTCCCATGCCGCGTCCCGCTTCTCGTACCGCTGGATCAACGCTGTTGATTCCCACAACTGTATTACGAATGATCGGCAGCAACGAGTAAAGCACGAGAGCGACGATCGCCGTTCTCGCTCCAATTCCCCCAATGATCGGAATCGGCAGCAGAAAGCCAAACAACGCTAAACTCGGTACCGTTTGCATGACATTTGCAAATCCTAAAATTGGTCTTCCGAGACTTGGACAGCGGGTAATGAGAATTCCTAATGGAATGCCAACGAAAATCGCGATCGTCGTTGCCACTCCGACTAAAAACAAATGCTGTCCAAGACGTTCCAAAATTTCATCGCCGTATCGTGTCAAAAATTCCATTTTGTTTCGCTCGCGTCCATAAATGCTCGTGCTTCTGGATGCGGCGATCGGGCAAATTCGACTGGCGTTCCCAATTCAACCAGTTGCCCTGCCTGCATCAATCCAATCCGCGTTCCTAGCTTAAATGCTTCGTGAATATCATGCGTTACAAATACGATCGTTTTGCCTAACTGTTGCTGCAATCGCGCAAATTCTCGCTGAAGTTCCACTCGTGTGATCGGATCTAATGCGCCAAAGGGTTCATCCATCAGTAATAGCTGCGGATCAGCCGCTAGTGCCCGTGCGACTCCCACTCGTTGCCGTTGCCCACCCGATAGCTGATGCGGATAGCGATTTTTGAATCGTTGCGGCTCTAATCCAAGGAGATCCAACAACTCGATCACCCGTGCTTCAATGCGATCTGGCTGCCATTGCTGAAGTGACGGTACGACGGCGATATTTTGCGCCACGGTGAAATGCGGAAATAGTCCCACTTCTTGAATGACATAGCCAATTTGCCGCCGCAGTTCAATCGGATTCCACTCTCTCGTCGATCGACGATTGACTCGCACTTCTCCCTCGGTTGGAACCAGCAATCGATTGATCAATCTCAAGGTCGTCGTTTTTCCGCAACCACTCCGACCCAGCAACACGATCGTTTCTCCTGGAAAAATTGTGAAGCTCAAATTAGAAATCAGCCGTTTTTGGTTTAAATCGTAAGAAACTCGGCAAAATTCAACTGCACTCATTTAATTTCACATTAACTTGAGGGATCCGAAAGTAAAGACGTAATCTGGCTCACCCAGTTGGGGGAAGACCGAAAGCAAGGAGATCTCTTTTACTTTAATTTAGTTGGAGTTCCTGACATTCGTTTTATCGACCTTCGTGCATTGGAGATTTGAAGCATCGCCAGCCTCAAACATTCCTTACTTGAGCTATGTGGCTGAAACAGTCCAAACTTGTGCCCGCGCTGTTGGCGATCGCACTGGTTGCAGTCGCCTTCTTTGTCAGTGCCAAGTTTACGTTCACGCTCGTTCAACTAAACGCTCAAGCGAAAGCCTCTGTACTGTATCCGCCGATCGGAATTTCTCTTGCAGGCGTGTTGCTGCTGGAGCACTTTTCTTGGATTGGGGTGTTCATTGGTTCAGTGGGGTTTGCTCGATCTCTAGATCATGTGAGTTGGTTAACGGCGGATGTGGCGGGGTTGAGCAATACGCTCGAAATTCTCGTCGCAGTTGGTTTGCTGAAGCGGGTTGGCTTTCGTCTAGCGCTGCGTCGGGTGCGAGATGTTTTGGCGTTGGTTGGAATTGGGGCGATCGTTGCACCCAGCCTGAATGCCAGCATAAATACATTGAACGGTTATCTTGCGGGGCTTGTATCTAGCGCTGATGTGGCTGCAAACTGGATCGTGATTTGGTTGGGCGATGGGGTTTCGGTCTTGTTGCTGACACCAGCGATCGTGGTTTGGGGAAGACGATCGATTCCGCGATCGTGGGCGGAGGATCGTCGGAAGTTAAGAACGGCACTCCTGCGTCAGCGGGTGATCGAGTTTGCGGTTTGGTTAGGATTGATTGTGATGTTTAGCTGGATGATTTTGAATTCGCCATTGGCTCACCTACCCGCTTCTGCAACAGGCACAATGGCGACTTTGCGTGGCGCAGTCACCCCAATTCTTCAGTATTCGCCGTTTCTGTTTATTGTGTGGGCAGCACTGCGATTGGGGCAGCGAGGAACGGTGATTTGTTTGCTAATCGCTTCGTTTGTTTCAATTTGGGGAGTCGCGCAGAATTATCGTTACGTTGGAGAATCCAGCAGCGAAGCGATTCAGAATGCGCTGTTTCAAGTTCAGGTTTTTATCGGAGTGATGGCAACGATCGCGCTTGTCTTAGCGGCAGCGATCGCAGAACGTCAGCAAGTTGAATCACTGCTAAGACGACGAATTGAGCAGGATCAGTTTTTAGCCGAAAGTACCCTGAGAATTCGACAATCGCTCGATGTCAAGCAAGTTTTAGAGACAACTGTGGCAGAAGTGCGATCGTTTCTCAACGCTGATCGCGTCTATATCAGCGTGTTTGATAAGCAAGGTTTTACGGAAACGGTGGCAGAATCGGTTGTACCGGGATGGATGCCGATGCTGGGAACGCGATCGCCCCGACCGATTTTAGAAGATATTCAAAAAGTTTTTGCCCAATCGCCGATTCGAGTAAATTCCGATTCAGACAAGACCGAGCATACCGAATTTCTTAGACAGTATTACGAGATGTACCAGATCAAGGCGAGTATTGGTATTCCGATTCAGCAAGACGGGCGCTTGTATGGGGTGTTGAATGTGAATCAATGCGGTGCGCCACGTCAATGGCAGCCGTTTGAAGTGGAATTGCTCGATCGATTAGCGACTCAAGTGGAGCTTGCGCTGCAGCAAGGTCGATTGTATGAGCAGGTACAAGGATTTGCTGCTGATTTAGAATCTCAAGTGCACGATCGAACCGCACAATTGCAGCAAAAAATGCTGGAACTGCAATCGCTCAATCAAGTGAAAGATACGTTAGTTCATGCGGTGACACACGATTTGAGAACGCCTGCAATTGGAATGCTAATGGTTCTGAAACGACTACAATCAAAGGCAGACGAAACCCTTTCATTGTCTCGATCGACGCTTGATCGCATGGTCGATAGTAGTAATCGGCAGCTTGAGTTGATTAGCTCACTTCTCGAAGACTATTCACACGAATCTCAAAAGATTGTTCTGAATGTTCTACCTGTTTCCTATGCAGCGATCGTTGATCAAGCATTACAAGAACTAGAACCTTTGCTCACTGAAAATCGGATCAAGCTAAACAATCAGATTCCGAGTGATCTGCCAATGATTTCCGCTGATCCAATTCATCTCAGACGAGTTCTAGAGAACCTAATCGCGAATGCAACGAAACACAATCCGCCTGAGATTACGCTAACGCTTCAGGCTGAGAAATTGGCGACTGAGTTGAAGTGTGTGGTCGCTGATAACGGTGTTGGAATTCCTCAAGATCAGTGCAATCAACTCTTCAATAAGCCTTATCTTCGAGGCTCTCAAAATCAGCATCGCACTGGATTAGGACTAGGATTGTTTCTGTGCCATCAAATCATCACTGCACACCAAGGGCGGATTGGCGTGTCGAGCAAATTGAATCAAGCAACTCAGATTTGGTTTACTTTACCGATTGTGTAACGCGCGGCAGACCTTGATGATCGAGAGTGCGAAAGTCTTCTAAGATTTCTAGAGGCTTTATTTTCTGAACGAATCGCTGTTTGATCATCTCTCGCTAGGAGTCTCACAACTTAGCCAAAGCATTGCTTTCTATGCGGTTTGTCATCAATAGTTACTCACACCCGTTTGCACTTTGTTGGCGACATTGCTGGTCGGCTTGGATTGCACTATCCAAATTCTTCAGCGGTAAAATCGTAAAGTGATAGAACTTCTGTCCTCCGTTAGGTTGCTTAAATTCCGTAGTGCTGTAAGCGAATGTTTGACCCTGATAGAACCGTTTTTCAACTTCGGTATAGTTCACTCGTGCAACATACTGCGATCGTTCAAAATCTTTCGCGATCGAGTCACCAAACATTTGCTGAACCAATGCTAAATTCTGCCGGGTAAATCCTGCAAACGGCTTTGAAGTTCCAAGCGCGATCGTTTCTTGTTGCGATCGTTGATCTTGGCGATCAGGACTCATCGAAAACACAAGACTTCCGTTTGGTAACTTTGCTTGGCTCGTATAAAACGGCAATCCGCTCAATTCAGCAATCCCTCGTTTCAGCGGCGATAATCCCGCTTTCTTTGCTGCCCAATTCTTAACGGTCTGCACTGAGTCACCGGGTAAAGCTTGCGCCGGATGAGACAAACTGCAAGCTAAAGTGAATGCTGCGGTGATTGAAAGAAGCTGTCTTTTCATCTGAATGAATTGTGACTGAATACAGAGTTCTACACAGCGCGATCGCGCAACTCCAGATGATTGTCACTTCTAAGACAGATTTGCATCAGGTTCGCGATCGTATCCTATACTATCCAATCAGGTTTATAGAGACGAGGACTCAGATCATGTCGATGGTATTGATTCAGCTTTTAGCAATTGGATTGATTGCGGGGATTGCAGGCGGAATGTTTGGCATCGGAGGCGGAGCGATTATGGTTCCGGCAATGGTGCTGTTAATGGGAATGGAACAGAAATTCGCAACAGGAACCTCAGTCGCAGCGCAGATTCTACCGATCGGAATTCTTGCTGCGATCGTGTATCAGCGCAACGGCAATCTCAATTGGAAATATGCAGTGATTATTGCGATCGGGCTTGTCATTGGCAATCTCTTCGGTGCTTTATTTGCCAATCAACCTTTTATTAGTGGAGAAACAATGAAGAAACTTTATGGAGTGTTTCTCTTAGTGATTGGATTACGTTACCTGTTATATCGTTGATATGAGCAATTTTTGATATTCTTTCTCAGTGACAAGATCGTAATTACTCTCAACACGATCAAGAAAAACAATCCCATTCAAGTGATCGAATTCGTGCTGAAAAATTCGTGCCACAAAATCGGTCATTTCCATTTTTTGGAGTTTGCCAAAGCGATCGAAAAACTCCAACTCGATCGCTTGATATCTTGGCACATTCCCCCGAATTCCCGGAATACTGAGACAACCTTCCCAACCTTTGACCGTTTCATCCGAATGTGCCAAAATTCGCGGATTAATCATCGGCATTGGTTCCATTGTCGGAGCCTTCGGATACCGTAGATTCGGACGCGATGCCACAATCATCAATTGGTAGGACTCAGCCACTTGAGGAGCAGCAATTCCCACTCCATTCGCTTTCTGAACTGTTACGAGTAAATTGTCAATCAAGGTTTGAACGCGATCGTCTCGAATCTGCTCAATCGATCGCGCCTTTTCTCTCAGAATCGGATGCCCTAGTTCAATAATGTCAAGAATCTCAGCCATTTTTGCCTCTCCGAATCGTGCGAAGAACTCCGAATCAAAAATCCGGAGTTCTACCGTACTCATTATGGCGTTTCGTCATCGCTGCCTTGAGCGGTTTGAGTCGGGAATGCTCCCGGTCGAACACTCACCGTAGTTGATCGACCATTGCGGTTGACTTCCATTTGCAGCGTTCCACCGATCGAAGCATTTTCTACCGCTTGCTGGACTTGTTCTGCTTTCGTTACCGCTTGACCGTTGACTTTCTTAATCACGTCGCCATCGCGTAAACCGCTTCTCGCCGCTGGAGAATTAGGCAGAACTCGGAAGATCACCACGCCCTGATCATCTTGCACCCGGAAACCGACTTGTCGATCGCTGTTGATCTGCTGTTTCAACTCTGGAGTCAACCCCTGCATTTGAATTCCCAAATACGGATGTTTAACCTGTCCGGTCGAAATCAACTGTTGTGAAATGCGCTTCGCTGTATTGATCGGAACCGCAAATCCTAAACCTTGCGCTCCACCGATAATTGCAGTGTTTATCCCAACCACTTCGCCGCGCTGATTCAGCAGCGGACCGCCAGAATTCCCTGGATTAATTGCGGCATCGGTTTGAATAAAGCTCACCCGCTTATCGGGAATTCGAACTTCAGAACTCGATCGACCCGTGGCACTGATAATTCCTGCCGTCACAGTATTATCTAATCCGAGCGGGTTGCCAATTGCGATTGCCCATTCTCCCGGCTTCAGCGAATCTGAATTGCCGAGTGACACCGTTGGCAGATTATTCGCTTGCACCCGAACGACCGCGACATCGGTTAACGGATCTTGTCCAACGACTTTACCGCTAAACTCTCGCCCGTCTTTCATCGTCACACTCACGGTATCTGCACCACTGACGACGTGAGCATTCGTCAAAATCAAGCCATCGGCACTAATCACAAATCCCGATCCCGTTCCCCGCTCAACCCGACGTGAAGGAGCAGTCGGAACATCCGCGCCAAAGAACTGCCGGAAAAACGGGTCATTAAAGATTTCGGGAACACGCGACTGAACGGTACGAGACGCATTAATCCGCACAACCGCAGGACCGACTCGCTCAACCGCTGCGGCAATAAAGTTCAGGTCAGTTGATGCAGCGATCGCGCCCGTGCGATTTTGGGCGACGATCGCATCGTTGGATTGATTGGTAGATTGAGCAATCGCAGGCGGCGAGACAATATTCTCAGAGAGTAAACAATTTCCTGCCAGTGCCGTGCCCGCTCCAACCAAGGGCAGCATAAAGTAAAGTGCAGACTGTTTCCAAGTGTTTCGAGGTGTTGTCATTGGTGATGTACTCTCCTTAATGGTGCGTCCCCAGGAATCAGAATCTTTAAATAGATACCCCTACTGTAATCAGCCCATATGACGATACAACGGCATTTTAGTTGCAGATTTGCCCTATTTCGCAGTTGCACTCCTGCTTAGAACTTGTCATTTCAACTTCATGAGGAACACACAGCGTTGACAAGTGGTGTTGATAACTTATTTATCACAGGTGAATGAATGGTAAAAGCAGGTTGCTGCTTGAGCGAATAAAAGGTTTTTGATCTATCGGGTGTCGATCGTTGACGATGCCGTCAAGGTCGCCCCTTATCGCTCGACGCAGATGATCTGCTTCTTTTTTTATTGTAGCGAGGTCGCGACCACGTCGAAATCGCACCCGACAAGATTGCGCCTGATAATGACATTAATGGAAAATCTGATTCAATTCGTCACAAATTGAGCGTAAGTTTAATGCTCGATCGAGTCATGATTAGATGTTAAAAATCAGCAATGCCAGTGTAATATGAATGGGGCAACTGGCGAGATGCTAAATTGTCTTGGTTTAGCAGATTCGTTAATGTCACAAAAAGCAAGATCTGTCCACATAATTTAGATTTCGGGTTGATGACTAAAAAGAAAAAGATTGAGCCGTTGGTGGGTGAATCCCTACTCAAAAAGGTAAAGGAACTCGATCATCTCAATAAAGAAGAAAAAGCAAAAGAGTGTGGCTACTACACGGTGACAAAAAACGGTGTAGAGCGCGTGAATATGATGAAATTCCTCAATGCATTAATTGATGCAGAAGGAATCGAGCTTGACGGCAAACAAGGCACAAACGGGCGGGGCGGGCGTAGTGCAAGCTACCGAATTAGTGTGCAGTCGAATGGAAATTTGCTGATTGGCGCAGCGTATACTAAACAAATGGAATTGAAACCCGGAGATGAGTTTGAAATTTCTCTAGGTCGCAAACATATTCATCTGAAACAACTCGATCGAGAAGAACTCTCGGCTTAATGAAATGGACAACATTGATTGGTCTACAGCGGTTCCAGCAGGTCTTGCAATTGCGATTTTTCTAGGTGGAATGCTGATGATGTTTACAGGAATTTGGACAAGCAGAAATAAATAAAAATTTCTGCTTGTTTCTGCTAATTCAAGGCTCCAATCTGAGAGGCAAGTTTGGTTTCGGTCGGGTTTGCCTCTTCTGCATGAAGGTAGGGCATCAGGCGCACACGCGTTAATGCAAGGTTACATGCCAAAGTAATGCCTTCTTGCTCCAATAGTCCTAGAATCTGATGCGGATCGGCTCGATCGATCACAGGTAGCTGGTGTAATCCCCGCGCTGCCATCCGATCAAGCGCATCAGTTAACGGTTCATCTTGATAGGCGTAGAGAATGTCGGTCGTGCAAACTTCTGCGATCGTGCGCTGATTGAGAACTTGAGCCGCATGATTTGGTTCGGTTTCCCAACGAGCGATCGCACGATTAATATCTTGCAGAGTGATAATGCCGATGAATTGCCGATCGTCATTTACAACAAGAGCGCTATGAGATTGATTTTGAATCAGTTGCAATCCTGCCTCTAATAAGGGAATCGAATCTGCAATCTGTAGAAATCTCGGCTGCATCGCTTCTGCAACCGATAGATTCCTGAGAATTTCTTGCTGATGAATCGTGGAATTTGGAACCGGATCAGGATCACGTTTTTCTTCAATTTGCTGTAAATTCGAGGGCTGTTCTGGGCTTGACTTGAACAAGTTCACCAGCCAAACACTCAAACCCACAGCAGCCATTAGTGGTAGAACAATTCGATAATCGCGCGTCATTTCAAACAGCAGCAAAATTGCCGTCAAAGGAGCATTCACACTTGCTGCAAGGACGGCTGCCATTCCCACCATTGCATAAGCGGGCGGTGCAGCAATACTGCTCGCAAACATCGGAAACACCGAAGGCAGAACTTTGCCATAAGCGGCTCCGAGCGATGCTCCCAAAAACATCGCAGGCGCAAAGATACCACCCACTAACCCACTGCCTAAACTAATCGCAGTCAGCAACAGTTTAACGACCAGTAAAGTAATCAGTAACAGCAACGAGAATTGCACATCTCGAAGCATAGCTTCTACCGTGTCGTATCCCACTCCGAGCACTTGCGGCAGTTTCAGTGCAACCAGTCCAACACACAACCCGCCCAAAATCGGCTGAACCTCACGCGGAATTTTTGCAAGCCAACCTGATCCGGGTATTCTTCCTTTAAACAAGTCGCTCGACCACTTTAAGGAATTCGTATATGCGATCGACACCATACAAGCAAACAGCCCCAACCCCAGATAAAGCGGCAATTCCAAAGGACTCCGCACTTCATAAGCAGGCAGATCAAACGCAGGCTGTCCACCTAATCCAATCTGAGCAATCAGCGCAGACACGACCGCAGACAATAAAACGATGCTGGCGGCTGAAGTTTCAAATGTTGTTCCTAATACAACTTCCAGCGCGAAAAACACGCCTGCGATCGGGGCATTAAATCCCGCTGCCAATCCCGCCGCTGCTCCTGCTGCAATTAACTGACGACGATGCACCGGAGAAGTCGGAACCCAATCGCTTAACTGTGCTGCGATCGAGGCTCCGATTTGTACGGTTGGACCTTGCCGCCCTAAATTTAATCCCGCGCCCAATGTGAGTAAAGTTGTGGTGAGTTTCGCGATCGCCACTCTCAAATTCAGCGCACTCGACACCCCGCCTAAAGCTGCCTTCACTTGCGGAATTCCGCTTCCTGCTGCTTCAGGGGCAAACTGTTCGATCAGCCATCCTGCCAACAATCCTGCAAATATGCCGATCGCAGGCAACACAATCCAAGCAGGATAAACCATTGCGGCTTGTAACCGCCAATGACTCAGCCATCCGACTCCTTGTTTCAGCGCGACTGCCACCAATCCTGATACGAATCCAATCAAGCACGCTTCAAAAACCGCTAGCCGTCTCGGTGAAACCGCAGTCAGTCTAAATTTCCATTGCCACATGAGGAGGCTTTGCGTAGGGAAGATGCAAGATTATCGTAGCGAAGAGTTGGACGGTCGCGCGGATCTTTTGCGATCGGGATAGCAACGTATTGGAGAAGCTTTGAAGCAGTCCCTATGCTGGAGATTGCGCTTCTGATTCTGCTGCGCGCCCTTGTACGATCGCAGGCTGTTCGATTTCCGCTTTTTCCGCAGGCTGAACAGGTTCTACCACAAGAGCCGCTTCTCTTTCCTCTTGCATCTCTTTTTCTTGGAACAGCAATCCACCTAGATGCACGATCGACAATCCCAACGCAGCTAATGAAACTACATAACTATGCAGTGTATATAAGTGAGCGACCGTCAATGTTCCCACAGATCCGCCTGTGATGATATCGCGTAATGTTGCACCAATAAAAGGAATCGCTTCGATCGTTCCAAGCTCGATCTTGAGTCGCCAGAAACCGATTTGATTCCAGTTGAGAATCATTGCCGTCCAGCTTAGTCCGATCGCGCTCAAGGTGAACAAAATGCCGCTAATCCAAGCCGTCAACCAACTGCGACGGAACCGCTCACCCAAGAACATCACCACAATTTGCACCAGACCTAACACAATCACGAAGTTGCCTGACAAATTGTGTAGCGTATGCACCAACCAACCGTAAGGAATCGCTGTATCAATTTGTTGCAGCGAGTCATACGCACCGCCAGCGGTTGGCACGTAATAAAACGCAATTAAAATTCCAGAAGTGGCAGCGAGTAGCGTCAGGGTGAGGATGGCAACAGCGAGAATTGTAGATAGCCGTCGCAGAATAAAGGCAGGATTAAGCATGACAAGGCTCAGTGATGAATATTTTGTGTATTTCTGTTAAGTAAATTCTAGCAAATTCTTCATGTTTAGAAATGATTCTTAATTTCTTTGATTAAGAATTGCAATCCTTCCTCAGAATACGGATTCTCGATCGACTCCAACTCTGTCTAAACGCAGAACCTCAAACGAATGCGATAAAATCATTGCCTGAAGCTTTGGGACAAAACCTTGCCTACTCTTGGTGTCAACATCGACCACATCGCAACCATCCGCCAAGCCCGACGCACGATCGAGCCTGATCCCGTCGCCGCTGCTGTCCTCGCAGAACTCGCTGGAGCCGATGGCATTACCGTTCATCTGCGCGAAGATCGCCGCCACATTCAAGACCACGATGTTCAACTCTTGCGGCAAACTGTTCGGACGCATTTGAACTTAGAAATGGCAGCGACCGATGAAATGGTTGCGATCGCGCTCGACCTCAAACCTGATTACGTCACGCTCGTTCCCGAAAAGCGTGAGGAAGTCACCACCGAAGGCGGACTTGAAATCGCTGGACAACTCGATCGCATGACCGAAGTGGTTAGCACTTTACAAAGCGCTGGCATTCCCGTCAGTTTGTTTATCGATGCCGATCAAGATCAGATCGAAGCCTCGGCTGAAACGGGCGCAAAATTTATCGAGCTGCACACGGGACAATATGCCGGATCATATTCTGAAGAAGGACAAGCCAAAGAACTAGAAATTCTGGCGCAGGGATGTGAAATGGCGATCGCTGCCGGATTACGCATCAACGCCGGACATGGATTGACCTATTGGAATGTTCACCCGATCGCGCGGCTCCCTGGCATGGAAGAATTGAATATTGGGCACACGATCATTAGTCGCGCCGTTCTCGTCGGATTAGAGCGAGCGGTGAGAGAAATGAAACAAGCCATTCGCGGAGAACTTTGAAGCTCCGGATTTTTTGCACCCCGACTGATCAAATTAGGAAGACCCCATGACAACCTATTACTACGTTTTGGCAAGCCAGAAATTTTTGCTGGAAGAAGAACCGATGGATGAAGTTCTGAAAGAGCGTTATCGCGACTACAAAGACAAAAACAGAGAAATTGACTTCTGGGTGATCAAAGAACCTGCTTTCTTAGAAGCACCAGAAATGGCGGAAATCAAAGCAAAATGTCCGCGTCCCTGTGTGGCGATCGTCTCGACCAACAAACAATTTATTACTTGGCTAAAGCTGCGACTAGAATATGTCATCACCGGAGAGTACCAGCAATCGGAAACCATTCCGAATCCGTTGGGTTCTCTAGAACCTGTTTCTTAAGTCCCTTAAACTTCTATGCTCCAGACGACGCTTCAATCAGTTTTCATAGGACTTGCTGGAATTGCCCTTGCGATCGGCGGAATCTCCTCCGCTCAAGCGCAACTCCCCAACTGTCAAGCACCTCGATCGAACGAATTTCTCTTGCTGATTGTGACGCGCACTCCAGAAGCCCAATCGCGCGTTCGCAGCGTCGTCTCTCGCAATGCCCCTATCTCAGTCTGCAATTATTTTGGTGAAACGGTAACGCGCGTTGGGGGCTACCAAGATGTAGACACTGCAAATTCTTGGGCAAATTATCTCAATGACACGGTGCGGCTAAGAGCATTTGTGGCGCTTCCTGCTGGCAGTAGCCAGGTTGCGAATCAAGGCAATCTGCCTCCAGCACAATCCCAACGTCCGCGATCAAGACAGCCTAATCAGCCTGATACAGTTCCGAATCAAGCGGTCAATAATCAAGCGTACAATCCGCAACGCTTGAAAGATGGCTTTGCCGTGATCGTAAACCACAATAACCGCCCCGAAGTTGCCACCCAAATCCAACGAGTCCTCAATCGAAACATTGGACTTGCTTCATTTGAGCAGCGTCCTTATCTACTAGCAGTGCATACGAACGATCGCGCGGCGGCTGATTCGGTCTTGAGAACATTGAGCGATCGCGGATTTAACGCAATGCTGGTGAGAAGCGATCGTGTGACCTTACTTACTCCAGTCGTTCAAGTCGATCCCAGAATTAGCGGTCAGTAGTTTGGATCTACTGTAAAGCTTCGGCTGGAAGAAATTTAGCTTTAATGTCGTTTGGGATCTTTGCGGGTCGATTGCGATCGGCATCAAAGTAGCACCACTCAGTTAGCGATCGACACAAGACCTGCTGATCCGCCACACGAGTAAATTCAGTTCGTCGGAAAAACGTCGATAAAGTGCATCGCTCTACCCAAGTCGTGAATCGAATCGTTTCTCCCACAAATGCAGGCGCTAAATAGTCGATTTCATGCCGTCGAACAAACCAGATAATATGATTTTTCTCATCCATTTCACGGGAATAGCCCTTGGAACGGTAAGCAGCGATCGCGATATCTTGAATCCATTGAACATAAACCACATTGTTCAAGTGATTTTGTAGATCGCAATGATGCGGCTTCACTTCAATTTCTTGGGTGTAGACGATCGCGGAATTGAGAGACATACTTGCAGAAATCGTGAACGCTTTCCTGTTTCTAGCGCAGAATTTTCGATTTAGCGTGATGCTTTCGACTTAGTGAACGCCTGCGATTTGCACGAATAGCGATCGCCAACTGCCGCCTAACCACCAATCCCCCACCACACAGACCACAATTCCTAGAAGCGATCCGACAATCACCTGCACCGGAGTATGTCCGAGCAATTCTTTCAAACGGTCTTCGTTAAAGTGATGCTCACCCGTGAAAAACTCGTCGATAATTTGGTTCAAAATCTTGGCTTGCTTGCCTGCCGCTTGACGCACACCTTGAGAATCGTACATTACGATAAACGCCACGATCGTCGCGATCGCAAACTGCGTACTATCCCAACCATCCGTTAACCCAACTCCGGTTGCCAGCGCAGTCACGAGCGCCGAATGAGAACTTGGCATTCCGCCCGTTTCGACCAGGACGCGAAAATTTATTTTGCGATGTACAACCAATTCGATCACTAGCTTTGTCGCTTGAGCAATCAGACAGGCAATGAGGGCTAAGAGCAGCACTCTGTTATCAAAAATGTCACCAAAGTCCTGCATTCGTTTGGGGTAGAAAATAGAGGGTAAGAGGAATTAATGCTTCCGAGCCGTAATATAATCTGCGATCGCCATCAACGGTAAAGCAGTTTCACCAAATCCAACGACTTCGGCTTTTGCCTGTTCGACCAGTTGTTCAGCTTGGCGACGTGATTCTTCCATGCCCAAAAGACGTGGATAAGTCGCTTTCTCAACATTCACATCTTTACCGATACTCTTACCGAGTTCTTCTTGCGTAGAGGTGATATCGAGCAAATCATCGACGATTTGGAACGCTAAACCGATCGATTGAGCATATCGGGTCAATCGTTGAATATCTGACTCTGAACCGCCCGCAAGAATGCCACCGCTCACCACTGAAGCTTCGAGTAGCGCTGCCGTCTTGTGGGTGTGAATAAAATTCAGCGTATCGAGGCTGACATCCTTTACGCCTTCGCAATCGAGATCGACCACTTGACCGCCGACCAGTCCAGCGGCTCCGACTGCGCGACCCAACCGCGACACCACTTTCACTAAGCGATCGCTCGGTACATTCTTGGTTTCTTCAACAATATGCTCAAACGCATAGGCTAACAACCCATCTCCAGCAAGAATTGCCACGGCTTCCCCGAAGACTTTGTGATTGGTTAATTTGCCGCGTCGGTAATCGTCGTTATCCATTGCCGGAAGGTCATCGTGGATTAGAGACATCGTGTGAATCATTTCGAGCGCACAGGCGGTTGGCATTGCCATTTCTGGTGTACCTTCGAGCAGATCACAAGTCGCCAAGCACAACACCGGACGCAATCTTTTTCCGCCTGCGAACAGGGAATAGCGCATCGCTTCGTAGATTTTGTCGGGGTAAACCACGGGAAATGCTCGATAGAGGGCGGTTTCAACTTGCTGCTGTCTTGCCGCTAAATAGCCTTTCAAATCAAATTGGGCGGTCTGATTTGACTGCGTTTCTCCTGTCACGACCATTCTGATATCCTCCGATTCAATCCACGTTTCTGTAAAGTTGGCTTAACGTTGGAAGCGATGTTGATAGCTCCATACTGTATTGTGCAACAGCATGGTCACAGTCATCGCACCAACTCCACCCGGAACCGGAGTGAGATAGCCAGCCACGGATTGTACTGCATTAAAATCGACATCTCCAACCAGTCTACTTTTCCCGGTTTCATCGGTGATTCGGTTGATTCCGACATCGACGACGATCGCGCCTGGTTTTACCATGTCGGTAGTAATTAAATTTGGGCGACCGACCGCAGCGACGAGAATATCCGCGCTCTGAGTCAGTTCTGCAAGGTTGGGAGTGCGGGAATGTGCGATCGTCACGGTTGCATCGGCATCGAGCAGCATGAGCGCGATCGGTTTTCCAACTAAAATACTGCGTCCGACGACCACTGCTTTTTTGCCACGCGGATCGAGATTGTATTCTTCTAAAAGCCGCATCACACCGTAGGGCGTACAGCTTCTCAGTCCTGGCTCCGTTCTTACCAATCGCCCCAAGTTCATCGGATGTAAACCGTCCGCGTCTTTATCGGGGTGAATTTGGTTCAGGAGGGCAACGCTATCGAGATGATCCGGAAGCGGTAACTGAACGAGAATACCGTCTACGCGATCGTCTTGATTCAGTTCCTCGATCGTTGTCGCGAGTTCTGCTTGCGTGGTTTCAGTTGGAAAATGTTTGCCAAAGGAAGCGATTCCAACGGCGGCACAGGCTTTTTCTTTGTTGCGAACATAGGCTGCACTGGCAGGATTATCTCCGACCATGAGGACGGCTAGACCAGGAGCGCGACCATTTTTAGCAGTGAGGGCTTGAACTTGTTCGGTGAGCGCGGCTTGCATCTTTTGAGCAAGAGCTTTTCCGTCGAGGAGTTGAGCGATCGAAGACATAGGAACACATTCGATGCAAAATTGGGCAACCAAAACCTCAAAAAATCGTTCAGAATTTGAACCAAGACTTCTCAGATTGATCCGTTAGATTGTTGGCTCATTTTTCCGGTTTTGGGTCACGATCTTTTGCATTCTTAAACTTAAAGATTGACTTTTCTAGTTTCGCAGATCCGCGCCGTCTTGAGTGCAGTGCGAACAGACTGATTTTGACGATGTGTACAGGTTAATTATGAGCTTTTCAAGAGTTGGATTAGTGTTGTTGTGTTTGAGTACGATTGGTTGTAGTGCTTCTCCGGATTTACCTGCGGCATCGAATAATGTGCTGTCAATGATGGAACCGGGTGAGCAGGTGCAAATTCGTGATGTCGGCTCGAAGCGCGATCGTGTGGTTCAAGTCGAAGGCAAGATTAAAGCTCAAGCGCCGTTGATGGGTGGACAGCGGGCGTATGAAGTGCAAGATAACACGGGAAGCGTTTGGGTCGTGACGAATCGAGCAGTTCCCACGATCGGTAGCCAGGTCACTGTTCAAGGTAAAGTCCGATTGCAAAAGATTGATCTCGCTGGACAGGATCAAAGCACCGTTTACATCGAGCAGCAATGAAAACAGAAGTGGCAATTGCAATTCTCTACCAGCAGAATCAATTTCTCCTACAGTTGCGTGACAATATTCCGAAGATTGCCTATCCGGGTCATTGGGGCTTATTCGGAGGACATATTGAATTGGATGAATTGCCGGAGATCGCTGTCGTGCGGGAGTTGCAAGAGGAAATTTGCTATTCACCTACTGATGTCGTAAAGTTCGGCATTTATGAAGACGATCGCGCACTTCGTCACGTATTTGCGGCTCCGCTAACTGTGGGGATCGCTGATCTCACATTATTGGAAGGCTGGGATCTTGGATTATTCACGCGATCGGAGATTGAGCGAGGTGAACGATTTAGCGATCGAGCAAACCAAATTCAACCGCTCGGCGCAATTCATCAGCGAATTTTGCTAGACTTCATCAATAAAAACGGGTGAGATCACTTGATCTAACAGAGTTCTATGGATTTGGTGCGGCTACAGCGAGCGTTGTCGGTAGAAGCCGATCGTGGATTTAATGATCTGGAGGGCAATCAGTTCCGCTTCAGTGAGTTTTTGCATTTGAGTTTGAGCGAATCCACTGAGGCGTTACCAAGTTCTGAAAAAGCCCGATGTCAAGCGATCGCCAATCAATACGCCAAATATCCAGACCTCGAATTCTCAGAACGCCAGCATCTTGTTGCTGAAACTCGCCGTTTTCTTTATCAAGTCAAAAAATCTGAAGAAAAGCCAGCCGAGAAACCATCGCGTAAAGTGACTCCGATCGCCACTCGTCCGGTCACTACCCCAACGCCAGAAGCTCCTCCGCGCGATATTCCCCTCACTCAAGCCGTTACCTATCTCCCCGGCATCGGCTCAAAAAGCGCAGAGAAACTTGCCAAACTTGGACTCTATTACGTTCGAGATGTGTTGTACTACTATCCGCGCGATCACATCGACTACGCCCGCCAAGTCAATATTCGCGATCTCGAAGTCGGTGAAACGGTGACGATCGTCGCCACGATCAAAAACTGTAATTGCTTCACTAGCCCGCGTAACAGCAAGCTAACGATTCTGGAATTGACGATTCAAGATTCCAGCGGACAGATGAAAATCAGCCGTTTCTATATGGGCAGCCGATTCGCGAATCGGGGTTGGCAAGAACAACAAAAACGGCTTTATCCAAAAGGTGCATCGATCGCGGCTTCTGGGTTGGTCAAACAAACCAAATTTGGCGGTGTCAGTCTCGAAGATCCTGATATCGAAGTACTCGATCATTCCGGTGATTCGCTCACGTCTCCGGCTGTTGGACGAATCGTTCCGGTTTATCCTCTAACGGAGGGAGTTGGAGCCGATTTAGTTCGTCGAGCAGTTTCGGCTTCTTTGCCTGCGATCGCCAATCTCCACGAACCTATCCCCAAAGGACTCTTAACCGAATATGGATTAACAGGAATTCAGGACGCGATCGCAAATATTCACTTTCCCACCGATCCCGATGCCCTAGAAGCTGCTCGTCGTCGTTTGGTGTTTGACGAATTCTTTTATCTCCAGCTCGGTTTACTCAAACGTCGGTACGAACAGCGACAAACCCAAGCCAGCGCCGTTCTTGCACCCACCGGAAAACTGATTGACGATTTCTACAAACTTTTACCGTTTGAGCTTACCAACGCTCAACAGCGAGTCACAAACGATATTCTGAACGACCTGCAAAGACCGATCCCGATGAATCGTTTAATTCAAGGCGATGTCGGTTCGGGAAAAACCGTTGTCGCTGTGATCACAATTCTGGCAGCAATTCAATCCGGTTATCAAGCCGCGTTTATGGCTCCGACCGAAGTTCTCGCGGAACAGCACTATCGTAAATTGGTCGGCTGGTTTAATCAGCTTCATCTGCCCGTCGAATTGCTCACAGGGTCAACCAAGGCTGCTAAACGTCGCGAAATTCATAACGGCTTGCAAACCGGAGAATTGCCGTTACTCGTTGGAACTCATGCGTTGATTCAGGATACGGTGAGCTTCGATCGTTTAGGCTTAGTCGTGATCGACGAGCAGCATCGTTTTGGAGTCGAACAGCGCGCCCGCCTCCAGCAAAAAGGTGAACATCCGCACGTTCTAACCATGACTGCGACGCCGATTCCCCGTACGCTGGCATTAACCCTGCATGGTGACTTAGATGTCAGTCAGATTGACGAACTGCCTCCGGGACGCAAACCGATTCAAACTACGCTATTAACCGGACGCGATCGACAACAAGCGTACGACCTGATGAAACGTGAAATCGCTCAAGGACGGCAGATTTACATTGTCTTGCCACTGGTCGAAGAATCGGAAAAATTGGATCTCAAATCTGCGATCGACGAACATCAACATCTTAGAGACGACATCTTCCCAGATTTCAAGGTCGGCTTATTACATGGTCGAATGACTTCCGCTGAAAAAGACGAAGCCATTACTGCATTCCGAGACAACGAAACTCAAATTCTCGTTTCTACAACCGTTGTCGAGGTCGGCGTCGATGTGCCCAATGCAACCGTAATGATGATCGAACACGCAGAGCGGTTTGGACTGTCCCAACTGCATCAACTTCGAGGTCGAGTTGGACGGGGCGGATCGCAGTCCTTTTGCTTGCTCATGAGTAGTTCTAAGAGCGAAACTGCTCGGCAACGATTGACAGTTCTAGAACAATCGCAGGATGGGTTCTTTATTTCTGAGATGGATATGCGGTTTCGAGGTCCTGGAGCGGTGTTAGGAACGCGACAATCGGGCTTACCGGATTTCGCTTTGGCTAGCTTGGTAGAAGATCAAGAAGTGCTCGAATTGGCACGAGATGCGGCAGAAAGAACAATCCAAAAAGATCCAACGATCAAGAAATGGAACGCAATGAAAGCAGAACTAGACTACCGCTATCAAAGACTGATGGGCGGCGCAATTCTAACTTGATGCTGAGATAAACGTTGCAAATTTTTACAACATCCGATTTTGTGTCTTTGGCGGCTGTATTCCTTTAGATAGGCAGTCATTCGATCGCTTTTCAATCGCGCGTTAGAGTATAACTTGATAAAACAACTTAAAATATGCTGTATCCTTATAAAACTTATAAATATTGCTCTATTGCAATAAAACTCAATCGAAGAATTGACACGACAGTGTAGGCGTATTATTCTACACCAACCTAGTTTCCCTTCATCACACTATGGCAAGCCTCGTTTTAATTAAGTTTGTGGCGATCGCATCACTCGGCTACTTCCTTCTCCTCAGTCTCCTCGCTGGAACGTTGGATAGCCCATTCACCTTTATTGATGCAGGTCTACTCTGGTTAATTGTCAAAAAAATGTGACCTTACAACTCGCGTTGTGAGGTCGCTCAAAATCAAGCTTGAAGACGTTCAATTTGGCTCTCAGTCCAATAAAGGGGACTTCATTCAGTTAGCCCCGGAATAGGCTGATCTCACTACGATCGCGGCGGCTGGGTCTGTTGATTTTGCTGAGTGACTTGCATTGACTTGGCAAGTTGTGCAACCGCTTGTTCGAGTGACAGCCCTGCGTCCTGAGCAACCCATCCGCCCTCTGGAGTTTGCTGGCGGAACTCAAAATGCAAATGAGGTCCGGTTGAATTGCCAGTACTACCCACTCGACCAATCACCGTTCCTTGCTTGACAATATCTCCAGGCTTGACGAAGATCTCAGACAAGTGAGCATACAGCGTTTGCTGTGACCCGTTGGTATGCTCAAGCGCGATCGCTAAACCATATCCCCCGAAGAAATCTGCCATAATCACACGTCCCGTGAGCGCTGCTAAAACCGGAGTGCCCATTGCTGCGCCAAGATCCGTTCCAGTATGCAGCCGTTGATCGCCTGTGATCGGGTGAACTCGCCAGCCAAACGCTGAACTAATCGCCGCTGGAATCGAGAGCGGGAAGAGCAAGCGTACATCCCCATTTCCCGGAAGTCCCAGTGGGCGGACGGTACGATTGAAGTAATCTTGTACAAACGAAGGCGGCACGATCGAGGGCGGTGTCCAGCTTGAAGCCACTGCCGCTGAAGTCGTCTCAGCCTGTGCTGCAACTTCAGGCTGAGTGGGATTAAACTTTGCCCGCACCACTCCAGAAATTGCTTTTGAAACAGCGTTCGCAATTCCTGTTGTTTTCGGTGCTGCTATTTTGGGCGTTACAGTTGTCACTTTCGTCCCCGAATCACGTTTTTCAACCACGATCGAGCTAGGGGGTTCATAATTTGGTGCAGGACTTGCGGCAGGGGCTTGAGGTTTAACGAGCGGCGACTCTGAAACCGGAGAAGACTGCGGAATTTCAATTTGAATGGGTGGTGTTGAATCGGGCGTTGCTTTCTCCGGAGTGGCAGGTTCGGGGGTTGGAGTACTCGGTGCTACAGCCGCGCTAGAAGCGGCAGGTGGTGTCGGTTCAGCGACAGGTGACGGAGACACTACTGCTGGAGAAGGGGACACGATCGGAGCAGCTTGTGCCAGTGTCATCCCGCTACTAAAAACACCCAAGCTACCAAGACATCCAAGCCGCTTGAGTAATTGTTTACGGTTGCGGAGGCGGGTTGGGTTGAGTCGCTGCGTCATACTGTAATGTCCTCTCTTTTGTCCTCTCTCGGTCTTGCTCGTGTTCACTCGTCGATGATGACTTTGACTAAGTTCCGCTCGTCGATAGCTTCGCTACACGGATGGATGAGTTGGGGATTTCTTTACACTAATTAACCATATTCCAGTGACATAGTACCGGGTTTTCGATACAAATCCGGAGGCACAAGCTCGATTTTATCGAATTCACATAATCAAATTGATGGTTCTTCTCCTTTCGTCAATGATGATGCCTCGTTTTTTATCAGTGGAAACACGTTTGCAGAGATGGATCAGACAGGTCTGAGGTTCAAGTAGAATTACGCATTTCTGATGCGTGCAAGAACCGTATTTTCATGTAATCGAGTCTATGCTCGCATACCTGCTTTATAAAAGCTTTATTTTCTGCTCACCTCAGCACAGTAGTTTCGCACTAAACCGTTACGATAACATCAGAAATTTCGCGGATGCCTCTTATGCATGAATGGCGCTGGCAAACCTGGAACGATCTGCCTTTTCTAACTTGCAGCCTGTTGGAACCTTGGCAACACGGTTTTTTTACGCAGCAGTTTTCGCCCCGATCGCCGTTTGAACTCACTGAAGTCCTCAAGCCGGATGCTGAGATTTATCGAGTTCAACAGGTGCATGGCAATACGGTGCTATCGCCATCTGAGTTAGAACAGCCTCGTGATCGCGAAAATTTGCCCCAAGCAGACGGGTTGATTACGGAGCGATCGCGGCAGGCAGTTTGGGCGTGTAGCGCGGATTGTACTCCGGCTTTAATTGGAGATGCGAAAACGGGAAATGT
Source organism: Leptolyngbya sp. ERB_1_1 (assembly GCA_040289665.1). Lineage (GTDB taxonomy): Bacteria > Cyanobacteriota > Cyanobacteriia > Leptolyngbyales > Leptolyngbyaceae > Leptolyngbya. The sequence continues at coordinate 21,877 of PSLO01000012.1, read as the reverse complement.
GGCAGCAGTTCACGCAGGTTGGCGGGGAACGGCTCAGAAAATTGTGCCTGTGGCGATCGCGAAACTTCGATCGCAAGGAAGCCAGCTTGAAGATCTACGGATTGCTTTAGGTCCCGCAATTTCGGGCGAGGTTTATCAGGTTTCGGATCACGTTGCTTTGGAAGTTGGAGCCACGATCGATCCCAATCCGGAGCTAGAAAAGTTAATGAGCTTACCGAACTCACCAATTTTAGAAGACTCAACTGCGGGACGATCGCGCTTAGATGTGCGGCGTGTGATTGCCATCCAGTTAGAGCAGATGGGAATTGTGCCAGAACAAATTGCGATCGCGCCTCACTGCACTTATCAAGATCCGACCAATTTCTTCTCATACCGTCGCGCCAAGCTCAAAAAGGTTCAATGGTCAGGTATCGTTAGCCAATGATCTTAACCTGCACGATCGTTGCAAATTAATCCATCTATAGGAAAAGGCGACGAAGTCTTTGAGTACGGTAAACTCCACTACTACAGGCATTGGTTAGAAGGATACGATCGAGCCTGTAAAGAGAAAGCACTGTAGGAGAAATCCAGGATGCAAACGACTTTCGATTCCGGCAAGCGCCGCCTGTTATCCTGCCTGAGTCATGGCGCAATTTTCTTTAGCACGACCTTGTTCTCGATCGGCGTTCCCTTTGTGGTCAATTTGCTGACTGACGATCCCGTCGTCAAAGCCAACGCCAAAGAATCAATGAACTTTCACCTTAACGTTTGGTTTTGGGCGGCTGTGATCGGAATTCCAGCCGGGATCTTGTCGTTCTTGACCTTTGGATTAGGCGGATTGCTGTTCTTCCCGGTCATCGGATTTGGCTTTTTGCTGCATTGGAGCTTGACGATTTGGGCATTGGTGCATTGCTTCACCACTCCAGATGAGCCGTTTCGCTATCCGTTCATTTTCCGATTGTTCTAGGGATTCGAGACGATTGTTGAAACCGTAACGAAAGAATGTTCTCGATCGTTACGGTTTTTTATGTTTAAACGTTGACGGAAGTACGATCGAGCGATTCAACCAGCGATCTCACAACTGCAATCATCGCCACTTCGCTATCGAGCTTGTGAATTGCGCTTCCCACACCGACACCCGATGCCCCTGCTGCGATCGCCAAGGGAGCCGTCACACTCGATAAGCCCGATGCACAAAGAACGGGAATGTCGATCGCTCTAGAAATTTCATAAGCCGCTGCGAGAGTTGGAGCCGCCTTCTCGATCAGTCCCAACGTTCCCGAATGGGTCGGACTCGAAGCGGTTCCGCCTTCGGTTTGAATCAAATCCGCGCCCGCTTTTACTAGGTCTTCTGCCAGTTGTACCTGCTGATCCAGAGGCAAAATGTGAGGCACTGTCACCGACAACGTGACGTGAGGCAGAACCGCGCGAGTGGCGTGAGTCAGTGCCAAAACTTCCTCCGCTTCAAATCGACGACTTTGAGCGTAGAAACTATCAAAGTTACCGATTTCGATCAAATCTGCACCGGACTCGATCGCCATGACAAATTGTTCCGGTTCAACAGCAGAAACGCAAATCGGTAGGCTTGTCAGTTGTTTTGCCATGCGGATCAAGTCGGCATCGGCAGCGATATCGACGAAAGTTGCACCACCCCGATCGGCAGCGTTGACCACCGCAGCGACGTTGTTTGCATCAAAATTGTTCAAGCCGCTGATGATTTTGAGGGCGCGACCTTGAGCGAGAGCAGTTTGTAGCGTAGAAATCATGATGCTTCATTATTGTGAAATGAGTACAGATCATTGTGCCAGGATTGGGAGATACGAGCTAGAGGTAATCGCGATCGTTAGCGTGAACTTTGCTCCAGAATGGTGAAAGTCTTTGGCTGTGTATTACGCTATCTCAAAGGATGAGTTTCACGCTTTGCATGGATAAATTAATTCTGTTGAGTTTCGATGTGGAAGAATTTGATGTGCCAGAAGAATATGGTCAAACTTTACCAGAAAGTGTGAAATTCAAAGTTTCGGCTGAGGGGCTAGAGAAAGTTTTAGAATTGCTCGATCGTTTAACTATCAAAGCTACCTTTTTCATTACGGCGAATTTTGCAATTCATCATCCTTCTACAATTCTCGAAATTACAAAAAAGCATGAAATTGCCTCGCACGGATTTTATCATTCTTCGTTTTGTGTGGAAGATTTAGCACGATCGAAGCAAGCACTAGAAGAAATTACGCATCAAGAAGTGACTGGGTTTAGAATGGCGCGGCTTCAACCTGTGAGCGATCAAGACATTCAACAAGCTGGATATCGATACAATTCCTCGATGAATCCAACTTATTTACCTGGTCGCTACAACAATCTTTCTAAGCCTCGAATTCCTTATCATTCGGCTCGATTACTTAATATTCCAGTTTCGGTTACGCCATTGATTCGATTTCCGTTATTTTGGTTGAGCTTTAAGAATCTACCTTTACCGCTTTATAAATTGGCTTCGAGAATTACATTGAATTGGGATTCTTACATCAATTTATATTTTCATCCCTGGGAATTTACGAACATTCGAGGGTATCAATTGCCGGGATATATTAAAACGCGATCGGGGCGAGAAATGCTCGATCGCTTAGAGAATTATTTAATTTGGATTGGGTCGATCGGAACATTTGTAACGTTCTCAGAATTTCAGGCAAGCTTAGATCCGGGCAATTTGTTCAAGACTCGTCCCGGAATTCTGTAGATGGAACTGCCCAAAAATACAAAGTCGTCTCTTCCTCGATCGCAAGTTTGATCACTTTCTCCGGTTGCCAATCGCCCATATCGAAATCGATCGATACAATTCGAGTCCCCGGTCTAAGCTGCTCTGACAACGCAGGACGCAGCCTTAAATTCAGATGCGGTAACAAATAGAGAATCACGATCGAAGCCTGATCAAATCGGCTCTCGAATAAATCTTGCTCTCGAAACGTCAGTCGATCGCTGATTCCTGCCTGTTCTGCTTTCGTCTGCGCTTCTTGAATTCTCACCGGATCAATATCGATCCCCACACCCCGCGCCCCAAATTTCAGCGCCGCTGTAATCAAACCTTGACCATCCCCGCAGCCCAGATCATAAATTACATCTGTCTCATTGACCTGTAACTCCTCCAGCAGTACATCGATCGCACATTGAGGCGTGGGAATGAAAGCAATATCAGGTCTACGCGACATCCAATCTCTCTTTACAAATGCTTGCCTATTCCTCATCATACTGAAAGGCGATCGCGATTTTGTACACCAAAGCGAAATACGATACGCTTGACTCAACAGGATAGGCTTGATTTAAAGTGCTTTTGTCGTAACGCAAGGCTAAGGGAAAGTCATAGGATTTATGGGGAATTCGGCACAAAAGGAACAACTCCAAACGATCGCCGCCCGCCTCAGCGAAGAGCGGCGGAAAAAATCGATCTCACTTGAAGAAATTGCCGCGAAAACCTATATTCCGCAGCGATTACTCACCGCGATCGAAGATGCAAACCTTGATCGACTTCCAGAACCCGTTTTTATTCAAGGCTTCATTCGGCGCTATGGAGATGCGATCGGGTTAGATGGAACTGCTCTGTCAAAAGAATTCACCGTTGATTTGTCACCGCTTCCGGCTCCGACTGCGGCAACCCTAATTTCCTCTAGCCCTGAGCCACCGTTAAATCCCGTCATTCAATCCTCTATCCCTCCAAAATTTACTGCACCTGTCACACCCCCTACCCCGAAACCGTCGGAGCCTGTGATGATTCGGGACGAGCCGAAGTTGAAATCAGACGAGCTGAAATTGAAATCAGATGAGCTTCCGGCTCGATTGCCTCTGATTGCTTTGGGAGGCGCGATCGGGCTAGGTGTAATTGGTGTGCTGGCTGCAAGTTTTCTCAATCGCCCGGCTGAGCGTCCCACTCCGGCTGCGGTCAACCCCTCTGCTGTACAACCCTCTCAAGCCCCTGCGGTCGCGCCCAGTGTTGTGCCCAGTCCGTCTCCCGCTGCTTCTGCTCCAGCGAGTCCGGCTCCAACAGGTGTAGTCAATGTGAAGATGAACGTCACCGAGGATAGCTGGGTCGAGGTAGTAGTCGATGGCAACGTGGCATTTGAAGGAACCTTGACCAAGGGAACTCAGCGCACTTGGAATGGAAAACGCAAAGTCGTGGTGAATTCTGGTAATGCAGGCGGGGTTTCGCTCTCTTACAACAATGCACCCTTTAAGCCGATGGGAACTTCTGGCGAAGTCCAAAGTGCGACGTTGCCGCCTACATCTAATGCGCCTACACCCTGACGTTTAACTGTGCCATTCATGAATTGAGAGACTACGATCGCCCTTTCCCGTGCGCCTTCATAATGAAGATAGTTCTTTATGTTGCTCAGTCATGCCGAGAGATTTGCGCGGATTTATCAAACAGCTTGAGGAACGCGGACAGTTGCGCCGTATCAGCACGCTGGTTGATCCTGACTTAGAAATTGCTGAAATTGCGAATCGGATGTTGCAGCATGGCGGACCTGGATTGTTATTTGAAAATGTCAAGGGATCGCCTTATCCGGTTGCGGTGAATCTAATGGGTACAGTGGAGCGAGTGTGTTGGGCGATGAATATGGAGTCGCCTCTAGAACTTGAAACCCTGGGAAAGAAATTGGCGTTGTTGTATCAGCCGCGCCCCCCGAAGAAATTTTCGCAAGCGATCGAGCTGGGTAAAGTGCTTTACGATGTGGTGCAGGCAAAACCGTCGCGCGATTTTCTTCCTGCGTGTCACCAGATTGTTCTAAAAGGTGATGAAGTCGATTTTGATAAGTTGCCTTTGTTGCGCGTGTATCCCGGTGATGCGGGTAAGGTGATCACGTTGGGATTGATGATCACCAAAGATCCTGAAACGAAGATTCCCAATGTAGGGGTGTATCGGTTGCAGGTGCAGTCGAAGAATACAATGACGGTGCAGTGGCTTTCGGTACGGGGAGCGACACGGCATCTGAGAAAAGCGGCAGAGCGCGGAGAGAAATTGGAAGTTGCGATCGCGCTGGGGGTTGATCCGCTGATTATTCTGGCGGCTGCGACTCCGTTACCTGTGGATCTTTCTGAATGGTTGTTTGCGGGATTGTATGGCGGAGCGGGCGTTCATCTCGCGAAATGCAAGACGGTCGATTTAGAAGTGCCTGCGGATTCGGAGTTTGTTTTAGAAGGAACGATTACACCTGGAGATACGGCGATCGATGGTCCCGCAGGCGATCATATGGGATATTACGGTGGTGTGAATGAAAAAGCGCCGTTGCTGCGATTCCACTGCATGACGCATCGCAAAAATCCGGTGTATTTGACCACTTTTAGCGGTCGTCCGCCGAAAGAAGATGCGATGATGGCGATCGCGCTAAATCGGATCTACACACCGATCTTGAGGCAGCAAGTCCCTGAGATTATTGACTTCTTTTTGCCGATGGAAGCGCTGAGCTATAAGGCAGCGGTGATCTCGATCGATAAAGCTTATCCCGGACAAGCGAGACGAGCAGCGTTAGCGTTTTGGAGTGCGTTACCGCAGTTTACTTACACGAAGTTTGTGATTGTGGTGGACAAGGATATTAACATTCGCGATCCAAGAGCCGTGGTTTGGGCGATTACCTCGAAAGTTGATCCGGCGCGTGATGTGTTTATCTTGCCGGAGAATCCGTTTGATTCGTTGGATTTTGCGACTGAAAAGCCAGGTTTAGGGAGTCGGATGGGCATTGATGCGACGACAAAGGTTTTCCCAGAAACCGATCGACCTTGGGCAGATCCGCTCAAGTCTGATCCGGCTGTTGCAGCGATGGTCGATCGACGGTGGGCAGAATATGGACTTGCTGATCTCAAGTTGGGAGAAGTTGATCCGAACTTATTTGGCTATCAGATTGAGAAATAGAGAACGCAAGCTTCATCGAATTCACACAGTCTTGTGATTCATTATGAGAGCAAAGTTTCTGCATGAAACTGAATGTGATCTTCAATGAATGAAGTAATGAAATAGTAGCTGTGATCGTAACCATCTTGAAACCGCAACGTTAACGGTTGATTGACGGATTTACACGCTTGCTCAAACACTTCTGGTAAGAGTTGATTTGCAAGAAACTTATCGCTCTTACCTTGATCAATCAGAATCGATCGCGGAAATTGACGAGCCTTCACTAACTCAGTCGCATCATACGATCGCCAACTCGATCGATCCGATCCTAAATAATTTGAAAATGCTTTTTCTCCCCAAGGACATTGCATCGGCGCACAAATTGGTGCAAATGCAGAAACCGATTGATAGCGATCGGGATTTCGCAATGCACACACGAGCGCACCATGTCCGCCCATTGAATGTCCGAAGATGCCTTGTCGAGGCTTGCCGCGCGCTCCGCGTTCGTGCCTAATCGGGAAATTCTCTCCAATCAACGCAGGCAATTCATCAATCACATAGGTATACATTCGATAGTGCTGGCTCCAAGGATCTTGAGTCGCATCCACATAAAATCCCGCACCTGTGCCAAAGTCCCAATCGTCGTCTTCGCCTGCAATTCCCGTATTTCTCGGACTCGTATCCGGCGCGACCAAGATCAATCCATGCTTTGCAGCAAACTGTTGCGCTCCTGCTTTCACCATAAAATTCTCTTCGGTGCAGGTCAAACCCGCGAGAAAATATAGCACCGGAAGCGATCGATCTTTCGCTTGTGGCGGTAGATAGATCGAGAATTTCATTGCAGCATTGCATGAGGTCGATCGATGTGAATAAACCTCGACAAAGCCCCCGAAACACCGTGTTTTACTGATTAATTCCATCAAAACGTCACCACCGATCGAATCACTTCCCCTCGGTGCATCAAATCGAAGGCATCGTTAATTTGTTCGATCGGTAAAATCTTCGTCACCAGATCATCAATATTGATCTTGCCATCCATATACCAATCGACAATCTTGGGCACATCCGTTCTTCCTTTTGCGCCTCCGAATGCTGACCCTTTCCAAACCCGTCCCGTCACAAGCTGAAACGGTCTTGTACTGATTTCCTGTCCCGCTCCCGCGACCCCGATAATCACACTTACGCCCCATCCTTTGTGACAACATTCCAAGGCTTGGCGCATCACTTTCACATTGCCAATACACTCGAAACTGTAATCGGCTCCCCCTTTGGTTAAATTCACCAGATAGGGCACTAAATCGCCTTCGACTTCGCTGGGATTAACAAAGTGAGTCATGCCCAATTTTTCAGCCAGAGCGCGCTTACTGGAATTGAGATCGACCCCAACAATCATGTTTGCCCCAACCATCCGCGCGGCTTGAATCACATTTAAGCCAATGCCACCTAACCCGAATACGACGACATTTGCACCCGGTTCCACTTTGGCAGTATTGATCACGGCTCCGATTCCCGTCGTTACGCCGCAACCGATCAGACAAACTTTTTCAAAAGGAGCATCTTCGCGAATTTTGGCGATCGCAATTTCCGGTAAAACAGTGTAATTCGAGAAAGTCGAAGTGCCCATGTAATGCAGAATTGGCTCACCTGCGATCGAAAATCGGCTAGTGCCATCGGGCATGACTCCTTTTCCCTGCGTTGTCCGAATCGCCTGACAAAGATTTGTTTTGCCGCTGAGACAGTATTCACAGTTGCGACACTCCGGAGTGTAGAGCGGAATCACATGATCTCCAGGTTTTACGCTCTTTACTCCTTCACCAACTTCGACGACGACTCCGGCTCCTTCATGACCGAGAATTGCCGGAAACAAGCCTTCTGGATCTGCGCCTGAAAGCGTGTAAGCATCGGTATGACAAACTCCTGTCGCTTTGATCTCGACTAAAACTTCTCCAGCTTTTGGCGGTTCAAGTTGAACGGTTTCTAACTTCAGTGGCTCTCCAGCTTTGTAAGCAACAGCGGCTCTGGTGTCCATACTTCCAACTTATTCGGACTTCTTGAAAGTGTAGCGTCGATCGATCTCGATCTGAGACGTGGGCAAAAAATTGACATAATAGAGTCTGCCTTTCATGTGATTGATCTCATGCAGACTAGCGATCGTCCTCAAATTTCTCCGGTGTTTTCTGTCGCTCGAATCGCCTCGGTTTCGCGTAAAACGGGTGAAACTGATGTGCAAGTCACTGTCAATCTGGATGGAACTGGAAAATGTGTGGCAAAAACGGGAATTCCCTTTCTCGATCATATGCTGCATCAGATTTCATCACATGGCTTGATTGATCTTGATGTGCAAGCGATCGGAGATTTAGAAATTGATGATCACCATACCAATGAAGATGTGGGTATCACGCTCGGAATGGCGATCCGGGAAGCATTGGGCGATCGCAAAGGGATTGTTCGTTTCGGTCATTTTGTCGCGCCGTTAGATGAAGCTTTGATTCAAGTGGCGCTTGATTTTTCAGGTCGTCCGCACTTGAGTTATAGATTAGAGATTCCAACTCAGCGCGTGGGAACTTACGACACGCAGCTAGTTCGAGAATTCTTTGTCGCAATCATCAATCACGCACAAATGACATTGCACATTCGACAGCTAGACGGCATCAATTCGCATCACATTATTGAAGCAACCTTTAAGGCATTTGCTCGATCGATGCGAATGGCAGTTGAAATTGATCCGCGACGGGCGCATGAAATTCCAAGCTCAAAAGGTGTGTTGTAAATGCGTGGTTGGCAAGTGGTGTTAGGATTGGCGATTCTCATGGGGTCGCCTGTAGTTGAATTAAAAGCTGTCACTGCTCAAGAAAGCATCTGGAAGCGGTTCACCTCACAGCGGGGTGGGTTCTCGATCGTCATGCCGGGAACGCCCAAAGAACGAAAAGAAAGTGGATTAACGCTGTTTGAACTGATTCGAGATGATGAATCAGTCCGTTATTCAGTGGGCTATCTCGATTTACCTGTCGCTCCGGGAAACGATAAAAAGCTACAGAACGAAGTGTATGAGGGTGTTCGCAAAGGTGCAGCGAAAGATCAAGGAGAATTGCTTTCGTTCCGCAGCATTCAATTCAAGGGATTTCCGGGACGAGAAATGAACTTTAAGCTACCGGATGAAATGGTGGCAAAGTGGCGGGTTTATCTAGTGAATCGACGGGCTTATTTTGTCAATGTTACGACGACGAGAGCGAATCAGGAACAAGGACTGGCAACCAGTATTGATGTGTTCTTGAACTCGTTTCGCTTGGTGGGTAAGCGTTGACCCAAATCTATCGACACACTGGAATCTCAATCACAAACTTTGCCCCTTCTCCTAAAGTGGAGTCACACCACAATCGTCCCTGATGTTGCTCACTCACAATCTGATAGCTAATCGCTAATCCTAAACCTGTTCCTTTCCCCACAGGTTTCGTTGTAAAAAATGGATTGAAAATCTGGGTCTGTGCTTCTTCAGGAATGCCGCATCCGTTGTCCGCGATCGTAATCGCAATCCAGCCTGAGCGAATCAATTCAGTCGTGATCCAAATGGTTGGATCAGGTCGAGAAGTGGCGTTGATCGCATCGATCGCATTGTTAATTAAGCTCATCAAAACCTGGTTTAGCCGACCCGGATGACATTCAATTTCTGGCAGTTGAGCAAAGCTTTTCACAACTTGAATATCTGGTCGTTCCACAGTAAATTTCAGTCGATGCTGCAAAATCATCAATGTACTTTCAATTCCGCTTTGAATTTCAACGGATTTGAATTCCGCTTCGTCTAATCGCGAGAAGTTTCGCAAAGACAGAACAATATCCTGAATCCGCGCTGTTCCAATTTGCATTGACTCGAACACTTTCTCAAGATCGTCAGCTAAAAAATCGAAGTCGATCGCTTCTAAAACTTTAACGACCTCTGAATTAGGCTGAGGATAATGTTTTTGATAAACCGCTACCAACGCCAACAGATCTCTCGTATATTGATCCAAATGCTTCAAATTGCCATGAATAAAGCTGACTGGATTGTTAATTTCATGAGCAATACCCGCAACCAATTGTCCCAAACTTGACATCTTTTCAGATTGAATCATTTGTGCTTGAGTTTGTTTGAGCGCTTGTAAGGTTTCGCTCAGTTCAAATGTGCGTTCTTCGACTCGTTGTTCTAATTGTTCATTGGTCTTCGCCAGTGCTGCAAACGAATCTCGTAACTGTTGCGCCATCCGGTTAAAAGACCATCCCAACTGATGCAGTTCGCGAATTCTAGAAGCCTGAATGGTCTGATCTAGCTTGCCTTGCGCGATCGCTTCTGTCGCTTGACTCAGCTTTAAAATCGGATGAACCATCCAGCGCGAAGTCCACCAGCCCAAAATTGCCGCCGCGATTGTTGCGATCACGCAAAGCATCACCGTTACGCGCAAGTTTTGATCAATTTGCGCCATAAAGTCTGACTCTGGCACCGCAACCACGATTAGCCAATCTAATCCTTTGTCGTCGTGCCACGGCATTACCATAAGAAATTGTTGCACTCCATTGATGGTACCAACAAGCTTCTGCTGCGATCGAATTGCATTGAGCGACGGAAACTGCTGCTTTAATTGTTTGCCGATCATCCTCATCAACGGATCAGGACTGTTAAAGAGGGTAAAGCGCTTTACTTGATCCCGTTGCTTATAAAGAGACTGGCTCTGTATTGAGCTTGCAATCAGCGATCCATCCCGCTCAATGATCATCACCTGTCCAGATGAACTCACCTTCAAGTTATGCAAGAAGCGACTGATACTTTCTAGAGTTAGATCAACATTGAGAACGCCAGTAAACTTCTGATTTTTGTCGTAGATTGGCGTTGTCATGCCAACGGCGGTGTAATATGACACTCCATCTAGCATGACTTGGCTTTGTGGAGTTGGACGATCGCTTGACAAACGACTCATCGCGGTAACTTCTACTTCTCCCCAGCCCGTCTTGCCAGTCGTGGCGGCTCTTTGATACCAACTTCTCTCCGTTGTACGGTAGGTATATTCTTGAGCGAGCTTGACGGCTGCTCCTTGTTCGTTTGGCAAAAAGTCATAGGCTTTACCATCTGGCAGATTTCTAAACAGGAGTACGTCTACTCCCTCAAGCCATCGCCCTGCACCAGACGATCGATTCGTCGATAAAGAGTACCCCACAAAACCGACTTCTGGAAAAGCTTTCACCTGTCTCCAGAAATAACGCTCTGTCGCTGCGAAATCGTCGAGTTTGATTTCTCCATTCGCCAGCGCATCTGAATTAATCTGGAGCAGTTGGACGGGGAGCGCTAGATGTCGATCGAGATGAGCAGTGATGCGCTGATTGGCTTGATCAACTAGCTCATCTGCTAAATGATTAACGGCTTGCTGTCCATTTCTAAAGGACAAGTAGCCGACTAGCCCAACCGCGCCAAAGACTTGCAAAACGAACGGTAGCACCAGTACCAAACGAAGTGGAACTTCTGAAGCCGATGGGTTGAGGAAGGGAACTTTCATACAGATGGAACTTTCGCACGATCTTTTAGGAGAGTTCCCAATCTGTAGAAGAATTTGGAGGTAGTACAGTCAGAGTGGCTGAAGTTTCTAAACTGAAGCCAATACAGGTGAGGGTTTTGCGGCGATTGCAGGTACTGGCTCTACCGGATTTGCAGGTTCGATCGTAGGTGCAAAATGCTCATCAATCAAGCTGCCGACATCGTTCGGATCAAGTTTGGTGTAGCGCGTTTTTCCGGGCATAAAGACGACGGGAACTTTACCACAAGCTTTCATGCAGCCTGTTCCTTTGACTTTCACTTGATCTTCAAGTCCTCGATCGCTGATTGCAGTCTCGATCGCTTGACAAACCGCCTTGCCGCCCCGCTTCATGCAGCTTGATTTCTGACACATCAAGATTGCTTGTTTTTCAGGCTTCTGCGGTTTCGCGGCATCAACTTTAGGCGCGATAACGGACTCAAGTGACATCGGCTGAATCCAGTACGCTTTGAATTTCAGCGTGTTGGTTTTGCGATCGAACTTTTGCCAACCACCCACCTGAATTGGCTCTCCGGGAAGTAGGGTTTGCCGTAAGCTGGCTCTCGCTGATTTCGTCATTTTGATGGAAAACTCGCCTTCTGACGTGGCGATCATGAGGCGCTTGATCTTGTATCCATCCTTGAAGACGTAGCCGAGAAACTGACCGGAGAAGCGAAATTCGGCAGATTGGTGGTCTTGAGTCATGGTTAAAGTTGAGATGACGACTCGGTTATTGCTAAAGATGTTCAATAACCTATAAAAACTAACATACTTGAATTGTCCAGTTTTTGCAAATACTTCTCATTAAAAAACTAGTGATCGATCATTGATGAATGTAATGATTGACATAGCAAAAATCTCCGACGCGATCGCGTCGGAGATTCAATCACTCAAAGATTTCACTAAACTCGGACTTCCGAAGCCGCTTTACTCGGTTCCAATGGCAGAAATAGCGTAAACACTTCGCCCTGCTCAGGACGCTCACGCACAATCAGTTTTGCGCCCAACGCCTGAAAGACATTCTTAGTAACGTTTAGATTCAAGCTCAAGCTACCCGTCTCTGGCTGGAACATCAATACCTGACCCAAAGATTTCAACAGCGGCATTCGGTGCTTATTTGAACAATCGACCTGATCCTCCTTTGCCTGCGGTTGAAGGTGTAACTTCAATTGATGCCCCGCCAACGACACTTCAACCTGAATCAAACCTCCCGCTGGCAAACTCCGCGCCGATCGCTCAATCAAACTCGTCAATGCCTGATCCAACATAGTCGGATCACTCATCACGGATGGGATTTGCTGCGGCAAAATCACATCGAGTGTGAGATTACGCTGATTTGCTTGTTTTTGCCAACGCGGGATGCTTTGTTCCAGCACTTCTTCTAGCGAAGTTGTTGCAAGAGGTGAAACTTTCGTTGCTGAGGTTTCGATCTCAACTGCATGGAAGATTAAGTTAAAGCGATCGATTTGCTCACTACATTCCCGATCGATGATTTCCAAGCGTTTCACAACATCCGCTGGCAAATCACGTCGTCGCAACAGCAATCGCGTTAATGTCCGAATCGTTGTCAAGGGTGTACGAACTTCGTGCGAAATCGCTTGCAGCAATTCGACATCTGCCCCCGCTAACACATCCGCTGTCGGAGCTTGCAGCGGTCGAGGATCGCGGATTCTGCGCTTTTCAGGTTCTGCCGTCGGATCAGGCAAATAGCTCAACAGCGCATGAGTAAATTGCGTCACCAGCTTATAGTTGGGTTCAACAGGCGCAAAGGTTTTGTAGAGTCGATCGAGCCTTGGAAGCTGAGTTGGATTCATCAAGACCACGCGCAATCTCAACGTTTGCCAAGCTCGATCGATCGCTTCTGGATCAAATGAAAACAGAAATGTTGGATCGCCTGAACTATCTTCGCCCTGCACCATCAATAGACTGAATTCAGAGGTGAGCGCTAGACAGAAGGGTTCAGAGGCGATCGGATCGCCTGGAAGTAGCGCTAACGTGTCGCTCGTTCCACAGTTTGTCGTGTGATTGTCCGCAGAGGGCAATTGGAAGGGAAAGCCCGCGAACATTGAATTGGGTGTAAAGAGCCAGGAGGAAATTTGCGGCAGTGCTTCGGGATCGCTGAGGACTGGGAGCGGGGCAGAGAATACGGCTCCACCGTCTGGGGTCGCTTGCAAGAGGGCTTCGAGGGCTGCGATCGCGCCAAACCATTCGCGCTCAGCCCGTAGTTGTCGGGATGCTACAGAGACGGCTACTTGAGCAGCAGGTAGCTTCTGTTCGCCACTGGCAACCAGAATTTCACTTAACGTTGGGAAGATCCACTCAGACATAACACGACTACACTGTGACGAACTTAGATGCGACTAACTAGAGCGTATCTGGTTTCACGATTTAAGGAAGATCGTAGAACCGTACCAACCCGGATGCAATCTCCGTCATCGTTGAACTTTAGAGATTCGGTTTAGGCTAGAGATACCCCCTGATCTTTTATTTCGCTCATGGATTGGCAAGAAATTTCTGGTAATTGGGTTCTCGTGCCCGATCGACCGATCGCAATCATTCATTTTCTCGGTGGTGCATTTGTCGCCACTGCTCCACAGTTAACCTACCGTCGGTTGCTGGAATTTCTCGGTGATCAAGGCTATTTAATTGTGGCGACACCGTTTGTGAATACCTTTGATCACACCGAGATTGCAAAATCGGTGTTGATGAGTTTTGACAAAGCGCTAAATGGTGTGCGCTCTCAGTATTCGGTTCGCTATTTGCCGATTTATGGGATGGGGCACAGTATGGGCTGTAAGCTGCATCTATTAATTGGCTGTTTATTTGCGGTTGAACGGGCTGGAAATATTTTTATTTCGTTCAATAATTACGCAGCACGCGAGGCAGTTCCATTTGTTGAACAGTTTTCGCAGTTTTTGAAGCCGCAAGGAATTTCGGTCGAATTTACGCCCTCTCCAACCGAGACGAATGCGCTGATTCGCGATCGCTATTCAGTGCGGCGGAATCTGTTGATTAAATTTGCGGATGATTCGATCGATCAGTCTTTACCATTGGCAGAACTTTTGGAAAACCGTCACCCCGGACTGATTACAACACGGCGACTTAAAGGAACGCATCTCACGCCGCTCGGTCCTGATGTGAAATGGCAAACCGGGCAATCGTTTACGCCGTTCGATGCGATCGGGCAATGGATGAGGCAAGAAGTCTACCGCGAACTGCATCAACTAGAGAGAACGGTTCTGAAATGGCTTGATCCATTTGCACCTTAAACGTTCGACACGGGTCAAATAACAGAATCGATCGCTAATTTCGCCGCTCCAACCATTCCCGCCCGATTCCCCAATTCTGCCGTAACGATCTGCAAGCCTTGGCGCGAGGTGGGCATCACCCGCTGTTCAATTTCTGCGATCGCACTCGGTAAAAAAAACTCAGCACTCGCACTCACACCACCGCCAATCACGATCGCCTCTGGAGTCAGCACATAAATTAAGCTCGTTAATCCAATTCCCAAGTCTCGTCCATACGATCGCCAAAACGCCAACGCTTCTGGATCATTCGATCGAGCTAATCGCCCTAGTTCATCCGGTTCCTTCCCAGTACGTCGTCGAATTGCCTGAATCGAAGTGTGCTGCTCTAACGATCCACGGTTACCGCTGTTACAAGGTGCGCCTTCTGCATCAAGACTAATTAACCCTAATTCGCCTGCTGCGCCATGATGCCCGATAAATAACTCACGATTGAGAATGATCGCGCCACCGACACCCGTTCCCAAGGTCAGCAGAATGAAATTGCGAAACGATCGTCCGGCTCCGAGCCAAGCTTCTCCTAGTCCCGCACAGTTTGCATCATTCGATGCGATCGTCGGTCGTCCCGTTTTTGCTTCGAGCCAATCTGCCAGCGGCACATCAATCCAATCCGGTAAATTAATGGCAATTCGCGCAATCCGTCCAGCGGCATCGGTCGGACCTGGCATTCCAATTCCGATCGCACAACTTTCTCGATCGGGGTCAAGTTCCTCGATCGCATCCACGATCGCGCTTAATACTGCTTCTGGAATTGCGGGCTGTGGTGTGGGAATCGAACACGATCGAAGACAAGTCCCATCGCTCCAAAACTGCCCTAGTTTGATCGCCGTTCCCCCCAAATCAATCCCTAGAACCTGCTTCATCCTCTGTGACTTCCCACGCCTGCGCCACCGCTTCACTCAGCCAATACCGCTGCTGAACATCTAGCAGACTATCATCTTCCATCACTTCCGCTTTGATTTCTTCGAGCGATCGACCCTGCGATCGTGCCTGAGTGATCACGCCCGCGATGGCGCTAAGAAGTATCTCTTCAGTTACGGATTCTGATCGCAGTAAGGTAGATTCGGAAAATGGCGGTGAAATAGGATAATTCATAGTGCGATTCCAAGTAGCGGCTTCAATCAGGAATAATGAAAAGGATGTGAAGTTTTTTAAGTTGGTATCAGGAGTAGCTTGTTTTTCATCGATTTGTCAACCCGCTTTAGTCCTTGATTCGGAGTCTAGATTGCCCATGAAAGAAATCCTTTACCTCGAAGTCCCTACCCCTGATACTGATGCTGTCATTCGATGGTTACATACGGGATACAGCCCCAATCAAGGCGAGAAAACGTTGACCCCTGTGGGAATCCGGTTAATGCTCGGAGGCGAACTCTCGATTTTTGTCTGGTCACTTCAGCGATCGACCTATCTCAAAGTCTTTCGTACAGGCACGATCGCAGGTGAAAAACAGCTCCTAAAAAACTTCGTCAACGACATTAGAGCACAGTTTCCGCAAATCTACCCAGAGCCGCCAAAAATTGATTTATCGCAACGATCGATTTTTGAAGCACTCGCTGCCCACTATCCCAAAACCGTAGAGTTTTTTAAGAAAATTCCAAATGGAGAATACGATCTCAATCGCGTGTACTGGTGGGAGCAACGGTGGCGCGAGGGAGTTCGGACACCGCAAACGCCGCGCCAAGTTGTGTTTATGACCGATGACGGTAACACTGCTCCATCGAAACCTGCTTTCGATTTGATTTATGTCGGTGGTGCTCTGGGAGTTGTTCATGCGGCAGTGATGGCGAAATTAGGCTATCGCGTTCTGCTGATTGAGCGAATGCCGTTCGGACGGATGAATCGAGAATGGAACATTTCGCGTAGTGAGTTCCAGAGTTTGATTGATTTGGGGCTGTTCACTGCGGCAGAGTGCGATCGCGTGATTGCAAATGAATATGTTGATGGCTTTCACAAGTTTTTTGATGCGAATAATCCACCCCAAGCCAAAGCGAAAATTCTCCATACGCCTACAGTTTTGAATGTTGCGATCGATGCCGAAAGATTCCTCAAGCTCTGCGGTGAAAAACTACGCGAAGCAGGTGGTGAAATTTGGGACGAGACAGAATTTCAACGCGCCGATATTAATCCTGATAAAGTTACGATCTACGCTGAACATTTACCTACTCAAAGCGATGCCTCTGACACACGCGAGCGTGAACGCCAAATTACCGGACGATTGTTAGTCGATGCAATGGGAACAGCTTCTTCGATCGCGTGGCAACTTAACGGCGGACGCGCTTTTGATAGTGTTTGTCCAACGGTTGGAGCAGTGATCTCTGAAGGCTTTGATCCGGGTGTTTGGGATTCTCACTATGGCGATGTGCTGAACAGTCACGGAGACATTTCCCGCGGACGACAATTGATTTGGGAACTGTTTCCAGCCGAAGGAAAAGAGCTGACATTTTATCTCTTTCACTATCATCAAGTGCATCCTGAAAATCCCGGATCGCTGTTAGAAATGTACGAAGATTTCTTCACGATTTTGCCGGAATATCGTCGCTGTGACATGGAAAAATTGGTCTGGAAAAAGGCGACATTCGGCTACATTCCAGGACATTTCAGTGCCAATCGCCGCGATCGCACCATCGCATTCGATCGATTAATTGCGATCGGGGATGCCGCCTCACTCCAATCGCCGCTTGTGTTTACCGGATTTGGATCATTAGTGCGAAATCTTCCCCGTCTGACGCACTTGTTAGATGCCGCGCTCAAACATGATTTGCTGAGTAAACGATCGCTGAATGCAATTCGGGCATATCAAAGCAATGTTTCTGTCACCTGGATGTTTTCTAAAGGCATGATGGTTCCGACTGGGAAATCATTGCCACCTCAGCAAGTGAATTCGATGCTGAATACATTCTTTGATGTGTTAGCAGATCAACCGATCGCCGTTGCAGATGCGTTTATCAAAGATCGAGTGACTTGGACAAGATTTAACGCGATGGCGATCGTTGCCGCTCTAAAAAATCCGGCGCTCCTACTATGGATCTGGCAAATGGCGGGCGCGAAAGATCTGATTCGCTGGACAGGCAACTATCTCAATTTTGGAGTGAATGCGTTTATCAGTTGGATTTTCAGTGGTTGGTTTCCGAAGTTGCTGTTTCAAATGCAGCCTTGGTTAGAACCGAGATTTCCGGCGCTTTGGCTGTGGGGATTATCGCAAAGTTACACTTTGACTTATGGAATGGGCAAGCCGCAAATGATGCCAAAATTCAAGCTGTCGCGACCGAGAACTGCGATCGAGGCGAATCGATCGCGCTTAGAAAATCGAGAACCAGAAGCCGGAAACCGCCAAGTTGGATGATGGTTTGAGGGGGCGCGATCGCTCTATTGCCCCCCTCGAAACATCCGAACTGCTTGACCTAAATCGGTTTCACCAAGCAGAATGCAGCGCTTCAGTAAGTCTAAATCCAACGCTTCTAGCCCTGGTAGCTCACTGCGATAGTTTTCGTGAGTAGTTGACTCATCCTTCCCCCGATTCCAAAACCGCTTCTTTCACTTTTAAGTTTAAAGGCACTTTTAACACCGATCGCTGTTTTAAACTCGCTTGATAGCGCCCTAATGCCGTTAACGGAAAATGCTGCTGATACAGGTGATATTTCAGATAAAAATGTCCCGGAAATCCTGTACCTGTAAACAAGTCTTCATTCCAAGCGCCATTCTGTTGAGTTTGAATCAGATAAGCAATGCCTTTGTCGATCGCATCCCAGTCGTAGTCTCTAGTTCCATCTCCCGCTGCTAACAATCCAATGATCGCCCAAGCCGTTTGGGATGCGGTACTTTCACCCTTTCCTTTGAGCGCGGGATTTTTATAGCTTTCGCAAGTTTCACCCCAGCCACCGTCGGAATTCTGCGATCGTACTAACCATTCCACTCCCCGCTGAATACTACGTCGATGCGTATTCGGAGCCACTTTCGCTAAAGCCGCCAAAACCCCGCTCGTTCCGTAAATGTAATTCACGCCCCAACGTCCAAACCATGAACCGTCCGCTTCTTGTTCGCGCACCAGATACGATAATGCTCGATCGAGCCGCTCCGGTGTGAGACTTGCACAACGCTTTGAATCTCCAGATTGAAGCTGACCTAACATTTCTAGAACACGCGCGGTCACATCGGCAGTATTGGGATCAATCATTGCTTTGAGATCCCCGTATGGCATTGCATTGAGCCAGTCTTGATCGTTATCGAGATCAAAGGCTGCCCAGCCTCCGGGCTTACATTGCATGGTGCTAATCCAGTTCACACAACGCACGATCGCTTGTTGTTTCAAAGCTTCATTCGGCATCTGAAGTAGATCGAGTGCCATCACTACAACCGCAGAATCATCGACATCTGGATAAAAGCGGTTATCAAATTCAAACGCCCACGCGCCGGGTTTTCCTTCGGTGTTCTTGACTGCCCAATCGCCATAGCTAAGGATTTGTTTCTCTAAAAGCCAATTCCCTGCTTTAACCAACGCTGGATCAGACGGAGAAACACCAGATTCAACCAGCGACCGTACAACCAATCCCGTATCCCAAACCGGAGACACACAAGGCTGAATCCGATAACTATTCTCTTCTTCGATCGCAAAATTATCGATCGCTTGTAGTCCTCTTGCCACAAACGGATCATTTGCGTCATAACCCAAACACCGCAGCGCAATCAGCGAATTCAACATCGCCGGAATGATGCCGCCCCAATCTCCGGTTGCTTCTTGACGTTCGAGAATCCAGCGTTCTGCCGCTTTGATGCCTTCCTCGCGCAGGGGCATCAAGTTCCAATCCTCGGCAAATTTGAATACTCGATCGAGATCCAAAAATAAGTCTGTCCAATCTGATTTTCGCGGCAACTCATACACAGCGTTGTGAATGCCTTCGACATAGAGTTCATCCAGCGTAATTGTTGGATCAGTGACGAAAACGGGTTTGCGATCGAACGCGATCAACAAAGGAACAGTACTGCCCCGTGCCCAACTCGACATCTCATAAATGCTGAAGGTATGCCCAGAGAACAACGGCTCTGAACCAAATGGATTCGGAATTTCTACTTTCAGCGACGGCAAAAACATGATCCAGGGTGGCAGCGAAGGAATACCGCTCCAGTCAAAACATCCAATCAGCGCCAAATGAAACTTAGTAAAGATCCGCGTTTTGGTGATGCCGCCCCGCGCCAAGATAAATTCTTTGGCTTTGATCAATGCCGGATCAGCCGCCGCAACACCCAACAATCGAAGCGCCATATATGCTTCCACCGTGGTACTCAAATCGCCACCATCGTTGTAGTACAGATCCCAACCGCCATGATCGCGCTGCTCAGAGCGCAGATAGTTTTCGGCTTTGTGCAAGGGTCGAGCGCTGTCTGTGCCCCAAATTTTGTGGAGCAAAATCGTTTCAGCGGTGATCGTCACATTCGATTCGAGTTCTGCCCACCAGTATCCTTCTAGTTTTTGCAGCGATAAAAGATACTGTTGACTTGCTGCAATAGCGTTTTCTAATGATTGTTCCTGCATTCCAAATTTCCTCACACCCGAACCGCTTACCAACCTCTACGGCTCCGTTGCCATTCTGCCGTATTGGTCTCATTATTTTTGTTGCGTGGCAAATCTTCTCGCGCGTGGAGAATGTCCCACAGTTTATAAGCCGCCGTTCCTTTCACCGCGACGACTTCGTTTTTGTCGCCACCCGTGAGAAACACTGAGCCTGAGAGTTCATCATTTTCAGTGTTGAGTTTCCACTTTACTTTTACGATGTACTGGGTGTTTACAGTAATGTTTTCGTCAACGCGAATAAATGCCATCTCGCTCTCCGTGTAATGAATGCGTTTATGGTGATTGTGACATGAGTGAAATGATTCTTGAAATGTCGATCGTAAGTTTAGTGGTTTGGATCTATCTTTTGGGATTCCGGGGACAGTTTTGGCGAATGGATCAGCGGTTGCCCGAAGGGGATGATGCTAATGCTTCAGTTTGCGTAGTGATTCCAGCCCGAAATGAAGCGGATTTGTTGCCGATAACATTACGATCGCTTTTAACTCAATCCTATTCCGGTTCACTCAACATTGTTTTAGTCGATGATCACAGCACCGATGGAACCGCAACGATCGCCCGCGAGACAGCGGAAACGTTGGGAAAAGCAAACCAGCTACAGATTCTTTCGGCTGAACCGCTCCCCGCAGGCTGGACGGGGAAACTTTGGGCTTTAGAACAAGGGATTCAGAAAGGAATGGAGTTACAGCCCGACTATTTTCTGTTGACGGATGCAGACATTCAACACGATTTGGATAATGTGCGGAATTTAGTGAGTCATGCTCTCAAGGACGATCGAGAGTTAGTTTCGCTCATGGTGCGGTTGCGCTGCATGAGTTTGTGGGAGAAGTTGTTAATTCCGGCGTTTGTGTTCTTTTTTGCAAAACTGTATCCGTTTCGTTGGGCGAATGATCCGACTCGATCGCTTGCCGCTGCCGCAGGTGGATGTAGTTTAATTCGACGAGAAGCATTAACGCGAATCGGCGGTGTAGCCGCAATTCGTCACGCTTTGATCGATGACTGTGCGTTAGCAGATGCGATTAAATCAACTGGATCTCGAAGAATCTGGCTAGGACTGACATCGACGACAATTAGTTTACGTCCATATGATTCACTCGATACTATCTGGAACATGGTTTCCCGTACTGCTTATACCCAGCTTAATTATTCTCCTTTACTATTAGCAGGTGCAGTATTGGGAATGTTTATTGTTTATCTCTTTCCTATCATTGGTATCTTAACTGGAAACCTAACTAGCTTATTTACTTATTCATTCATGTCTCTAGCTTATTTTTCAATCGTTCAGTTTTATCGTTGCTCGTTTTGGTATGTGTTTTGTTTACCTGCGATCGCATTACTCTATTTACTCATGACGATCGACTCTGCAATTAAACATTGGCAGGGTCAAGGTGGCGCATGGAAAGGGCGCACTTATTAAAGCTTGGTGATTTCTTCGAGTTCGCTGCGGTTGAGAACTTGAGCATGATGTATCGCGATCGCTAGAATTACGGAGCAAAGCATTACAATCGTTCACCGATCGAAAATTCATTTACAATTTCAAGGCTTTGTTGCATGAATCATAAACGCTAAGAGATTTCCGACAGATTCAATGACTTAACGCACAACTCGAACGGTA
>PSLO01000132.1:0-9750 GCA_040289665.1 Leptolyngbya sp. ERB_1_1 | reverse complement strand
TTTGCTGAACGAGGGCATCCGGGCGTGGATGGCTTCTCAGGATCAGCCGCATGAACACTTTGTATTCCCTGAAGAGGTTCTCCCCCGTGGTAACGCTCTCTAATCCTTCATTTGCAGGCAACCGCGACCAAGAATCATCCGGATTCGCTTGGTGGGCTGGTAATGCTCGTTTAATCAATCTTTCTGGTAAATTACTGGGTGCTCATGTCGCCCACGCAGGTTTGATTGTTTTCTGGGCAGGTGCAATGACCTTGTTTGAGGTCGCTCACTTTGTTCCCGAAAAGCCGATGTATGAGCAAGGTTTGATCTTGCTGCCTCACTTGGCTTCCCAAGGCTGGGGCGTTGGACCTGGTGGCGAAGTGATTAACACTTTTCCTTATTTTGTTGTTGGCGTTTTGCACTTGATTTCGTCTGCTGTTCTCGGCTTGGGCGGAATTTATCACGCAGTTCGCGGACCTGAAACACTCGAAGAGTACTCGTCTTTCTTCGGCTATGACTGGAAAGACAAGAACCAAATGACCAACATCATCGGCTATCACCTGATCCTTTTGGGTGCGGGTGCGTTGTTGTTGGTTGCGAAAGCAATGTTCTTCGGCGGTCTGTATGACACTTGGGCACCCGGCGGTGGTGATGTCCGTGTTGTTACAAATCCGACTTTGAACCCGGCTACGATTTTTGGTTACCTTCTCAAGTCTCCGTTTGGTGGCGACGGCTGGATCGTCAGCGTAGACAACCTCGAAGACGTGGTTGGTGGACATATTTGGGTTGGATTCATCTGCATTGCAGGTGGCATCTGGCACATTCTCACCAAGCCCTTTGGTTGGGCACGTCGAGCTTTGGTTTGGTCAGGTGAAGCTTACCTTTCCTACAGCTTGGGTGCGTTGTCCTTGATGGGCTTCATCGCATCCACGATGGTTTGGTACAACAACACTGTTTACCCCAGTGAGTTCTATGGTCCGACGGGTCCTGAAGCGTCGCAAGCGCAAGCGATGACCTTCCTGATTCGTGACCAAAAGCTGGGTGCAAACGTGGGTTCTGCTCAAGGTCCGACCGGTCTTGGTAAGTACTTGATGCGCTCTCCGACAGGTGAAATCATCTTCGGTGGCGAAACCATGCGCTTCTGGGATTTCCGTGGTCCTTGGTTGGAGCCGCTGCGCGGACCGAACGGTCTTGACTTGAACAAGATTAAGAATGATATTCAGCCTTGGCAAGTGCGCCGCGCGGCTGAGTATATGACTCATGCTCCGCTGGGTTCGATCAACTCGGTAGGTGGTGTAGCAACGGAAATCAACTCCTTTAACTACGTCAATCCCCGTGCTTGGTTGGCAAGCTTCCACTTCATCATGGGCTTTTTCTTCTTGGTGGGTCACTTGTGGCATGCAGGTCGCGCACGTGCGGCTGTTGCAGGCTTCGAGAAAGGGATCGATCGTGAAACTGAACCCGTGTTGTCGATGCCGAACCTTGACTAATTTCTAGTCAAACAACTTTTAAGCCCCTGCCTCGTGCGGGGGCTTTTTGCATGGAAAAAGTCTTCATCAAGTCAGATGTATTGCTGAGATGAATTGCAGTGCAATAGAGGTATTCGAGTTGAGCATAAAGAAGAATGACTATTACACTACTACTGATAATTATTGCTGCGATCGTTGGCGCGATGACTTCAGCCTCACGTGCAGTCACAAAATTAAAATTACAGTCAACAAGTCGCGAGTTTGATTCTGTACAAGAAGCCAAATCTCAGGAAGCAGATCAAACGAGACTGCAACCCGATCTCGATTCGGAGCGCTCAGAACCTGTTGAAGTTTCTCCCGTTCAGTCTTCTGAGGATTCGACGATCGCGGTTCCGCCAATGATGCCGATCGCTGAACCAGAGATTCCGTTAGCGACCTCGCTTAGAATCTCTGATGTGGTTGAGCCACCTGAAGTTGAGATGCACTTGTCGAATGAACCAAAATCTGAAGCGCATCACGCTCAATCAGTCATGGAAGAAGTTGGACAGTTAGACCAGATTGAGAACACGATCGAGCAACTGACGCAGCAAATCACTGATTCCGATCCTCTGGTAAGACTGGCGGCTGTAGTCGAGTTGGGCGACTTGGCGAAACAGGGACAAGCGATCGATCGAGTGGTTGCTTTGCTCAACCAGTTAACGCAAGATGCGGATTTAGAAGTTCGCGTGCAAGCAGGTGCATCGATCGCGATGATTCCAGTTGAAACTACGACTCCTGACTAAGAACAGATTCTAGAGCTTGTGTGCCGTGAAGAACACGCAGGATCTCAATTGTTTCAGCTTGAACACGGTAGAAGACTAAGAAATTTTTGAACCCGCTTAACAGGATATTGGCGAATATCTTTCAGTTGAGGATGACAGGAGGAATTCTTATAGGTGGTATATAGTGTCGCATTATGTTTCTGAGAAAGGATAGAGCTTGACCTAAGCTACTCTATCCTTCTTTGTGTTATCTCTGTGCAACTCCATCTTCTCTAGCGGCTCGTTGGACTGCGGCTGAAACAACCGTCGCAACTCGCTCATCGAACACAGAAGGAATAATATGTTCTCGATCGAGATCTTCCGCTTTGATCAAAGATGCGATCGCTAACGCCGCTTGCAAATACATATTGGTAGTAAAGGTCGAAGCCCGACAATCGAGCGCACCCCGGAACACACCGGGAAACGCCAACACATTATTGATTTGATTGGGATAGTCGCTGCGTCCGGTTGCCATCACTGCCACATCGTTTGTCACCAATTCGGGCTGAATTTCGGGAATTGGATTTGCCATTGCAAAGACGATCGGATCAGTTGCCATCGATCTCACCATCTCAGGTGTGACCACTCCAGGTGCACTTACGCCTAAGAAAACGTCCGCATTTTTCATGGCATCAATGAGCATTCCGGGTTGTTCGATGGCAAAGGCACGCTTTTGATCATTCAAATCGGTGCGATCGAGCGAGAGAATGCCTTTTGAGTCGCACATGATAATTTCAGTTGCGCCGCTTTTTTGTAGCAGGGTTGCGATCGCGACTCCGGCAGCGCCTGCACCGTTAATCACAATCCGGATTTCGGACATGGTTTTTTTCACTAATTTGAGCGCATTGGTGAGCGCAGCGAGCGTGACGATCGCGGTTCCATGTTGATCGTCGTGAAACACTGGAATGTTTAACTCTCGTTGAAGTCGTGCTTCAATTTCAAAACAGCGAGGAGCCGCAATGTCTTCTAAATTCACGCCACCGAATACCGGAGAAATGCGCTTCACGGTTTCAACAATTTCATCTGTGTCTTGAGTTGCTAAACAGATCGGAAACGCATCCAACCCACCGAACTCTTTGAACAACATGGCTTTGCCTTCCATCACAGGCATCGACGCTTCAGGTCCTAAATTTCCTAGCCCTAAAACAGCACTGCCGTCCGTAACGATCGCCACCATATTTTGCTTGATGGTCAGTTCATACACTCGCTTTGGATCTTCTGCGATCGCATTGCAAATTCTTCCGACTCCAGGCGTGTATGCCATCGCGAGATCTGCCTGCCCTCGGAGGGGAATCTTACTGACAAAGCTGATCTTGCCGCTGCGGTGAAGCGTGAAGGTACGATCGTACACGTCCAGCACTCTGATATGAGGTAAATCTTTCACCGCTTGAACGATCGTTTCCGCGTGTTCGGTACTCGCAGCATCGACCGTGATATCGCGCATCGAAATATCGCGCGTTTGCTCAATCAGATCAATCTGTCCCATGCTGCCGCCGAGTGTCGAAATTGCCTTGGTGACACTGGCAAGCATTCCCGGACGATTAGGAACCTGAAAGCGGATCGTCAAGCTAAAACTGGAATTAGGAGTAAGAAGGTCTGACATGAGTGAAGTGTGCGTAGTTTGCGACTCGGCAAATCTTACCGCAATTGTGGGTCACGAATTGTAAATAGCGAACGACTAGGACAGAAGGAATGCCAAGTTTATACACGGAAATTGAGATTTATGCAGCACGATCGCAAGTGTGGCAAATCCTGATCGCGAAAGAACGTTGGAAGTATTGGAATACGTTCTTATATGATTGCGACTCAACGCTTCCGTTCGTTCAAGGTCGCGATGTGGCACTCTCATTGTTGCGCGTTCCGGGAGAGGAAGAAATTCAATTTCGCCCGATCGTGACTTTGGTACAACCGAATTACTGTCTAAAGTGGCTTTCTACAATTCCCGGTCTGAAAAACGAACACGTTTTAGAGCTTCAAGATGTGGGCGTGGATCAAACTCGCTTTTCATATCAGCAGAATTTCTCTGGTGTGCTAGCTCGATTTTTACTGCCGTTTATTCGACAAGATGAGCGTAAAGGCATTCAGCGCATGGCATGGGAACTTAAGCAATATGCTGAGCATCAAGCTCGAAGCAAGCTGACAAAAAACTAGCGATCCACGATCGAGGTAGTTGATTTTTGTTCTAATGCAATCCGCTTCCAACGCTTGTCAAGAGACTGCGACAAGACTTGACTCAAAATCGACGGTTGAAACAGCGCGATCGAAGGTTTGAGCAGGTGTAACACTTCCAAAAAGGTGTGATGAATTTTGGCGCGATCGAGACCGAGTTCCATCAATTGATCCCAATACCAATTTACCAATTGCTCGATCGTGTTAATGGGTCTAGCTTGTGCGCTCTTATAACGGTAGTCCAGATTTGTTGCGATCGACCATGCCTCCTGATGCGCTTTCGCCAGTTGTTTTTGAAGAGAATGGGTTCGCTTGTTTAGGGCATCAATCGAATGCCGCTGGAAAAAGTGATCCACGATCACAGCTTCAAGTGCTGCAACGGTCATCGCTTGTCCATAAGTGGGATTGAGCAAGCAAGCCGCGTGTCCCACCACAATCAAGTGAGCAGGTGAATGGGAGAGTTGATCATAATGGCGCAAACGATTTTCGTTGCCGTAGTAGGCATAAATTGGTGTAAGCGGTGTGGCGTATTGAATTGCATCCGCCAAAATTGGTGAGGGCAAACTACGAGCAAACGCTAAAAAACCTTCTTCATCTGTTGGTGGATAATCGCGATCGCCGCCGACTAAACTGATAATCCATCGAGTTTGGTGGGGAGTGGATGGGTCGCCCTCGATTGGAAAAATTGCCCCACCTCGATGTTGCTGTGGGGGAGCGGATGGCATAAACACCATCTTCCAATCTACAGCTAAGTCTTGTGGAGGCTGATAAATCCGAGCGACATAGCCCACAAAAGCATTGACTTTTGTTTCTAGCGGTGGCTCATATCCTAACACCTGTAACCAGTGTGGTGTTTGTGATGCTTTACCACTTGCATCAACAATCAAATCTGCATACAAATTTTCACAGCCATCAGCATTAGAATCTTTATGGCGATGCACTGATATTCCGGTAATTTTCGGACGTTCCACATCAGTCAACAATCCAGCCACACTCACTTCAGTTAGAAACTGCACATTGGGAAATGCAACCAAGCGACGACGAATATACCAATCTAGTAAGTCGCGGCTAAAAGCAAGAAGCATCAAGTCTGAGGAAGACCGAGCCGCCCAACCTGCCGAAGTGTGAAAAGCAATGTCTTGCATACTATCGAGTTCGATCGCACCTCTCGCAACCAGATCTGCTTTAAGTCCAGGAAACAACTGCTCTAAAATCCGTTGCCCTCGCAACATCAGCGTATGTGGAAAGCGAGAATGAGGCACGCCTTTACGCGGTACAGGTTGATCGGC
Source organism: Leptolyngbya sp. ERB_1_1 (assembly GCA_040289665.1). GTDB lineage: Bacteria > Cyanobacteriota > Cyanobacteriia > Leptolyngbyales > Leptolyngbyaceae > Leptolyngbya. The sequence continues at coordinate 4,044 of PSLO01000132.1, read as the reverse complement.
ATAGACATCGCGTTCCACGATCGTCACGCGATCGAAATGATTCGCCAGCACCCGACCCATGAGCAGCCCAGCCAAACTACCACCAATGACGACAGCATGAGTTTTGTCTTGTATCATGACATCCTCTGATTTTCGATCCTACGGAGTCTGCTCTACAGTCAATCCTATTTCTTGTCCATAGGATAGCTCAAGCGTATGACCGTCTGGATCTCGCAAGAAAGCCCAATACCCGATCGGATATCCAGAATCTTTTGGCTCTTGAAGTAGGACACCTTCCTGTTTTGCTTGCTCACAAAGCGCATCCACGAACTCCCTGCTTTTACAACCGATGCCAAGATGAGCAAGGGAGAGAGAACAGAATGCACTGAGCTTGTTTGAATAAGAACAATGACAAAAGGACGAGTGCGATCACAGAGCCACACAACTGCTACACCTGTTTCTGCATCAGTGCGACGATGAATCACCTCCATTCCAGCATAGGTGGAGTAAAACTTGATACTCCGCTCAATCTCTGTCACCGGAAGGGCGATGTGAGTAAGTCCAATATCAACCATTGCAACCCTCTTCTAGAATTTTATCTAGAAGTACTACGAGATGAATAGATAGAGCGATCACCCCAATTAGACATTAAGCGGAACGCCCAAAAGCTCAAGGCAACGCCGACAATCAGCGCTAACCAAGACCCCCAAAATGGGATGACGATCGTTCCGACTTGCACCGACCAGTGATTCGCCAGTCGAACGAGATGCAGCATTGCCAGTAAAACAAAAATAGTGGCTGAAGTGACGATATAAGTTCTTTCACTCATGGTTAGACCCTCCTGTTTTCCGGTCCGGGACTCCGAACTAATCACTCCTCATACCTCGATCGTGCACCAGTTAGAAGAAGATTTCCTGCAAAACACCCGCTTAGCAATAATTTGTAACTGGCTTCCCTGTTGCGACAACCTGTTCGGTAATGTCAGCCGCTCGTTTGGCTCCCCCAGCTTGTTGAATTGCCGCTTGCAGCCTGAGAGCGTTTGCTTTATAGGTTCCCTCGCTCAAGACTCGCTGGATTGCACTCCGCAGCTTAGAAACACTTAAATCCTTCAAAGTCACCAACTCTCCAGTTCCCGTCCAGGCAATCCGAGCCGCAACCCCAGGTTGATCATTCGCGATCGGAATCGCAACCATTGGCACTCCATTACTCAAAGATTCCAACGTTGTATTCATTCCCGCATGAGTAATGGTTAGCGTCGTCCGCTGCAGCAGCTCTAATTGAGGAGCATACTCGACTACTAAAGGAGACCCAGGAAGGGCAGGGAGTGACTCTGGACTACTTCCACCGCCGAGTGCAATGACTAACTGAGCATCCTGTTCCTGACAGGCTTCCGCAATCACCTGGAAGGTTCCGAGCAACTGGTTTTGTACCGTGCCGAGAGAGGCATAAATGAGGGGTTGTCCCGTCAACTGCTCATACGGAAAGAATGCTGGTTCTCGACTCGCTGGATTTGAATAAGGTCCGGTGAAATGAAAGCAGGCGGGTAAGTGCTGCCTGGGAAACTCAAACTCAGCAGGCTGTTGACAGAGTTGAGCCAGATGAGAGTAAGCATCATCGGCATGGGTATAAGCAGGTAAATTCCAGCGTTGTCGATAGGCTGCGATCGGTTCTGTAATCGGTCGGGCAATACGATTCATCAACTCGTGACCCAGTTGATTACGAAGACGCGCCCACTGAGCCGAATGATACTTCCAAGAGGTATTGATAGGAGGAACATTGGGGTCTTGGTTCAACATCAAAGCGCAGCAAACGCTGATAAAAGGAAGATCCAAGAATTGAGCGACTGTAGCTCCTCCAAATGAAGTCTGATCGATCAGCAGCGCTTCCACCCCAACACTTTGGAGAGCGGCAGGGGCTTCTTGTAGCAACATGAGCGTGAGTTGCTTAAACAGCTCGATCGTATACCGAAATGCAGCCAGCCCTTCTAGCTGACCCAGTTCCATAAAAGAGTTTGGGATTGCCCCAGATGGAAAAGCGAGTTCACCGATCGCTCGAAATGCCAACCCTGCTGCCAGCACTTTTGGCTTTGCATCCAGAACCCCAATCACTGTGACTTGATGCCCTCGCTGACGCAATTCGTAACCCAGGGCAGTCATAGGATTTAGATGACCACTAGCAGCGGGACAGAGTATACCAAAGTGAGCCATAATCTTTCTCTTGACGATTAACTAGACTTTGTATTACCAATCTTTCAAACAGCATCGACTCTCACAATGACGATCGCTCCGAATACAACCCGTCTTTGCAAATTGTTCTCCATGCTTCTTCACAGTCGGATATGCTAACCATTGAAGCGGAATTCTCGTCAGCTTCCAAACAAATCGACCGAAGGAATGCAGAATGTCCCACGCCTCAAAGACATTTGGTTCTTCGATGAATTCTGCCATCTCTGCTGTGAATGCTGACCATTGCGATCGCAATCAATCTTTCATTCGGGTTTTTATCATTGAATTCCAAAGCGTTGTACATCTCACTAAAGGATATGTCAAATTGCCCACTGGCTAGACGACTGATCGTATCGACGTTGCCAAAACCACGTTCCCATTTAACATTCAAGTCTTGAGCTTACAAAGCGTGTTGAGTGATCTGTGGATCATCGTTTGGCATCAATTCAACTGTCCGAAAGCCGAGTGCGGTGAATAGTTCATTGGGAGGAAGTTTGACAGGTGTGGGCGATTTGGCTTTTCCGGGAGCAGGCAGCGGAAATGCAGTGGAAGCAGCGGTCTGAAACAGAATATTGCCTTCTGTATGTTGAATGACTTGGTGAATGTGTCCGCTCAACACTGTAACGGCTGAGAAACGTGACAACAAATCAAGAACTTGCGCGGAGTCCTCAGTTGCCCAACCCCACTCCGGATAAACATCGTATAGGGGAATGTGACTAAAGAGGACGATCGGCGTGTCTGATGACTGTGAAGATAAGTCTTTCTTCAGAACCTCTAATTGGGACTGTCCGACTTGACCTTTACCATCCAGACCAAAAGCCAAGACATTTGTGAGTGAGACAAAATGCACACCAGACTGATCCCACGATTGCAGTCCTTCTTGCTTTTGGGGTGCTGCAAACGCTTCTGAGTAGGCTTTACCAAGATCACCGATCGTGTCATGTTCACCAGGAATTGTAAACAGAGGTGCTTTCAACTGAGAAAGAATCTGTTTTGCCTGATCAAATTCTGCGGGTTTGGAAAGTTGGGTAATGTCTCCAGTGTGAACCACGAAAGCAGGTTGAGTTGGCAAAGCATTAATTGCTTTGATTGTTCTCTGCAACGTCTCTGTCACATGCTCATTGGCAGCCTTATTGAACCCAATGTGGGAGTCACTAATTTGGACAAACGAGAGGGCAGTGGTAGAGCCTTTGTGAGTTTTGGAGCTACCAACCTGGCAACTCGTCATCAATCCATTACTGCCAAGCGACCATACAATCCCTAACCCTGTCCAGCCGACGTGCTCAATAAATTTTCTTCGTTGCATCGTTTGTTTCTCCTTCTAGTTGAGGCTTAAGAGGATGGTGTTGTTTTCTAGCTTTGCTGAATAGGTTGGCAGTGCTTTCTCAGCAGGACCTTGTAAGACTCGACCATCTGCGGCAAAGTGGGAATCATGGCAAGGGCACTCTAATTGCTTTTCGTCTGCATTCCAGTCCACTAGACAACCTGCATGAGTGCAGGTCTGACTTAATGCTCGGAGTGTGGTTTTATGAACTGGATCGCGAACGATGATCGCTGGCTTTCCTTCAATTTTGGTCTTGAGGAACCCAGTTTGATCAAGAGCTGTAACTGTCCCAACGGCGATAAATCCATCGGCTCTTTTAGGTAAATTCGACAATGCTGAGGCGCGATCAAGGGTGGAGGGCGATTGTGTTTTTTGACCGGAACAAGCTGAAATTGCCATTGGCAACATCGTTACAAGCCAGCTCGTTCCAGCCCATTTGCAGAAGTCAGACACCCCCAGCAAAGCTGGTGGCTTGATGAGTGTGACCGCCCCAAGGGCGGATGTCCTTGCTAAGGG
>PSLO01000131.1:0-9790 GCA_040289665.1 Leptolyngbya sp. ERB_1_1 | reverse complement strand
TTCATCCGCAAGTCTGACAATTCTCCTGTTCTACAGGTTACCGTTTCTAGTTATTCATGCAACAAAGCCGTTCTTTTTTATTTTAGAGCGATCGAATTCTGAGATGATCCTGTACCCTATAGACTTTCCGCATCGAAATCCCTGCATTCTTTCACTTCTAAAATTAAGATGATCGCGAACCTTATTCCGACAAATCCTGCTATGTTTTCTTCCGCTGACGACTCTCTCAATTTCGCATCGTATTCTCAAGGACACAGTTTGTTTGCTCAACTTAGAAGCCGCTTTCCTCAAGGAGCACTGGTTTCGGAACTGGTGCAAGTGCATGAAGGACAGTTTGTGGTTAGAGCGATCGTTCAAGTCGGAACGACGACGATGGCGACGGGAATGGCTGCCGCTGAGAAAATCGAAGTCGCAGAAGATCGAGCGCGGGTTCGAGCGATGGAAGTGTTAGGCATTTCGCCCACGGGCGGAGCGACGACGTTTGATGTGTCAGCTCGATCGATGAGTGAACCCCCGAAAGAAGTCGAACCCAGTCTCGCAGCGGAATCAATTCCTGAAATTCCATTGCCAGCGGTTGAAGCATTGGTTCCCGAAGCCAGCCTTCCGAAGAAAACCGTCCGCAAGAAGAAAGAAGAACCGCCTGAAGTTGCTCCTGTTTCCGATTTGCTAGCGTTTCCGGGCTTGGATATGCCAGAGATTAAATCTGCACCGCCAGAAATTGCGCGCGAACCTGTTGCACCAACGATCGATTACACGCCTGACTTTGAGGACGATGAACCGGAACCTCCTGCACCGGAACCGATCGATTTATCCGATGCGATCGCGCAAATTGGTACGGAAATCGAGCGAATTGGCTGGACAAAAAAACAAGGTAGCACTTATCTTCAAGACACCTACGGTAAAAAAACCCGTGCCGAACTTGATGAAGATGAGTTGATCGAGTTTCTGCACTACCTCAAAGCGTTACCGTCAAAAGGACAAATCCCCTTCTAAAACCTATGTCGTTGATTGCCGCACAGCCTTACGAGTACGAGCTACCGATCGAGACTGAGATCGCTTTGATTGTGATTGATATGCAGCGCGATTTTCTCGAACCCGGAGGATTTGGCGAAGCATTAGGAAACGATGTTGGACGTGCAAGCGCGATCGTGCCCACGGTAAAGCGCTTAATCGAAGGCTGTCGATCGCTAAATCTGCCAATTTTCCACACGCAAGAAGGACATCGGGCAGATTTGTCAGATTGTCCGAAGTCGAAACTTAAACGAGGTCGGGGAGATTTAACGATCGGCACTCCTGGCAAGCTTGGAAGGATTCTGATCTTGGGGGAACCGGGCAACGAGATTATTCCAGAGCTTGCCCCGCTTCTTGGAGAAGTGCTGATTCCAAAACCGGGAAAAGGGGCGTTTTACAATACCGACCTGGAGGTGCAACTGATCGCGCGGAACGTGACGCATTTGTTAATTGCAGGGGTGACGACTGAGGTTTGTGTGCAAACCACCATGCGAGAGGCAAACGATCGAGGATATGAATGCTTATTGGTTGAGGATGCAACCGCAAGCTATTTCCCTGAATTTAAGCAAGCGACGTTAGAGATGGTGCGGGCGCAAGGAGGCATCGTCGGATGGACGGCGACCACCGATGATGTGTTGCAGGGGTTGCAAGCTTGGAGCACCACGCGCTAAGTCTTAGGAATCTAAACAGAGGTGCAACTTTCACACTTGAGTCTTTTTGTCCCAAGTGTGAAAGCGCTGATGTTCAACGGCGAATCTCTGAACCTCAGCCGCGAGTCTGTTTATCTGAATGACGAAGTGCTGATATTCAACGACGAGTCTGTTTATCTGAATGACGAAGCGCTGATATTCAACGACGAGTTTTTTTGTCTCAATGACGAAGTGCTGAACCTCAGTCACAAAGCGCTGAACCTCAATACATTAAAGTTGCACATCACCTAATAATTATTTACAGTACTCATCGTCGATCCTGAAGCTTGCGATACACCGCTTTGAGATCGACCTGATGATGAGCGATCGCGACCAGCGTATGAAACAGTAGATCCGCTGCTTCTCCGGCGATCGCATCTTTGTCATCATCTTTGCAAGCCATCACAACTTCAGCCGCTTCTTCTCCAATCTTTTTGAGAATCTTGTTATCGCCACCTTCAAAGAGCGTCCGAGTGTAAGAACTTTCAATCGGATGATCTCGACGATCGCACACAACTGCAAAGACCTGCGACAACGTATCCGCAGGCGGCGGAGTAACGCTTCCATTCACCTGATGAAAACAGCTTCGTTCTCCGGTGTGACAAGCAATATCACCGATTTGCTCAACCGTGACGAGCAACGCATCGCTATCACAGTCGTAGCGAATTGCTTTGACTTTTTGAGTGTGTCCTGATGTTGCGCCTTTGTGCCAGAACGCTTGGCGCGATCGACTCCAAAACCAGGTTTCTCTAGTAGCGAGTGTTTTCTGCAAGGATTCTTGATTCATCCACGCCATCATCAACACGGTGCCATCTAAGTAATCTTGCACGATCGCAGGCACTAAACCCCGATCGTCATATTGGATGGCATCAGTGGGAATTGAATCAGCGGAAACCAGTTCGATCGAAGCCATAGCGCAGTTTTGCAATCAGGTCATTTTTCAGTTTAGCGGGTAATGTTCGGCTAAATAGCGCTCAGCATCGGCACGATTGAGAATCTTGCCATCTAAGGTAGCAGCTAGGAGATCTTCCAGGATGAGCTTAAATTGCTTTCCTGGTTTGTAACCGAGCGTTTTCAAATCTGAACCATTGATCGAGGGTTTAACCTGTGACCAAACGGTGAAATACTGCCAAATGACTCGACGGAGCGATCGCGATCCTCTCGCTGCAACCAATCCCAAGGTTTCGGGGTCGAGCGGTTTCAATAATTGAACGATTTGACTTGGTTTCTCACACTGCGGCAATTGTTGCTTCAAGGTTGTCTCAATTTCAGACAAATGGCTTAACCGTTCGATCGCATCATTTGGAAGTTGCAGCGTTTTCGCGACGATGGCGCGATCGTCAAGTCCCGCGATTAGCACTTCCAACAACAGTTGCCAATGCGGAATCGCAAAATCATATCCTTGGAACCGATCTGCCCATTTCAACTGTCGCCAAAGTTCTCGATCGAGCCTCAAACTGGGATGAATACAAACCAGCGCATCAAGATCCGCTAACTTGCGGATTGCAGCTTTCCAGTAGGGCGCTTGCAAAATGTATTTCAGTTCTGATCTGAGACGACTTTGCAATGCGGGAACAGGGCGATCTCGCAATTCGTAAACTCCTGACGCGATCGCATGACGAATGTAGGCTTCGGTTTGCGGTTCGATCTCAAATCCCAACCGAACCGCAAACCGCACTGCTCGGTAAATTCGAGTTGGATCTTCAATAAAACTATTCGGATGTAACACGCGAATTAGCCGCGATCGCAGATCCAACACACCACCAAAGAAATCGAGAAGTTCAAGCGTTGCCTCTGGCACACGGGTACGTGTTCGGGGATTCGTCAATCTCAGCGCTAACGCATTCACCGTAAAATCTCGACGGTAGAGATCCTGTCGAATCGAACTTGCCTCGACTTCAGGATTTGCCGCTGGATATAAATAGAATTCAGTCCGTGCGGTTGCAATATCGATCCAAAGTGATCCCAGTTCAGAATCGTTGTGCCAGAACAAGGCTGCCGTTTGAAACTTGCCGTAAATTTCGAGTCGTGCCTGGGGATAGATCGCTTGGAGTGCTTTTGCTAACTCCACACCTGCACCCACATCAGCGGACTGGTGGAATCCGTCGACGACAAAATCGATATCGCTCAAACTTACTTCCGCATTGGGATCAGCCAAAAGTAAATCTCTGACCGCTCCGCCCACTAGATAAAGATGCCACCCTCGCTCTTCTGCCGCTTGAGTTGCGATCGCAAAAATCTTCTGAAACGGCTCAGCAAACCGCTCTAACCGCAACAACTCCGGCACAGATTGAGCCTGCCGTAACACATCGGTGCGCGTCACGATTCCCACCAATTGCCCCTGCTCGACTACCGGAAGCCGCCCAATATCGTACCGACTCATCAAGGATTGAATCTCTGAAAGTGGCGTAGAAGGCGCGATCGTTTTCACCTGCGTCGCCATCACTTTTTCAACAGGCATCTCTTTCAGCCCGTGATGAGCGGCAATCTCCACATCTCGACGCGAAATCATGCCGACTAATTGATCGTGCTCAACGATCGGCAATCCCGAATGCCCGTAACGCAGCAACACCTTTTGTGCTTCCTCGATCGTCGTCTGGGGGCGAATCGTTCGGACTGGCGACGACATCAACTCCCGCGCCGATTGCTCTGGATTGATATGAGGCATAGAATCGCGTCCGCCTTTTCTGATAACGTACTATTCAGGACTTCGATCGCGTCTCGGTTATTTAAGAACATTGAGACACTCAAAAACGCTGTTTTAGGGAGAGAAACATGACCTTTATTTTCCAACTAGCGCTGTTGGCACTGGTTCTATTTTCGTTTGTGATGGTGGTGGGCGTTCCAGTCGCTTACGCTTCTCCGCAAAATTGGGACACCTCCAAGCGCTTGCTTTATCTCGGTTCAGGCATTTGGTTCATTCTAGTGATTACTGTGGGTGTTTTGAATTACCTTGTCACCTGAATCTTGCTTATACTGGGGAGGAACTCGGTGTTCGTCCCCGGTTTCTTGAGTTCTCTCGGATCACTCTCCGGACTCACCCGCAGAAGATGCCTTGAACTTGATGAACTCAATTGTAAATTCTAAATAAATTGAGCGATCCACGATTTAAAGCTAGAGTTATCAGACTAGATTCAAGCGTATCCTGAGAAATCTCTCAGGAGCCAGTCGTAGAATTTCCTGAAATGACTCAATTGCTATAAAAGTGTTGATCTCTCAGATGTAACCAATGACAATCTTTGAAGGAACGTTTTCTCAAACCGATTCACTCCGCTTTGCGATCGTCGTTGGTCGCTTTAATGATTTGGTAACAACTCGCTTGCTCGAAGCGTGTCAAGACTGTTTGAAGCGACACGGTGTCGATGTTGAGCCGCAGGGAACACAGGTTGACTATGCCTGGGTTCCGGGTGCATTTGAGCTACCGTTAGTGGCACGTCAGCTTGCCCTTTCGGGTCGGTATGATGCAGTCATTTGCCTCGGTGCAGTCATCAAAGGACAAACACCTCATTTTGATCATGTATCGGCTGAAGTATCGAAAGGAATTGCGGCAGCAGGCTTTCAGACGGGCGTTCCGGTGATTTTTGGTGTGCTGACAACCGATACGATGCAGCAAGCGATCGAACGCGCGGGCATCAAGAGCAATCTGGGATGGGAGTATGGCATGAGCGCGATCGAAATGGCAAGCCTGATGCGGCAGGTCAAAGGCAGCATCGATACGAACGGTTTCAATGCGATATCGTCTTCGCTTCCGCACCCTGCGCTATCTGCCTCTCATGCAGAAAGTCAAAATGCTCATTAAACGAGTTTGTGATTGAACACCATCTTAGGTGTCTCTAGTGAGATGCCTTTTTTATTGGTTGCGTTTAGAAAACGATCTCAAATTTGTGTTATAAAACTACAGTAATCTTGTCGGAAAACCGGTCTTTGTTGAGGTCATTTGCTGTGGGTATCGTAGTACAGGACGTTTCTAAACGCTTTGGAAATTTTCAAGCGGTTGAGCAGGTCAACTTGGAAATTGAAACTGGTTCTCTGGTTGCGCTGTTAGGTCCATCGGGTTCAGGAAAATCAACGTTGCTGAGATTAATCTCAGGCTTAGAGAGTCCGGATTCTGGTCGAATTTTTCTCACGGGTGAAGATGCCACCGATCGCAGCGTACAGGATCGCAATATTGGCTTCGTGTTCCAGCATTATGCCCTGTTTAAGCATCTCACGGTACGAAAAAATATTGCCTTTGGCATGGAAATTCGCAAGTCGTCGCCCGATAAAGTGAAAAAGCGGGTCGAGGAGTTGCTGGATCTGGTGCAATTGGCGGGATTAGGCGATCGCTATCCATCTCAGTTGTCTGGGGGACAGCGGCAGCGGGTTGCACTGGCGCGAGCGCTGGCAGTCGAACCGAACGTATTACTGCTTGATGAACCCTTTGGGGCGTTGGATGCGAAGGTACGGAAAGATCTGCGGGCTTGGTTACGCCGATTGCACGATGAAGTACACGTCACTACGGTGTTTGTGACGCACGACCAAGAAGAAGCGATGGAAGTGGCAGATGAAATCGTGGTGATGAACAAAGGCAAGGTTGAGCAAGTCGGAACGCCTGCGAATGTCTACGATCATCCGGCGACTGCGTTTGTGATGAGTTTTATTGGTCCGGTGAATGTGTTGCCGAGTTCTTCACGCATCTTTCAAAATAATGGCTTTGATTCGGCACATCCTGAGATGTTCTTGCGACCGCATGACGTGGTCGTGGAAACCTCTCCAAATGGATCAACGGTCTCAGCACGAGTGACACAGTTGATCCATTTGGGCTGGGAAATTCAGGCAAAATTGACGCTGGATGATGGGCAGGTCGTGACAGCGAATTTAACGCGCGATCGCTATGACGAGTTGCATTTGTCGCCGGATCAGCGCGTTTATGTCAAACCCAAAGATGCGAAGTCGTTCCCGCACTATTCGATTTAAGAATGAACGGGTTGTTTGTGAACGTTCGCTTGGGTGCGGCGTTCTTTAAGATAGTCAAAGAATTCGCGCCCTTCTCGTAAGCGCCGGACAAGCATCTGTCGATCGCTCAACATTTCGCGCACGATCGGGACGATCGCTTTCGGTCGGAAGTAAAATCGACGGTACATCTGCTCAACGGCAGCTTCAATGTCTGCACTCGACAGCGAAGGATAGTGCAGCGTTGAAGTTTGAATTCCTGAGCCTGTGACCATCGCAGCATCACTAAACCAGCCGTTCGCTTGAGCTTGAGCATAGAGTTCAGTGCCGGGATACGGAGCCGCAATCGACACTTGAATCGTATGGGGGCTAAGCTCACAGGCAAATCGAATCGTTTCTTCGACGGTTTCTGGAGTCTCGATCGGCAGTCCGATGATGAAAGTTCCATGCACCGTGATCCCTAAGTCATGACAATTTTTCATAAATTGCCGCGCGACTTCCAGTTTGACTCCTTTGCGAATGTTGTTCAGGATGTCTTGATTACCGGATTCAAATCCAACAAGGAGCAACCGTAAGCCGTTATCTCTCAACTGTTTCAGAGTGTCATAGTCGAGATTGGCGCGTGCGTTACAACTCCAGGTGAGTTTTAAGCGCTTCATGTGTTCGCTAATGGCGATCGCGCGGTGTTTATCGATCGTAAACGTGTCGTCATCGAACATATATTCACGTACTCGATCGCCAAAAATTGCTTTTGCTTCCTCCATTTCGCGCCCCACGACTTCGGGACTTTTTGCGCGGTATTGATGTCCGCCAATGGTTTGGGGCCAAAGACAGAATGAGCATTTTGCTGGACAACCGCGACCTGTGTAGAAGGAAATGTAAGGGTGCAGGAGATAGCCGATAAAGTATTTTTTGATGTCTAAATCGCGATCGTAAATTGGTAGAACACTCGGCATTTGATCCCAGTCGTGAATCAAAGCGCGATCTTTGTTGTGGTGAATTGTGCCAAACTGATCGCGATAGCTCAAGCCATCAATTTGGTCCCAAGGTTTACCTTCTGCGAGTTCTTTGCAGGTGTAGTCAAACTCATGCCGACAGACGAAATCAATAATCGGGAGTTGTTGTAAAGTTGGTTCTGGTAAAACAGCAACGTGTGCGCCAATCAATCCCACTTGAGTGCTGGGATTTTGTGCTTTGATGGCGGTTGCAACTTTGGCATCATTCGCAAGGGTGGGGGTGCTGGTGTGCATGATCACCAACTCGTAGTCTTTGGCGATCGCCAACACATCTTCGATCGTTTGATGGTGAGGAGGTGCATCGATCAGGCGGCTTCCTGGAACGAGCGCGGCGGGTTGAGCAAGCCACGTTGGATACCAAAATGAAGTGATTTCCCGTTTTGCTTGATATCGAGCGCCTGCACCACCATCGAACCCATCGAAGGAAGGCGGACTGAGAAATAAAGTCTTTTTCATTACCGCTTTACATTCAAGTTTGATAACACTTATAGAGAATAGTAAGGGAAGCTCGCAACTTGAGCAATCTTAGGAAACATTTAAGCTCAGGCACTGAATACGATCGCTTTTTCCCAAAAAGGGGTTTGCAAATCGAAATTCATAAGACAAAGTTTATAACAGGCGTTCGATATAAATCCCTCAGATTACACCAAAAGTTTCTTGATGGTTAGGCGATAAAATATATTGAACATTCGATATCTAACCATATGCCCAAGATTGTTGACCACGATCGCTATCGCAAAGAATTATTGCTGAAATCGTTTAATTTGTTCGCTGAGAAAGGGTACGCCGCAATTACAATGCGGCAAATTGCTCAGGGCTTAGGAGTTTCGACGGGGACACTGTATCACTACTTTCCGAGTAAGGAGGTGTTGTTTGAACAATTGGTCGAAGAACTTGCAGACACAGATATTGCCAGCTTTTCTGAGATTGGCGAAGGCAAAAGTATTGCTGAACTTGCAGAACTCGAATTCAAGCTGATCGAGCAGAATCGTGAATATTTTCTCAAACAGACGCTGATTATGGCGGACTATTACCAGCAGCAGCGACGAGAGGGAAAAGAAATCAGTCCAATCTTGCGCCGAATCTGCGATCGTGCAGAAGCAGCAATGTCGAAAATTTTGGGAATTGATGACCCAAACGTACTGTTATTCCTCATGAGTTACACCGATGGATTGTTGTTGCAAGAGCTTTATGGGCATCGAAAGATTGACTACCAAGCACAAGCACAATTGATTACTGAAATGCTAGAAGTCCACTTTGAAAAGTCGAAGCGCAAAGAGCGATGAGCTCCAACCTCTCTAAACCTCAAAATCGTCTCTGGATTGGTATTGCGATGGCAACCTTGATCACAGGTGGAACGTCGTTCTACGTCGTTTCTCAGTTCACTCCGAAGCCTGGGATTCAACCTGTTGAAACTGCTCCAATGGTTAAGAAAATTACTGCATTGGGACGACTTGAACCTGCATCCGAAGTGATTCGGCTGTCTGCTCCGATCGCATTAGATGGCGATCGCGTTTCTCAGCTATTGGTGAAGCAAGGCGATCGGGTTTCAAAAGGTCAAGTGATTGCAATTTTAGATTCGCGCGATAAGCTGCAAAACGCACTCGATCAAGCGCGTGAACAAGTTGGAGTGGCACAAGCCAAACTTTCACAAATCAAAGCAGGCGCAAAAACCGGAGAAAACGTCTTGCTCTTGATACCGCGCGATCGCAATTAAGACAAGCACAAGCACAACGGAATCAAGCTGCGAGTTCACTTGAAGCACAGTTAAGTGAAGCTAGAGCAACCTTGAATCGGATTGCAGAAGTTCGACCTGTGGATGTGCAGACTGTTGCCTCTGAGGTGAAGAGTGCGATCGCGGCAATGAAACGAGCCGAAACCGAACTAGAACAAGCTTACATTCGTGCACCGATAGCGGGTCAGATTCTCAAAATTCATACTCGCAGTGCTGAAAAGATTAGTGAATCTGGAATTGCAGATTTAGCACAGAATGATCAAATGATTACTGTGGCTGAGGTGTATCAAAGTGACATTGTGAACGTGAAAATTGGACAGACCGCAACGATCAGAGCGCATTTATAAACTAAACATTAAGCGGTTGGTCTGCAAACGCTTTGCGCCCCTCTGCGTTCGCCCAAGCGT
>PSLO01000130.1:0-10015 GCA_040289665.1 Leptolyngbya sp. ERB_1_1 | reverse complement strand
ACAGAACTGAATGGAGAATGTAAAGCAGTCTATCACTTTTGTTCGCTTTCACATATCATTTAGGATTGCTATATAGTCGCTGAAATCTTCTAAATGTGCTCAGGCAAGCGAAGTTGAGCTTCCTCTAAACTAATGTGAACCATTGCTTGATTTACCTACGATAGTACAACCAATTCTGCTGAGCAGATACGATCTTTGAATTTATCATTTGCGGTTTAGAGAAGTGAAGATCGGGCGACTCTTCGATCTCGATTGCCGCTTTTCAAACATCCTCTAAAGCCCCTCCAATCTGTAAACTAAAGAAAACAAGCGTTGGAGTCGGGATATGGTACGACTGCGAATTTGGCAATGGATCGTGTTAGCCCTCCCGATCGCGCTTGTGGTCGGATTCTTGCTTGTTGCGGCAGGCTTGCAAATTCACGAATGGCGTATCAATTGGATTTGGGCGATCGTAGGCGTTGTGTTTGTGGGCTGGCGATGGTTGTTGGTGAAATGGACACAGCCTGTCTTGCTGCAAGTTGAAGCGATCGTTGCAGAACTGTCTGAAGAAGCAACCGAGTTAAGCGATTCACCTGCCACCGAAACTACACGAAAGGTTGAAGCTGAACTTCAGAAGATTCTCATCGAAGCCCAAGCTGATCCGCCATTATGGGAAGACTGGAATACCTTTTGGCAGCGATGTTTGAGCTTAATTCGTGCGATCGCATCAGTCTACTATCCGCAAGCTCAGAAGCCTTTGTTAAATATCTATGTTCCACAAGCTTACTCCTTGTTGCGCGGTACAGTAGACGACTTAGATCAATGGATGCGGCAACTCTCTCCAGTGCTGAATCAAGTCACCGTGGGACAAGCAGTTCAAGCCTATGAAGTTTATCAAAAACTTGAACCTTCAGCCCGGAAGTTGTGGAAAGTTTGGAACTGGGCGCAATGGTTGTTAAATCCAGCCGTTGCAGTCACTAAAACAGTAACACAGCGTAGCGGTAACCAAGCGACTCAAGAACTATTAGGAAACCTGAGTCAGCTTTTACGAGAAGCGGCATTGCGAAACTTAGCTCGACAAGCGATCGCGCTTTACAGTGGTACAACGCCGCCCGCTTTAGTGGAGGTTGAACCGACAACGCCCAAATTCCAAACCCTACGAGACATCATTGCTCAAGCAAATCCCAAAGATGTGATTGAGCAAAAGCCTGTCAGTTTGCTGTTAGTCGGTCGCACTGGAGCCGGAAAAAGTAGTGTGATCAATACCTTGTTTGTCGAAGCTCAGGCACAAGTTGATGCGCTTCCTTCTACCGATCGCATTCAAGACTATCGCTGGCAAACCGAAACCGGAGAAACGCTCACGCTTTGGGATACTCCTGGTTATGAACAAGTTGGACAACTTGAATTGCGCGATCGAGTGCTGGAATATGCTGCAAACACCGATTTAGTTCTCATGGTGACACCTGCACTCGATCCAGCATTGCAAATGGATTTAGACTTTCTCAATGAACTACAAGCGCTCTCTTTACCCACGATCGCGGTTGTTACTCAAGTCGATCGCTTACGTCCAATTCGCGAATGGAATCCGCCGTATAACTGGCAATTTGGCGATCGACCGAAAGAAGTTTCGATTCGTGAAGCGATTGCCTATCGCCAAGAAGTATTAGGGCAGGTTTGCTCGTTTGTGTTGCCGATCGTGACGGCTGGAGACAATCGAGAAGCTTGGGGAATTGATGCACTATCGATGTCCATTTTGAACACGATCGATCCAGCGAAACAAGCTCGTCTGGCTCGATTTATGCGAAACATTGACGCGCGTACCAGCACTGCCGCCAAAATTATCGATCGCTATACCTTCCAAATGGCAACCACTCAAGGACTCACCACGTTTTTGAAAAGTCCAATTCTGCGATTTATTTCAACGATCGCAACGGGTTCACCGACGCTTGCATTTCTTCTAGCCGAACGCATTCCGATCGAACAACTTCCGATCGTCATTGGTAAACTGCAAATGGCGTATGATCTCTACGCACTGCTTCAGCCTAAAACCCCACTTGATCTAAAAGCGCTATGGAACTTAGTCATTGATAATGCATCAACTCCGGATCGTGTTGCTTGGGCATTCGGTCATGCACTGACGGAATACTGGACACAGAACCTATCGATCGAGCAACTCGAAGCTCGCTATCAGCACTATTTAAACCAATCAAGCTAAATTCTGAGCAATGATCTTGAATGATTCGAGACTGAAGCATATTCTATTGCGATTGCAATGTTCTTAACACAACCAAAGCATCAAATCTAATGATTTCTAATCATTAAAGCTTAATCTAGTTTTAAATTTAGCTTAACCATGAGGATCGTCCGTTTGTTTATTGGGCATCTCGAAAAATTCGATTAAGCTGAGGGAATTTGGCGAGAAAGAATGACAGGCTAGACGCAGAAGACTTGGAGAGCGACACTGATGGGACAAGGATTCGGCGAAGACAAAATTGAACAACGTCAAGCCAAGCTCGAACAGAAAAAAGACTTGCTGGTGCGCTTGGGCGAGGTGATTGAGTGGGAGGCATTCCGAGCGAGCTTAGAACGGGTGCATGAGAAACCGCGCAAGAGTACAGCAGGACGGAAAACGCATGATGTGATTGTAATGTTCAAGCTGCTGATCTTGCAGCAGTTGTACAACATCAGTGATGAAGAGTTGGAGTATCAAGTGAACGACCGACTCTCGTTCATGCGGTTCTTAGAATTGGGCATCGGCGATACTGTGCCCGATGCGACGAGTGTGGTTGTTCCGCAAACAGGTGCGCGAGTTAGGGTTAATCGCAGCCTTGTTCGAGCAGTTCGATGGCTACCTGCGGACTCAGGGGTATCAAGCTAAAGGTAAACAAATTGTCGATGCAACCTTGATTCCGGTTGCGAAGCAACACAACCGCAAAGCAGATACCGAGCAGCTAGAACAAGGAGAGATTCCGACGGGATGGACAGCACACCCGCAGCGGTTTGAGCAACGGGACTTGGATGCGCGCTGGACGAAGAAGCATGGCACGAGCTACTTCGGCTACAAGAGTCACATTAGCATTGATGTCGAGTATGGATTCATCCGCCGCGATGCGGTGAGTGATGCTTCGGTGCATGATTCTCAAGTGCTGGGGCAACCACTGGATGATGAGAATGACACCGATGCTTTGTGGGCAGATAGTGCTTATCGCTCAGAAACCATTGAGGCAGTACTAGAACTGTTGCAGTTTCAGAGTCACATTCATGAGCGTCCCTACCGCCATCGTCCCCTGACCGAACAACAGCAAGCCGACCATCGGGAGCGTTCCAGCGTTCGTGCCCAGGTCGAACACGTCTTTGGCTATTGGATCATGGCGATGGGGGCGGTAAACTTGTGCGCTCGATTGGGTTAGATGCGGTGAGCGCTATGTTAGGACTGAAGCATCTGACCTATAACCTCAAGCGATTCGTGTACCTTCAAGCACAACTTACAGCCTAAAACGGCTAAGATCGCAGGCATTATGGCTCATTCGGAAGCCGTTCTCGAATTTGTTCCTTCGACCCATGATATCCATTCTCATAAAATGAATTTTTCGAGGTTCCCTAAAGCTTAATCTAGTTTTAAATTTAGCTTAACCATGAGGATCGTCCGTTTGTTTATTGTATTGAAGGGTTGAGTTCGTCAGCCGTTCAATACAAACATTGAGTCGTGCTTGATCGTAAACATTCCTAAGATTGCCATCTATTAACAACTCTGAGCAGTTTTCTAGATCGCTGATCTAAGCCTCTGTTAATTGGTCATGTATGCGATCGTCTAGATCACAATTCGCTTCTAGTTTCTATCAAGCCTCTATTTTAGTAATCGACGATGAAGGAGTGATTCTCGAATCTCTCACTTCAGCCCTGACACAAGAAGGATATCGAGTATTAACCGCCAGCGATGGACGGCAAGGACTAGACATCATTCAAGCACTCCAGCCCGAAGATCCCCCGATCGATCTGATTATTCTCGATTTGATGTTACCTCGCTTGAGCGGGCTTGATTTCTGCCGCATTTTACGACGGCAAGGAAACACAATCCCTATTCTGATCTTGAGTGCGCGAGGGAGTGAAACAGATATTGTGGTAGGTCTAGAAGTGGGTGCAGATGACTATCTCACCAAGCCATTTGGACTTCGAGAACTGATTGCACGATGTCGAGCCTTGTTACGTCGTCGATCGCAGGAACTACCCTCACAACCGATTTTGCAATATCAAGACATCATTCTGTATTTGCAGGAATATCGGGTGATGGTACGCGGAGAAGAAATCAATCTATCACCGAAAGAGTTCTCTTTGTTGGAATTGTTTATGAACAATCCCCGCCGCGTTTTTTCCCGCGAACAGTTGCTAGAACAAGTCTGGGGAATGAGCTATTTAGGCGATTCTAAAACAGTCGATGTGCATATTCGATGGTTGCGCGAAAAGCTAGAACTTGATCCGAGTGCACCACAATACATCATTACCGTACGAGGATTTGGATATCGATTTGGCTGAATTAACTAAACCGCATCAACCATGTTCCGACTTGCAGTGCAACAAAGGTATTAATCAACCATCCAATCCACAGTCCTTCCCAACCTACGATCGCTAATGTCCACCGCAACGACGATCGCCGAAATCCTGCCCGCTCCACTCGATATCTCGCTCCCCCAACCGCCCAAAGCCAAATCCCCGTTAGCGCAAATCCCAATGCAAAGCGCGGAGTGATAACACTCCAGTTCGCATTCTGATTCCGCATGAAAAAGAGCGCGATCGCATTCACACCCGCTAGCCCAAACGCCACCAGCCCACTTCTTCCCAACTGAATCGAAGATCCAAACGTCACCAATAGCGCTGCCGCTGCCGCACCAATCCAAACCTCGATCGCCACTTGCGAGATCGCTAATCCCCAACCCGCTAGCACATACACAATCAATAGCAATGTCAACCCAGACAGCGGAACCCGATCGAGATCCGCTCGCGGAATCCGTATCACTGCAATCCCGGTCAGCAATCCACCCAAAACCGCGATCGTCACATCAAACTGTGTCGGAACTTGAACCATTCAACCTTCCCTAGAAACCCATCTAACAGGTTATCAAACCCTTTCTTGTGTTACCCTAGATAAGCTGTCAAAACTTACACATTCAGGCTTTCGGGTGGCGATTCGCTACTCCTGAATGGAAGATAAACCCGAAATAGGAGATCAATTCATGCCAGTTGTTTCATTGGCTCAATTACTTGAGTCGGGAGTCCACTTTGGGCATCAGACCCGGAGATGGAATCCGAAAATGAGTCCCTACATTTACACCGCTCGTAATGGTGTACACATTATCGACTTGGTGCAGACCGCCCAGTTGATGGATGCAGCTTACAACTACGTGCGGACTGCCTCCGAACAAGGGAAAAAATTCTTGTTCATCGGCACAAAGCGTCAAGCAGCAGGCATTATTGCTCAAGAAGCATCCCGCTGTGGTGCGTACTATGTGAACCAACGTTGGCTTGGCGGAATGCTGACCAACTGGGCAACGATCAAAACGCGCGTCGAACGCCTCAAAGAGCTAGAGCGTCGGGAAGAAACGGGCGCACTCGATCTTTTACCGAAAAAAGAAGCCTCCGTACTGCGTCGTGAACTAGAGCGACTCCAGAAGTATCTGGGCGGCATCAAAAATATGCGGAAGCTGCCAGACGTGATCATCATGGTGGATCAGCGTCGGGAATACAACGCGATCCAAGAATGTCTCAAATTGAACATTCCGATCGTGGCGTTGCTCGATACCAACTGCGACCCCGATACCGTCGATGTGCCGATTCCGGCAAACGACGACGCGATTCGCTCGATCAAATTGATCGTCGGACGGCTAGCAGATGCAATCTACGAAGGTCGTCACGGTCAACTCGAAGCCGAAGGCGAATACGATTACGAAGGCGCAGAAGAAGAGTACGAATACGACGAAAGCGACGCTGTTGAAGCGAGTGAAGCTTTGGACGAAGACGACGAAGCCGCAGAATCGTAGGACAATATGGAGAAGATTAATTTCTTCTCCATCCTTTCTAAAAGATATTGGGAACTCAGGCAAATGGCAGACATTTCAGCAAAAGCGGTGAAAGAACTGCGCGAAAAGACTGGCGCAGGGATGATGGATTGTAAGAAGGCGCTGTCTGAAAACGGCGGTGACATGGAAAAGTCGGTCGAATGGCTTCGCAAGAAGGGCATTGCGTCGGCAGATAAAAAAGCAGGCAAAACGGCGGCTGAAGGTCTGGTAGATAGCTACATTCACATTGGTGGTCGCATCGGTGTGTTGGTTGAAGTAAACTGCCAAACAGACTTTGTGGCACGGAACGAAGCGTTCAAAGAATTGGTTCGCAATATTGCTAAGCAGATTGCTGCAAGCGCGAATGTAGAATATGTTCGCGTTGAGGAGATTCCGGCAGAGATCGTTGAGCGAGAAAAATCGATCGAGATGGGCAAAGATGATCTCGCAGGTAAGCCCGACAACATCAAAGAAAAGATCGTTCAAGGTCGTATCGATAAGCGCCTGAATGAAATGTGCTTAATGCCGACCCCTTACATCAAAGACCCCAACATTACGGTTGAGGAACTGGTGAAGCAAAATATTGCACAACTAGGCGAAAACATCCGAATTCGCCGCTTTGTGCGCTTTGTCTTGGGCGAAGGCATCGAGAAAGAAGAGTCAGATTTTGCAGCAGAAGTGGCTGCACAAATGGGTGGCGGGAAGTAAGCCCAGATTCGAGTTTGAATTCAGAAGCGAGGAGAAACTATCCTCGCTTTTTTCTTTGCGGTTTATCCTAACGCGAGTTTGATGAGCGGTTTGTCTAAGTTGATATCTCGCCCTAATCCTTATCCTCAACTCGCAGACCCTTCGTGATTCGAGACAAATCGCTCTTTTCATCCACTGCAAGCCGAGTCGGAGATCCGCTGATAATCCGCTCAAAATTACGGAACGAGTCCTTAATGTCAGGACCTTGAGCGCTGATTGTATACTCGCGAATCCCTTTATCGTGCCAAGATCCACGCATTTTAAACACGTTCAGCGCCCGCGACATTTCCCCACGAATTTCAACATATTGCAGCATGATGATCGTATCGGTGATCGTCGAGATGTGCGAATCGGTGATCGAATGCGATCCCATAAATTGATCTGTCGTATTTGTGAAGAATCCTGTAATCTCTTCTTGCTTGGCAAATCCAGTCACACCGATCACAAACTGACGAAACGCATTATTACTGACTCCGCGAGCGAGAGCCGATAGAGAATCGATCGCAATTCGAGACGGCTTAAATTCCGCAATTTCAGATTTGATAATCTGCAAGTGATCTTCAAGTCCTGCCGATTCGGGATAGGCACAAATAATCTTCAGTAATCCTTTCTGCTCCAACTCCTCGAAATCGATTCCCCAAGAGTAGGCGTTTCTCGATAGCTGAGCGCGTGACTCTTCATAGGCAAATAGAATTGCCCGATCGCCTCGTGTACAAGCCTCTTGTAAAAACTTACTCACCAATAGCGTTTTCCCGGTTCCGGTTGCACCCGTTGCCAGAATGATCGAATCCTTGAAAAAGCCGCCGCCACACATTTCGTCCAGCGTTTTCACGCCCGACGAAACGCGCACATTCGACGATCGCTGAGTCAAACGCATCGCACCCAACGGGAAGATATTGATACCCTGATTCGTAATCGTAAACGGATACTCACCTTTCATATGAGTCGTACCGCGCAGTTTGAGAATCTCGATCGTTCTTCTGCGTCGTTCTCCTTCAAGGACATTTCGGACGATCGCAACGTTATCAGAAACGAATTCTTCTACGCCGAACCGAGCCACTGGACCATATTCGTCGATGCGTTCAGTAGTCATAATCGTTGTTGCGCCGACTTGTTTGAGTCGAGCCACTAAGCGAAAAATTTCACGACGCACCACCGAAGCTGCATCATATTGCTGAAAAACAGCGGTGACAGAATCGATCGAGACTCGCTTGGCTTTGTACTTACGAATTGCATATTGAATGCGTTCGATTAAAGCAGATAAGTCAAAATTTCCAACCACTTCTTGACCTTCTGGATCAGGAGAAGCATCGAGAATAAACAGCTTTCCTTCATCGATAAATTTCTGAAGATCCCAGCCGAAACTAAAGGCATTTTTGATAATGTCTGCGGGCGATTCTTCAAACGTGACAAACACACCTGATTCATCAAATTGTGTGATGCCATTGTAGATAAACTGAACTGCGATCAAGGTCTTTCCTGTTCCAGAAGTGCCGCTCACTAATGTCGTCCGACCGACGGGTAAGCCACCGTGACTAATATCATCAAAGCCCTCGATTAGCGTGCGGATTTTTTGGACACTCGCAAGTTCGGTTGGATTACGTTGTTCGGTTGGATTACTCGAATTCATAGGGTTAGGATATCAAACAAACGGAGCAAACTCCTTATTATGAAAGGGATTAGAACTAAATCTAATCCACTTATTTACCACAAAATCTGCCAACAAGCTGCTTAATCGTGCTCTGCGTCGTGGTTTTATTCTGCATCAATTTCTTCTTCGCGCAGTTCTTCGTAAAGTAAATCGAGTCCAATGAGAACCTTTTCTCGATCGGACAAATCCCCGATAATTTTACGCACAGGTGGCGGCAAAATTTTCGCTAACGTTGGGGTTGCAAGAATTTTATCTTCCTCAGCTAACTGCGGGTTTTTTAACACATCAATGACCTTGAGAGCATACACGCCTTGAAACTCCTTCTCAAGGATATTGTTTAGGGTCTTTAGCGCGCGTATCGAATTCGGTGTATTGCCTGCAACATACAGCTTTAAGACATAAGTTTTCTTTAAAGGACTCATATGTTTAATCAATCGTTATGAACATTTCGCTATGGACATTAAATTATCGCTCTACAGCGTGATAGAAATCCAAATTCTAATTTAAGATTCGCGCGGGATTGAGCGTCGATACATCTCGCATAAGTGCGCGATCGTATCAATCAAGGTCAGCCGATAATCAAGTAGAATCTCTTCACTTCGCCCTTCTAATTTTAGCTGCTTCGCAAACTCATCCATCAGTTCCATGTGGATTTCAACAATTTGTGAGACGGGAACATCTGCACAAAATGCCGCATTGACAAAGTTATCAATCCGTTGATTGAGGTCGTGATCGTCTTGGAAGTAGCTCAAAACGATCGCGCGATATTCCACCCGAAGCTGTTGTAGAAATGCTGCTTGCTCCTGTGGCGGCAGATGTCGCAGAAAGGCTTTCGGACTGCGATTGTAGTAAATTCCTAAATAGCCCAATCGCTCTTTAAGTTTGTCTGCCAGTCGTCGCTGTTGCAGCATCAGAAAATTCTGTGCGATTAGATCGCGGGTAGAATCCGTTGGCATGGTTGTATCAGGGATTTGACAAACCGGAGAAAGACCCAGGAATTCCTCGATCGCGCGATCGATCCAAGTTTCAATCCGCTCGAGTTCTGTCATCGATACCCACACTTCTGCCGTGTGATACAAAAATCTTAGATCAAGCTGCCGCCGTTCAGCCTGAAGAATCACCACGGGAAGTAATATCGCATCCGTCTGAAGCCGATCCAGCACCGTCGCCAATTTTTGTTCGTCCTGCAAAATTAGACAATCGAGTTGCTGCTTTTGATGCTTGATCAGTTGGAAAAAATCGTCTTCGGATTGCGCGATCGATAACGAATAGCGATTTTGTAATTCATCGCTGAGTAGCACCTCCTCGATCGTTCGAGTCAGGTCGGAAGAATAAAGGTACACACCAATCGAGAGTTGAGGACGCACGGTCGAAGGAACTGAGGCTGTCAAGGAAAAAACCTAAGTAATAGGAGCTAAATCGTATTCTAAGATTCTTCTGGGGGGTTGTTGGAGAGAAAACGCTACAACGATGGCACAATATCTTGATCAATTTTTTAAATTAGATTGAAGCTTTTGTCGCTCTATTAACGGCTTTGTTGCATGAATAACTAGAAACGGTAACCTGTAGAACAGGAGAATTGTCA
>PSLO01000129.1:1766-10181 GCA_040289665.1 Leptolyngbya sp. ERB_1_1 | reverse complement strand
TTTACTGCCGTATCGCTCAAAGCTCATCGAGTCGCACTGGTAGAACCAGTGGCTTACCCCAAAGATTCAGTTAATCCTCAATGCACCGATGCCCGTGGGTGAACGGGTCGCAGGAGTACAAGTCCGATCTCTGTTCATTCCCGGACAAGCAATTTCCTGTACTCAAATTGGACAGCAGGATCAGTGCCAAGTGCAGCGCTGGTGGATTCAATTTTTGGGACTTTACGGCAAACAGGGTTTTTCAACTGTCGCTTAATTTGAGAGACCAATCGATTTTTTCAACAGAGTCAAGATTAAGAATTACATCTTTGTGAAAGTTGCATTGTCAGGCTTGATAGGATCGCAACTGCGCGATTACCCTTCATGCGCGTTCAATCTGGCTCTTACAAAACCTTATGACCACAACCATTGTCTATCCCAACACCGCAGACCTCACAAGCGATGATTATCTCGTCGTCGGTTTAGCCACTTGTTTCATCAAAGACGATGACGGCGTTCATGAAGTCCGCGTGGTCGAACCGATTCCATCTGCGGCGCTTGAAGCGATCGTCAAAGGCATTCCCACCTCTTACCAATTGGCAACGGCAACGACGATCGGGTCTGTCATTTCACCAGAGTCTTTGCAACTACCCGAAAGTTTTCCGGATGATGTGCAGTTCTGCGACGATTTTGCCTTTCGCGCCACCGCATCCGCTCGCACTTACAAAGCAAAATCGAGCGCTCAATCTCACATTCCCGCAGGTACAACCCGCACCGATTTTAATTTCTCCACCGAGCGTAAACGTGTGCTAAATTCGCAGCGCATCGTCAAAACCGAGGATAATGTGAAACAACACAAATACACTCACGAAGTTCTGTAGACCTTATGCTAAAGCTTTATGGTGGTGCGCGGAGTCGAGCCTCGATCGTGCAATGGTATCTCGAAGAATTGGAGATTCCTTACGAGTTTGTGATGCTGGTGCAAGCCGGAGAGCATCGACAGCCCGCATTTCTTGAAATTAATCCGTTTGGCAAAGTTCCCGCGATCGTTGATGGCGATCTCAAGCTTTGGGAATCGGGCGCAATTTTGCTTTATTTGCTCGATCGATACGGAAATGCCGATGTAAATGATCGCGCGATCGCGGCTCAATGGGTGTTGTTTGCCAATGCAACGTTAGGACCTGGCATCTTTGTGGAAGCGAATCGAGAGCGTGAAATGCCGCGATTGATGCAGCCATTAGATCAGATGTTTGCAGAGCGTGAGTTTATTGTGGGCGATCGCTTTACCGTTTCTGATGTTGCAGTAGGTTCGCTCTTGAATTATATTCCGATGATGTTGAAGCTTGATTTGAGCGAGTATCCGAATGTGTTGAAGTACATGAAGCGAATAGCAGAACGTCCTGCATTTCAAAAAGCGATCGGCGGACGTAAATGACGCAATGCCGAGGAAGATTCGAGAGTTGAAAGCTCAAATCTCACGTGAAGGGTTTGTGTATCTTCCCAAGCGTGGTAAGGGCAGCCACGAACATTTGCTAACACCCTTTACTCCAAAAAACCTTAACCATTTCAGGCAAGGATGGCGACGATGTGCCACGCTATTTGGAGAAGCAGTTGGAGCGGCTATTAACAGAACTGGAGGAATTAGGAGAGGAAGATTCATGAATCGATATAGCATGATCATTCAGTGGTCTGATGAAGATCAGCTTTTCTTAGTTACAATTCCAGAGTTTTCTGATCGCGTTGTCATGCCTTGCACTCACGGCAAAACTCGTGAGGAGGCGACTCGGAACGGTGAAGAAGTCGTCGAAATGTATTTAGAAGCATGGCAGGCAGAAGGCGAATTCATTCCTGAACCCAGTACCCTACAGATTGCTTAGTCTTGTTTAAGTCTCAACAAAAAAGGGGGTCAAAACTGCCCCCTCTCTTTTTATCGTTTTGATCCAATCGATTATTTGAAACCGACGGCGGCTTGCCATACGAACGCCAGCAACAGAAAGAAAACAGGAATCACAGGCAGAATATCAATCAGCGGATCAAAAATCGAATAAGCTTCAGGCAATTTTGCAAGTAGCATTGCTGCTTCCATGACGCGATAACCTCTCCAACACAGGACTCATAATTGATACGGATTTTAACATGATTCGGGTATCGCCTCTAGTTTTCGCTCTAGAACATCGCCGCTTGTTCTAAATCAGAAAATCTGGAGCAAGGAGTTGTTCGACCAAATAAAGACATTTAGACGGAAAGCTTTCTAACGGCTTCTGCGTCTCCTTCGCAGCATCTCTGCGCCCACGTCGATAATATTTCTCGATCCAGGTTGAATCTTGAAGAAATCGCTGCAAACTTGGTGCGTCTTCGAAACAATCTTGAATTTGATCTCGACAATTAGAAATCGTTGTCTCCCAGCTTTTTGTTCTACGATCGGGCTGGTATTGCCATTTCAGCAGGTGCAAAATCAATATCTGTAAGTGGCTGCCGAGTTCTCTTTGTTCACTCCGTCCCAACGTTTCCAATTCCTCCACCAAATTCTCGACATCCAGATCTGCCCAGCGTCCCTTCTGTAAATACTCAGCTTGTTGCTGTGTCCATTGGAGAAAGTCACGATCGTAGAGTTCCATATCTGTCGCCCTATGAGTTCACGGGATCGAGCCATGCTGCAAATTCGGTGTGGAAAGTGCCGTTGAAAATCGCGGCTCGAATTTGCGAGGTGAATCGGATTAGTTCAGTAATGTTATGAATTGAGATTAGCGTATACGCGAGCAGTTCTTGCGATCGCAATAAGTGACTCACATAAGCCCGACTGAAATTTTGACACGTGTAGCAAGGGCATGATTCATCGATCGGGGTGAAGTCTTCTCGGAATTTCGCGTTCTTCAAGTTCCAGCGTTCACCTCGGACTAACGCGGCTCCATGTCGTGCCAACCGAGTCGGAATCACGCAGTCGAATAAATCCATTCCAGCGGCGATCGCTCTCGCCATTTCTCGATAGGTTCCCACTCCCATTAAGTACCGTGGTTTATTTTCTGGTAACAATGGTGTTGTTGCTTGAACCACTCGATCGATAATTTCAGGCGCTTCGCCCACACTGACACCACCGATCGCATATCCCGGCAAATCTAATGCTGCTAACTGTCGAACCGCCTCGGCTCTGAGATCCAAAAATTCTCCGCCTTGCACAATGCCAAATAAAGCTTGATCGGATCTTTTATGCGCTTCAATGCAGCGTTTTAACCAGTCGTAAGTTCGCGTCGTTGCTTTCTCGGTGGCATCGCGTCCTACTCCCGGAGGTGGGCATTCGTCAAACGCCATAATCACATCGGCACCGAGCGCATTTTGAATCTCGATCGACTTTTCTGGCGTAATTTTGATCATTTGACCATCGCGAGGAGACCGGAACGTTACGCCTTCATCGGTAATCGATCGCATTTCACTCAAGCTAAAGACCTGAAATCCACCGGAATCGGTCAACATTGGCTTTGACCAGTTCATAAAGCGATGCACTCCGCCCGCTTTTTCTACAATGTCTTCTCCTGGCTGCAAGTGCAAATGATAAGTGTTCGACAAAACCATTTGCGCGCCAGTTGCTTCAAGTTGAGCCGGGGTCAGGGTTTTAACGTTCGCTAATGTTCCTACAGGCATGAAGCGCGGCGTTTCGACAATGCCGTGGGGAGTGTGAAAAATTCCGGCGCGGGCGTGAGTGTGCTTGCAGCGGGCTTGACACTGATAAGAAAACTGATTCAAGGCAGGAATCCGACTTTTGAAACAATGCAGATTCCATCATAAGTGCGGCGTGAGACGATGCGATCGTCTGCCTCTATGGTGATTTACCTTGATTGCACTTTGCCTAAACTCAGAAGCGAGATTAACAAAATTCAGAATTTCTCTCAGCTTTCATAATCTTTTCACTTTTTGCGATATTTTAGTAACTATAGCTTTCACTTTTCTTTCATTATTGACCGGAGAAACTTTATGCAATCGACTCCATTTTTCGACAACGCAACTCCCAATCCCCGTTTCACAGTGCATACTCAAGCGCGTCAAGCGACATCGAATCTGGTGGTCGAAAATCTCAGCGTCAAATATCGTACGATCGAGGCTCTCAGTCAGGTCAGCTTTTCAGTTCAGCCCGGTCGCTTAGTTGGAATTTTTGGACCGAACGGAGCCGGAAAAAGTACGCTGATCAAAGCGATGTTAGGGTTGATTCCGGCAATCGATGGAAAGGTACTTTATCAAGGAAAACCGCTGGTCGATCAGTTAGATCAAGTCGCATACGTGCCGCAGCGATCGCAAATCGATTGGACATATCCCGTAACGGTATGGGATGTCGTAATGATGGGACGGACAAAAAAAACAGGCTGGTTTCAGCGCTATTCTTCGATCAGTCGTCGATTGGCAACTCAGGCACTCGATCGAGTCGGAATGATCGAATTTCGCGATCGAGCAATCTCGGATCTTTCAGGCGGTCAACAACAACGAGTATTTCTAGCGCGAGCATTGGCACAACAAGCAGAGGTCTTTTGCTTCGATGAGCCGTTTGTTGGAATTGATCAAAAAACACAGACGATTATGTTCAATGTGTTCAAAGAATTGACTCGCGAGAATAAGTTAGTTTTGGTAGTGAATCACGACTTGGGAGAATCGATCACGCACTTTGATGATTTGATTTTGTTAAATCGATCGCTTGTTGCCAGCGGTTCTCGTCAGCAAGTCTTGACACAAGAGAATCTGCAACAGGCTTACGGTGGTAAAGTCGTGTTCTTTTCGGATGCTGCATAACTATGGATGCCCTGATCGAGCCTTTGCAATACGGATTTATGCAGCGATCGCTCGTGATCGCGATTTTGGTCGGATTGATTTGTGCGATCGTAGGAAGTTATCTCATTGTGCAACGATTAGCACTTTTAGGCGATGCGATTAGCCACTCTGTGTTGCCAGGACTCGCGATCGCGTTTCTGTTCGGATTTAATATTTTTGTCGGTGCATTTATTGCTGGCGTTCTCAGCACCTTGATCATTGCGTGGATACGAACGCGATCGCCCATTAAAGAAGATGCTGCAATGGGCATTGTCTTTAGTGCCTTTTTTGCATTTGGAATTACATTAATCACCGTGATTCAGAAAGATAATAAAATCGATTTGAATCATTTTCTCTTCGGTAATATTTTAGGCGTTACGGTTAGCGATGTTCGGGATACTGCGATTATTGCTGCGGTTATTTTAGCGATCGTCGTTCTGTTTTATAAAGAACTGCTCTTCTATACCTTCGATTCCCTTGGCGCACAAGCAGCAGGACTGCCAACGAATCTACTGAATTTAGGCTTAATGGTGCTGATTGCTTTAACGATCGTTGCCAGTATGAAAGCCGTGGGTGTGATTCTAGTTTTATCACTGCTGATTACACCAGGGGCAACTGCATATTTGCTTGTAAAACGGTTGCACCATGTCATGATTTTAGGAGCCGCGATCGGGATTATTTCCAGTATCAGCGGAATGTATCTCAGCTACTTCTACAACTTGCCATCGGGAGCCGCGATCGTCATGGTGGTATCGGGCTTATTTTTCCTTGCATTTCTATTCAGTCCCCGACATGGAGTTCTCACACAACCAGGTTCGAGGACAATGCCCTCATTGCCTTTATTGCGCGAAATCGGAGCATTAATTCCTAGAAATCGTCAAAAGGGTTAAACGAATCAAATCGACTGCGACGGGGTTCATCTTCGCGGTTTCCAAGTTCGCTAGGAGGACGCTCATTGCTCCAAGCCCACCATACTTGTCCGCACTGACAGTGATAAAACTCCTGCCATTTTTTGCGATAGTCTTCAGTAAACACAGGTGATCGACGATTGATCCAAACGCGATCAGATTCCTTGGAAGACTTATGGCAGGTCGGACAAGAAAACGAGAAAGAATGAACCGCCGTCTGTGTCCAAGTGGGCGGAACAGGTTCAAAAGCGTCCATCATGGGCGAGGGTCAGTTAAGGCTGAACTCATTATGGCTTGTCTAAGTTGAAAAGGGTGAAGATGTTTTGGAAGACGGTCATGTTCTATTGCTCGATCGCTCCTAAAATTTTCAGCGCCGATCGCTGTGCTGCATTTACTCCTGTGCTGCCTGAAATGTTTGTTCCTTGATAGAGTCGATCCGGATTAAACACTTGCAAGCAGTCGCCACTATCGAGATTCCAAAGTTGAATGGTTCCATCCTGATTTCCATTTGCGAGTGTGCGATCGAAAATCGCGATCGTCGATCGAATCGAGTAAGTGAAAACGGGCAGCGTTTTTACACAAATATCGGTGTCGAGATTCCAAAGTCGCACGGTTTGATCAAGACTACCGCTGGCAAGTTGATCCCCTGCGCCAAATGCAACCGAACAAACACCATTTTGATGCCCATGCAGCGTTTCAAGGCATTGCCCTGTTTGAACTGACCACACTCGCACCGTCTGATCGCTGCTCCCACTCGCAAGAAGTTCTCCGGTTTGATTAAATGCGATCGCTTGGACTTGCTGAGTATGTCCTTCGAGAAGGTTGAGACAGGCTCCCGTTTCTACGTCCCAAATCCGAATGGTGTGATCATCACTGCTGCTTGCGAGTCTTGTCCCGTCTGGGCTAAAACAAACTGCCCACACCCAACTGTGATGTCCTTGTAGCACTTTCACACATTGTCGAGTGCTGATTGACCAAATCCGAATGGTACGATCGTCGCTGCCACTCGCAAGAAATTCTCCACTCGGGCTGAATGCTACCGATTGCACCCAGTTATCATGCGCCCGCAAGATGCCGATGCATTGATTGGTTTTGAGCGACCAGAGCCGAATGGTACGATCGAGACTGCCACTCGCGATCCACTCTCCGTTTGGATGCAGAGCAATCGAGGTCACCCAATCTTCGTGCCCGTCTAGAATTTTCTCGCAGTTTCCGGTTTGAACATTCCACGATCGAATCACGCGATCAGTTCCACCACTCACAATCGTTGTTCCATTAGAACTGATTGCTAAAGCAACGATCGCATTCGTATATCCATGCAGCGTTTTGAGGCATTGCCCCGTTTGAAGACTCCAAAGCCGAACCGTTTGATCAAGACCGCCGCTCGCGAGGATGCCGTTTTGATTGAGCGCGATTGAAAACACGGCATTTCGGTGTGCGCGCAAGGTAGTAAGGCATTGCCCGGTGCTGACTTGCCAGACGCGAATCGTTTGATCATCGCCGCTGCTAATTAGCGTTTGAGCATCATTAAAGGCGATCGCCCGAACGCGATCGTCATGTCCTTCAAATTGTTGAATACACTGCCCGGATTGAATCGACCAGAGCCGAATCGTACGATCCGCACTCCCGCTCGCAATCCAATCGCCTGATGGACTAAACACAACTGCTCCAACGCGATCGCAGTGTCCGGTTAAAACTTTTTCACAGTTCCCTGTGTTGAGGTTCCACAGTCGAATCGTCTGATCATCACTGCCGCTAGCAAGATAACTTCCATTCGGACTAAAGGCGATCGACAAAATTCGTCCTTGGTGTCCCGACCAGCGATCGCATTGTCCGGTTTCGAGGTTGGATCGGACAATTTGATCATCGCTGCCGCTAGCAAGGTAGGTTCCATCAGGACTAAAGGCAACTGCCCAAATTGCGCTCGTATGTTCTTCTAGCGTTTTCAAACACTTGCCAGTGTTGATATCCCACAAGCGGATGGTACGATCGCTGCTGCCAGTTGCAAGTGTTTGACGATCGGGACTAAAGGCAAGTGACCAAATCCAACCGAGGTGCGCCTCTTGTTGCATCAATAGCGCTCCAGTGGAGACATCCCAGAGTTTGAGTCTGCCTTCTGCATCTCCGATCGCAAACCTCGAGCCGTCTGGACTGAATGCAACACCAAACACAATACCAAACGCTTCGGTAAATGCTGAACCACTCAGATCACAACCCGATAAGTTCACACGATGCAGATTAGTTTGCCTCAAATCCGATTGCCATAGAACCAAATGGGAAAGATCAAAATCAGTTAAATCAATCTGTTGCTGACAAATTAAATTGAGCAAATTGCCACCCGCATACCCGATTCGGTTTGAGGATTGCCCTTGAAATTGCTTCAATCGCTGCATCAGATACGATCGATCTCCGATTTGGGTTGAGAGTTGCTCAAGTATCGGAGTCAAAATCAGCCGGATTTGAGTTTGTCGAATGTAGTCTTTCGCATGGGGATTGAGTAGCGCATGAGTTTTCAATAAAGCAGGGGGTGCATCTGAGAGAATTTCTTGCGTAATGTGTTGCACCAATTGATCGATCGCATATTCCATCACGACAGGCTGAAGTGAAAATCCATCAGACTGCTTTTCGATGAGCGATCGATGTTCTAACGTTTCTAAACTATCAATCAATATCTCAGACTGAAGTTTTGGAAACATCTTTGATCTCAATGATACAAACGAGACAGGCTCACGAT
>PSLO01000129.1:0-1756 GCA_040289665.1 Leptolyngbya sp. ERB_1_1 | reverse complement strand
GGGAGCCAATAAAGGATCGATTTTTCCGGGTCGGATAGTTCCTCAAACTGTTGCCGAATCAGACTCCGAATATCTCCAAACACAAATGTCTCTTCGCTTAAAAAGTCGGAGAGACAACCGTCAAAAATTGTTTGAATCGTTGTGGAAATGAGTTTAAGCGCTAATGGATTTCCAGAATATTGAGAAATCAATCGGTTCCAATCTGCGATCGAGCCTTGAAACTTACCTCTGAGCGCAAAAATCTGTTGTCCTGCGGCAACCGAAAGCCCGGTTAAATTGAGCGATCGTACTGGCAGCGTTTCTCCTTGCATCAATCGCACTGCATCCGGTAACTCTCGACTCGTCAACACCACACAACTTTGATGTCGTGTTTCTCCGATCTGGCGAAACAAATAATGATAATCTTCTTGTTTCGCGATTCCTTCAGCGTTATCTAAAACAATTAGACATCGACGCGATCGCAGAAATTTCAGCAGGCTCGAAACCTTGCCCGTTGCTGTTTCTGGAATGCTTGCTTCTTGTACAAAATCTTGTAAAAGTTCAGTCGCTAACTCTTGTAGCGACAGGACATTTCGCAGCGATCGCCAAACCACCCACTCAAATTGATTCTGCACCTGTTGAGCCAGTTTTACAGACAGCGAAGTTTTCCCGATCCCGCCCATCCCTAGAATCGTAATCAAGCGGCACTGCTGATCGACGATCCAGGTTTGAAGTTGAGCTAATTCATCGGTGCGATCGTAGAAGTAGGGAACATCGGGTGCTTCATTCCACGAGCAATGCACCGATTCCCGTACAGTTTGAATTTCGGGAGGCAATTCGGCTAAAAATCGGCGTTCGATCGCGGCTCGAAAACTCGTTTTGTTAACCTTTTCTTCCAGCGCTGCGGAAATCAACTTCCAAAGCTTTGGTCCGATATCATGCTTAAGATAAGTGGAGGAATACCCATAGGCTTCAGCAATCTGATCGTAGCTTTGTCGTTGCCATGACCACGATTCACGCAACATTGCTCGTTGTAGATCGTTGAGATGAACCCCTTGTTTCTCAAAAACGATCGCATCTGTAAATGCAAGTGCAGTTTCAAGCTCCATTCGTTCGTCGTGCCTGATTTTCATCAGCATCATACAAGAATCGCTTAAAATTCATCTAATTTGAGTCAAAATTGTGACATCCAAACCCTATTTCATTTCAACCCCGGACTCTCATCATGATTCGTGTTTGGCATTCGTTGATTCGCCTATTATTGAAACGAATCGTTTTAGTACTTACGCTAATTTTCTGCATTGCAGTTGGGATTGCATTAGCAAATATGTTTCGCTTATCTTCTGACTTGATTAAAGCGCAAGCCGTTCAGAATGCAGAGCTATACATTCAGTCGTTTAATGAAGCAATCAATCTGTACAGCGAAAAAGCTGCCGATCGCGTTCGTGCGGGCAATACGGTCAAAGTTACACACGCCTACATGACTGAAGCCAATGCCATTCCCTTGCCCTCTACGTTCGCGATCGAACTCGGAGATCAAATTAGTGAGCGCGATTCAAGAATGTCGGTACGTCTATACAGCGACTTTCCATTTCCGTCACGGAGACGAGGCGGCGCACGTGATGCGTTTGAACGCGATGCCCTCGTGCAACTCAGAAAACGCCCCAGAGATCCCTATTACGTTTTTGAGCGCCAAGACGGGCAATTAACTGAATCTTTGGGGTAAGCCACTGGTTCTACCAGTGCGACTCGATGAGCTTTGAGCGATACGGCAGTA
>PSLO01000128.1:0-10491 GCA_040289665.1 Leptolyngbya sp. ERB_1_1 | reverse complement strand
TTTACTGCCGTATCGCTCAAAGCTCATCGAGTCGCACTGGTAGAACCAGTGGCTTACCCCAAAGATTCAGTTAAACACTAATAAATCTCCTGGACGTAGGAATCTACCCAGTTGATTGAATCGAGCATGATTGACTTTAGAAGTTGAACGATCAATGACCATTAGCCGTACTGCATCACGAGCAATCCCGCGCTGCTCTGGCGGTTCTTTCGCGGATAGCTCTTCTGGCAAAATAAACGAAAATGGCGCAGTCATAGCGTTTTCAGTCCTGTTTCTAATTAAGCAGCTTCGATCTCATCCTCTGGCTGTGCTTGAAACCGTTGTCCATGTATTGATGCCGATTCATCAGATGCTAAGTACAAGAAAATTTCAGTCACATCTTGAGGATTTGCCCATTGCATCGGGTCTTCATCTGGTTCTGCGGCTCGGTGCATTGCAGTATTCATGTTGCCTGGATCAACCCAATTGAGGCGGACTGAACTCTCTTCTAGTTCCGCTGCCCAAGTTTGCGACAATCCTTCTAAACCAAACTTTGAGATACCGTACGCGCCCCATCCGGCATATCCAACAACTCCTGCATCACTGGTCACGTTGATGATCGAGCCACCTTGTTCGATCATGGCGGGTAGGACTTTCTTGATTAACAAAAAGGGTGCAATCAAGTTGGTATTGAGTACTTGATGGAAGGCTTCTAGGGGGTAATCCAGCAAGAAAGGCATGGGAGATACCCCGATCGTAGAAGCGTTATTGACTAGAATATCGAGTCGTCCGTTGAACTCATTCAATGTTGTTGCTACTACTCGCTCAAGGTCTTGAGGTTGTGCGACATCTGCCTCAATCACCAGCACTTTCGTTTTGGGAGCCGCCGTTTGGATCAATTCTCGCGTCGCTGCGAGGGATTCAGCGTGCCGAGCTACGATCGCGATTCCAGCCGCTCCTGCACGAGCAAACGCGATCGCGAGTTGTTGCCCTAATCCTTGAGATGCACCAGTGATTAAAGCGTATTTACCCTGCAATCTATCCATGTTGTGAGTCCTCAAAGTCAAAGAAGGTTTGATTCTGAATTCCCTCCTGGACACCACTTGCCCTAATCATAGTCATTATGACTACGACTTGTGTGTAAAGTTAAGTATCGAAACGCGCGATGGCGTCTTTCTGCTGTCGAATTCGGTTCAGAACAATGCTGCGACTGTGCCAAACTTGATCGTTTTCGGGATTGAGCCTTAATGCTTGGTTGTAGCTCTCGATCGCACCTTCATGCCATCCCAAGCGATAAAGAACATTCGCGTAGTTGTACCAAACTTCGTACAAGTCAGGGCGAATGGCTAAAACCTGTTCATAACTTTTTAAGGCTTCCTTATAGCGTTCTAAGTGGCAAAACAAATTGCCTTGATTGTAGTGAGCCGCAGAAAAGTGAGGGCGAATGTTGAGGGCTTGGTTGTAGCTTTCGATCGCGTCCTCAAATCGTTTCAGGTGGGTGAGGACAATACCTCGGTTGTACCAAGCTTTGGTGTAATTGGGCTTGAGCTTCAGAGTCTCTTCGTAGCTGTGGAGTGCTTCGTAGGTTGATTCGAGCCTTAATAAAGCGTTGGCGCGATTGTACCAAGCTTTGTAGTTCGTTGGACGGAGCGAGATCACGCTGTCGTAGCTGAAGATCGCTTCGGCATATCGATCGAGTTGAGCGAGTGACAGTCCTTGTAAATTCCAAGCGGGTTCGTAATCAGCTTTGAGCAAAAGCGCTTCTTTCAAACTCTCGATCGTGCGATCGTATTGCCGCAGTCCATAATACGCTTTGCCTCGTTCAAACCATGCGACATAAGAACTGGGTTGATGCTGCAACAGTCGATCGAGTTGAGCGATCGCCTCGTCGTAGATTCTCGCTCGGCTGAATTGCTGCGCTTGTTTGAGATAAAATTCGACCTGAGAATCGACAGGATTGCCCATGATCTAAATCGGGGTTGCAGTGCCCCATTCAGTATGGACAGCGAAAGCAATCAAACCTACCGATTTGACAAAAACAAAAGCAGATGAGGTCAAGAAGTTCTCATCTGCTTTGCTATCAAACTTTACTGGTTCTAAACCTTAAGCGGTTCTTCCTGGCGCGATCGTGTTGGCGGTGACTCAACCTGACCGGGAACTGTATCTGTGATAATTCGTGCTCCCCGCGCACGAGTAATGTAACTCCAAACCCACTGAATCATTACCACAAGCTTGTTATCAAACTCGATCAAGAAGTAAATGTGCGCCACGATCCAGATAAACCAGGCGATGAAGCCAGATAGATGCACACCGCCAAGATTCGCGACGGCTGCATTTTGTCCAATCACCGCCAGACTACCGAACTCTTTGTATTCAAAGGCAGGCAGCGATCCCCCATTTAATCGTGCTTTGATCAGCTTCGCGACATACTTTCCTTCTTGCATCGCAACGGGGGCAACTCCTGGATAGGGTTTGCCTGTGGGATCAACGCAATGTGCCAAATCGCCAATTACGAAAATATTGGGATGACTCGGTACGCTCAGATCGGGATCGACCATCACACGACCGACTCGATCAAGCGATGCACCTGTGCGATCGGAAATCACGCGACCTGCACTGGATGCTTTCACACCTGCCGCCCACAAAATCGTTTTTGCCGAAATGGTTTCGCTGTGATCGCTGTACTCCAACGTCACGGTTTCACCATCGATTTGTGTCACTTTGGTTTGTGTCAGCACAGTGACACCCAATTTTGCCAGTGATTCAGCCGCTTTTGCAGATAAATCAGCCGGATAAGGCGGTAATACGCGATCGAGACCTTCAACTAATAGGATTCGGGTTTCGGTCGTATCAATGCTGCGGAAGTCGTGCTTTAAGGTATTGTTGGCGAGTTCTGCGATCGCGCCCGCTAACTCGACCCCTGTAGGACCGCCACCGACGACAACAAAGGTTAGTAATGCCTTGCGCTTTTCGGGATCGGTTTCTTTTTCGGCTGCCTCGAATGCGAGAAAGATTCGACGACGCATCTGGATTGCGTCTTCAACCGTTTTTAAGCCAGGTGCGGTGTCTTTCCATTGATCATTGCCAAAATAGTGGTGGCTTACCCCCGTTGCAACGATCAGCGAATCGTAAGGAATTGATCCCCGACTGGTGGTAACGTGTTGCGTTTCGGGATCGATGTCGATCGCTTCTTCCATCAGCACTTTGGCGTTTTTCTGGCGGCTGAGGATCGATCGTAGCGGTGCGGAAATGTCGGCAGGTGAGAGGGTTCCAGTCGCGACTTGGTAGAGGAGCGGTTGGAACAGATGAAAGTTGCGTTTGTCAATCAAGGTTACGTCAACATCAGTGCGGCTGAGGCTTTGAGCAGCGTATAAGCCACCAAATCCACCACCGATGATGACCACGCGATGTTTGGGCGGTTGCGTCACAGGTTCCATAGGTTGTCAATAATGCTTATGTGGGCAGGTGAGGCTAGAAAAAGCGCACTTTGAACGGGTAAAACAGTCCGAAGAGCTAAATGATTCAGGGATAACTTCAACTCATCGATCGCTGTTCCTTACTCCTTGTTCAGAAATGCCCGGTCTTCTCCTAAGTGTACTTAGCCCGATCGCAAATTTGTGACAAATCGTAACCGAATTTGGGATATTTTACCAACTCGTCACAATTCCATGATATTCGAGTCATTTCTTTCATACTTCTATTCGCATTCTCAGCCAGAAACAGGACAAATTAGAGAGTGTCTGTTTCTAATCCGAAGCAACCGAAGGAACAGTTATCGTCTGGCTTATCAACTCTATTTCTCGCGTAGGAAGATCATCATGCAGAAATACGATAACTCAACTCAAACTCATAGTAGTGCTTGGATTTTTCAGGCTTGGGCATCGTTTGCGATTTCAGTGACAGCGACCACGATCGGGATTTGCTATCTGCCTGTAGACGGTTGGGTGAAGGGGTATGTAGGTATGGGGACGCTGTTCACCGTGGCATCAACCTTTAGTGTGGCGAAGACGACACGCGATATGCACGAAGCAAAACGCCTCATGTCGCGCGTGGATGAGGCAAAATTAGAGCGGATTTTGACGGAACATGACCCCTTCAAGAAGTAGTTCTAAAGGGGAGTCGAGAGTAGTAATTCTCGCAATCCCCCGCATTTGTCTAAAATATTCGCAGTCCCTCGATCGCTTTTCGCATGACTCAACCGCCCCTGCCTCCTCGTCGATCGCAAACCATTCTTGGAAATCTCACCCAAGCGGTTAAAACCACATTCACACGCATCAATTTCTCCAAGCTGAAATTAAAGCCGAATGCGCGTGTGCCGGAATTGTTGGTGCAAGATGCAGATGCACCGAGAGCACAAGTTTTCCCGCTGTTGGGCGATCGCTATTCGGTGGGACGCAGTTCTAAATCGTGCGATATTGTGGTTCGCAATCCGGTTGTGAGTCAGGTTCATGCAGTGATTAAGCGCGATCGCAAGCGCAAGTTTTTGGGATTACCAACCCGATCGAGATTTCTGATTCGTGATGAAGGTTCGACCAACGGACTGTACCGCGGCAAGCGTAAGCTGAAATCAAAAATTCTCTACGATGGCGATGTCATTTCTTTAGGTCCGCCTGAACTGGCTGCATCGGTGCGCGTTCAATATAAAGATCCGCTGCCGTGGTATCTCAAAGCAGTTCGATATGGATTGTACGGAATTAGTGGAGTAACGGCATTAACCGCATTTGCGATCGGCTTGGAATGGCAGCGATTTTCGGTTTATCCGTTACCTGAATCGGTTCAAGGTCCGGTTGTGGTGAATTCGCGAGATGGAGAACCGCTCCGGACACCCCGCACTGATCGACATATTGAAGTTCAGAGCCTCTCAGATTTCTCTTCTTACTTACCGAGTGCGGTGATGGCTTCTGAGGATTCTCGTTATTTCTGGCATTTGGGCGTTGATCCCATTGGTACAGCTCGCGCTTTATTTACCAATGTCCGAGGCGGCGAAATTCGAGAAGGAGGCAGTACGCTCACCCAGCAGCTTGCACGTAGCGTATTGCCAGATTATGTAGGGCGACAAGATTCCGCAGGACGCAAAATTCGAGAAGCGATCGTCGCACTCAAACTTGAGACCGTCTACAGCAAGAATTTTTTGCTAAGAACGTATCTCAACCGCGTTTATCTCGGTAGCGGGATTTATGGATTTGAGGATGCAGCTCAATTCTACTTCGGCAAATCGTCGAAAGACTTGAGTTTGTCTGAGGCTGCCACGTTGGTTGGAATTCTGCCTGCGCCGAATAGCTTTAACCCAGTGACGAACTATAAAGCGGCGATCGAATACCGCGATCGAGTTTTAGAACGCATGGCGCAACAGGGCATGGTTTCGCAAGAAGAAGCTGATCGCGCTCGTCGATCGCGAATTGAAATCAGTCCCAAAGCGCGACAAGAATTACAAAGCGCGATCGCCCCTTATTACTACAGTGCTGTATTCAGTGAACTTGAGTCTTTACTGGGTGGCAGTCTTGCAAGTGAGGGTAATTTTATTGTCGAAACCGGACTTGATAAGCGAATGCAATCTAGAGCCGAAGCGAGTTTGAGAAATAGTGTCGCAACCAATGGTGCAGGTGCAGGTTATTCTCAGGGTGCATTGGTGACGCTGAATGCCAAAACTGGAGAGGTTTTGGCAATGGTTGGAGGGGTTGATTATCAAGAAAGCCAGTTCAATCGCGTCACTCAGGCGTTACGGCAACCGGGATCAACCTTTAAAGTCTTTACGTATACCGCTGGAATCGAGCAAGGCATTTCTCCGGGAACGAGCTATTCTTGTGCTCCCCTTTACTGGGGGGGGCAGACCTATGCAGGCTGTGGAGGTGGCTCGGCAGACCTCTATACCGGAGTTGCCCAATCGTTGAACGTGATTGCATTGAGAGTCGCTCAAGATGTGGGACTAGAGAAAGTTGTGCAAATGGCACAGCGGATGGGAGTGAAATCTAATTTGAAAGCTGTACCAGGGCTGGTTTTGGGGCAAAGTGAAGTCACACCGCTAGAAATGACTGGTGCGTTTGGGGTGTTGGCAAATCAAGGCGTGCGAAATCGTCCACATACGATCAAGCGAATTCTCGATAGTGGAGACTGCAAGAATCGTCAAGACATTAATACTTGCCGGGTGATTTACCAAGCGGATCAAGATGGGGAAAATAATCAAAGGGTGATTCAGCCAGAAGTTGCTGAGACGATGACGACTTTACTGCAAGGAGTCGTACGATCGGGAACTGGACGCGCGGCAGCGATCGGACTCGGTGAAGCAGGTAAAACTGGAACCACCAATGATAATAAGGATCTCTGGTTCATCGGCTATGTGCCAAGTCAGGCGATCGTGACTGGGGTTTGGTTGGGCAATGATAATAATGCGCCCACCGATGGAAATAGTGGATTAGCCGCGAAACTCTGGGGAGATTATATGCGTCAAGTCGTTCGGTAGGGCAAGATCGTTCATTGAGATATCGACATCATTCAATGTGCGTATCCGAAACCTTACGGATTTACGATTCTTGTTCACACTACAGTCTGTTAAATTGAGAGACAAGTCGCATCTAGCCGTAAGGTGCAAAATTTAGGTGTCTTTTGAGCATTTAAGAAAATTCGACTTCTGCCTTAAGGTAGATTGTGTAGAAACTCTGTAAAACCTTTAATAGCCTCAAGTCCAAAAATCGTCTCTACCAATCAGGCTCATTCAAATGGCAAATATAAGGGTGCAATTACGAGAACCTTCTCCTACCGCGTCGAAATCTGCCAATTTCCGTTCTCTGTTTGATTCTCACACCCTCTTTAGTACGATTCCACCAGAGCGGGTCGGGCTATACGGTGAGTATGACCATAGCGGTTTGGCAAAACGTGTACTGAAGGCTTTCCAGGCTCACTTTTCGCCTCGCGACCTTGAAGGGTTGAGAGTGGCACAGCGGGGAAAAGTGGTCATTCTTATGGGAAGTATTCTGTCTCGGAATGTATTAGAGCGATTAGTTTCGATCGCGCGAAATATCGAAGGCGCGATCGATGTCGAAACAAACGGTATTCGATTCAAATAATCTCAAATTCAATGCCATAGGTCGCTCGTAGATCACAAGTATCGTGGTCTACGATGTTCGTGTCGCTGAGTTCAAGATTGTAAAAATCAATCACATCCCCATCAAAATAGGGTCCGGCGTGCCAAGTCCCGATTTCAAGCTTGATAAAGCAGTTTCCGGGAATGCGGAAGGCAGTGAGATCCGCGATCGCTGGACTTTCTGTATCACTGGGCGGCGCAACGACGATCAGCCATTCTTTGCCTTCGAGTGAACCGAGACACTGCGTACAAAGCTGATGGCGCGTGATTTTGTGGAACTGTCGCCCCCGTTGCTTGAGTCGCATGATGTAAAAGCGAGGAATGCCTTCTTCCAGCCAGAGTTGGGCATCTTCACGATCGAAGTTTTTTCCATCCTCTGAGGCTTGAATCAGTTGCCCAAATGGGCGAAATGCCTCAGCCGTGATCAAGTTGGCTGGAATGGGTTGAATGGTGGACGATTGCATTTAAATCTCTCCCGTGGTTTATCATGAACCTTTCTTGGGGTTGACGATCGTTTGCTAAATTCTTTCTAGGATTCATGAGTTACTGATTTGAGGATATGACTCATGAATACATTAAAGCGAGTGTCAAACGGAATTCGTCGGGCAGTATTAGCGGTTTTATTGTTGGGGATTTTGTTGATTGCGCCGATGCAAGCGGCTTTTGCAGCAGATCCATCTTATTCTCCGGGTGTGCCCGATAGTCCGAGAGACAAAGAGCAAACGGTGTATCAAGGTCGCCGCGTAATGAGTTCAGAATCTCAGCCGGGTGGCAAAGAACTGATGGGTAAGATCCAGCAAGATTTGCAGAACGATACCAGCGATCGTCCGAAAACCACTGGAGAATGGAATCGCGAAGCGCGTCAAACCGCAGGCGAACCCGGTAATCGTGCGGGTCGGATCGCAAAAGAGACGGGCGAAGCAGTGAAGGATTTCGGAAAAATGTACCCGGATACCGCAGAGCGCAGCGGTGATGCACTGCAAGAAAGCTTAGATCGATCGAACTAATCAAGTTTAACTAACTGGTTTTTGTCTCGATAGGATGTTGACCATAGTAGGGGAGTGCTTCTGACCAATGAGGGCGCTCCCCTTTTTTCCAGTGTTGAAAGGCGATCGCTAAAATGCTTTCGACAAATTGACCTTGATGCGAATCTGCCTCGATTTTGAAATCAACGTTATGTTGTTCTAAAAGCTCTGACCATTGAGTCGCTGACATCACTGCATCCGGTTCAAGCACGGTTAGCGTTTCATTCTGCTGATAAATTGCGGTGTAGAGTTCGCCGCGTTGAGCAGGCATTTGAACCGCGACCGTTCCAGGATGATTCGATTGAAGTGCGATCGCTGCCAAGCTCGAAACTCCAAATAGCGGGATTTCTAATTGTTGTGCTAGAGTCCGCGCGGTAACAACACCGATACGAGTTCCAGTAAATCCGCCGGGACCGATTGCGACAGCAAGAAAGGCAAGATCTTTCCAAGATTGGGGTTTAAGAAATTCCATCAGATGAAGATGCAGCGAACTCGATAAGTCGCGTCCGAGATCTTTTACCATTGTTCGCTGATTTCTCTCAAAGTCAGAGATTGATAATCCTAAATCTGGGCTGCTGGTATGAATTGCTAAAGCATAAGACGGCATAACGATTTCAATGATGAATCTGTATTGAATAACATAGACGATCGCCACGTGAAATAGACTTACCATGCACGATCGCACCATTCCCTTTTATATAAGCGGTATGTTGATAAACAATTAGGGGATGTCCGAGCGGAACTTCTAGCTGTTCGCTAGTTTCATCATCTGCTTGTGTGCATTCAATCACCGCATCAATCTTTTCGGTATAAATCCCGTGTTTCTCAAGGACACTTAAAGTAAGTTGCTTCTTGAGATTTTTAGCATAAGTTTTTCCGAGTTCTGGAGTAATGTAACTGATATCCACACAGCCAGGAACACCATTAAATAGCAATACTTTTTTTTGGAAATAAGCGATCGACACCGCCAAAATCTCCTCAACCTCTGGTGGAACTGTCACTAACTCGAAAACTAAGTTTCGGATGCTAATGGTTACCCCTTGTCGTGCCATGTCTGCCTCTAGCAACAAAGAACTAGAGAGAGTATGCGTCACCTTCTGCTGATGAGCCACAAACGCCCCTTTTCCTTGTTGGACGACGACTAATCCCTGCTGCATCAAGTTTGCGATCGCCCGCCTTGCCGTAATTCTGCTTACCTCGAACTCTGACATGATCTGATGTTCACTCGGTAGCTGATCTCCGGGTTTATACTGTCCGCTAATCATGCGATCGCGCAGTTGTTTAGAAATCATACTGTGTAGAGGAATTCCCATAAATTAGTAGCGTCAAATACAGCGTTTCGGTGATATGTTGCTATCCTTGCTTGTTATAACAAGTCTAGCTTGAATGGATAGGAAAAAAGACGATGAGTTCATCTGTTTCTGAGTCTAACTTGATTGAATCAGAGTCAAAGCGTTACTTCCCGCTCGGTCATGAAGCTTTGAAGAATCTGAATCGTCGATCGACGCTCAAAGGATTGTTCCAGCTTTCAGCACACTTCACGATTTTGAGCATTAGTGGCTATCTTTGGGGCACGAATCTAGGACACAATTGGGCAATTGCGATTCCGGCAGTGATCGTTTATGGCTTTGGGTTTGCTGCAATGTTTGCACCCATGCACGAATGTTCGCACCGTACCGCATTTGAGAACAACACGCTAAATGATGCAGTTTGTTGGCTTGCAGGCGTTCTGTCTTTCTACAATGGTGCATTCTACCGCCGATATCATAAGTGGCATCATCGCTACACGCAGGACTTTGACACTGATCCGGAACTGAGTGATCCAATTCCTCAAACCCTGACAGACTACCTGATCCTGATGAGTGGTTTAACTTGGTGGTGGGGCAAGCTGAAGACTCACACTCGCGTTGCTTTAGGACAGTTAGAAAGCTATCCGTACATTTCAGAAGATGCTCGTGCAGGAGTCGTGTTTTCAGTTCGATCGCAGTTAGCCGTTTATGGAATTGCGATCGCCATTTCAATCATTGCTCATCAGCCTTGGTTTGTTATTTATTGGTTGTTTCCATTGTTCGTGGGACAGCCGATTTTGCGGATGATCTTGCTTTCAGAACATACCGGATGTACACACGATGACAATCCGCTGACGAATACTCGATCGACGAAAACTCTGCTTCCGCTGCAATTTTTGATGTGGAATATGCCATTTCATGCAGAACATCATCTGTATCCTTCGATCCCGTTCCATCAACTGCCTGCGGCACATCAACAGTTGAGAGAACATTTCACTTACAAAGATCAAGGCTATGTTGAAGTCAATTACAACTTCGCTAAAAATCTTGTATAGCGATCCTAAATGAGTTATGAAAATGCGCCGTACATAAAAACCTTTGAGAAATTGAAGGTTTG
>PSLO01000127.1:0-10664 GCA_040289665.1 Leptolyngbya sp. ERB_1_1 | reverse complement strand
CCCTTAGCAAGGACATCCGCCCTTGGGGCGGTCACACTCATCAAGCCACCAGCTTTGCTGGGGGTGTCTGACTTTTCGGACTCCACCAACCAACTTGATACGGTCGGTGTGCAACGGGATTATTATACGGCTGTCCATTATGAATAACTTTGCAGCAACATTGACCATCTGGTGCAATGGGTAAGAGTCGTTGAAGAGGTCAATCAGGAGCGTCAGGGACTGCCTCGACTTGCCCGTCTTCCGACAAATGTAGCAGC
This sequence comes from Leptolyngbya sp. ERB_1_1, assembly GCA_040289665.1. Lineage (GTDB taxonomy): Bacteria > Cyanobacteriota > Cyanobacteriia > Leptolyngbyales > Leptolyngbyaceae > Leptolyngbya. Next base: position 10,407 of record PSLO01000127.1, on the reverse strand, counting down.
GGAAAGGGTCGTCCTTGACCGTCTGTACTCGATCTCCCAACTACAGAGAATCCGGATGCACGATAGAACTGTACCGCTTCAGAATTCTGTTTGTTGACATCGACTCTCAAAGGACGACCCGGAACTGCCCGCGCATGAGCGAGTAGCGCGCGACCGCCACCGCAGCGAAGCCAATCCGGAGCAATGAAGAGAGCTTCAATAGATGACTCTGCAAGACTCATGAATCCGATGGCTCGACCATCATCCGTACATAGTACCCAAAGGTCAAGATTAGGCAGTGCCAAATAGTCACGCACCGTTGGCAAGAGCGTTTGGATGTCGGTCTCGGTCAAGAACTGGTGAGTCTTCTGAACTGAGCCGAGCCATATGTCTAGTAGCGCCAAGTGGTCTTCGGGTACTGCGCTGCGAATGTTCATGATGGTGTGGTGTTGAGGGTCATTCGATGTGAGGCGGGGACAGCGGCAAATCGTAGCTTAGAAGTTGTACAAACCGATCGCGATCGAGGTTCAGTCAATCAGTCAAAGCTGGAAGATACAGTTCGAGAAATACTTGGTCGCGCAGCGGTATTTCATCGACAAGAGTTCCCTCTGCGTAGCCTGCCGCTGAGTTGAAAGCGTCCTGCACAATGCGGTACATCCGGAACCCCTGCCGCTGGTAGAACCTCAGGTTGCCAATATCGGCAGTGGCAGTTGAAACGATCAATCGATGCCCGTTACATTCGCGACAGTGGAGAACCGCCGCCTCGATTAGGGTACGCCCAATGCCTTCGCCCTGCCGCAATTTGACTACCGCCATACTCTTGATCTCAAACACGGCGGCATTATTGGTCTCGATGACTTGCAGGTAGCCGATGATCTCATCGCCATCGCAAGCGACCAGTAGGTGGATTATACAACGATTTATCGATGGGTGCAGGACTACGCCCCAGAACTCGACAAACGACTTCGCCCTTATTTAAGTCAAACGAATGACTCGTGGGATTCAAGAACCGATGGATGCGTTTATTTAGTTCTGGAGCAAATTTCAAAACCCATCGGTTAATCGTGGAGTGATCTACTTCCACCCCTCGTTCTGCGATCATCTCCTCCAAGGCTCGATAGCTCAAGCAATAGCGACAATACCACCGCACGTTCAGCAAGATGATTTCAGGGAGAAAATGATGCCATTTGAATAGAGAGTCCGCGTCATTTTGAGCAAAACTAGAGAAAATTGAGCTTCCCACCTTAGCATTTTTGCGACACAACCAGAATTCGCGACTGCCCTTGTCGCGTGAACTCGTGCGATCGCAATAGCGATAGTAAGAGCCGAACAGGGATTCGAGATCGTCGCGATCATTACCTACCCGTTCACAGGATTGCGGGTCGCGAATCGCGCACTCATTCAGCCATGCGGCAACCGAGTCTTGGCGCATTTTGCCAAACCCAAGACCGCTCAATCGCTTCGGGCGCTGGATCGCACGATTGGCGTAATGTCCGAGTCACAAACTTATCAGAGAGCGACAGCACGTAGTTGGTGAGGGCTGATAACTCTGGCTCAAGCTCCTTGTTCAGGTCCCGGCGCTAGTTTGGTGGAATGACGACATCGAACGAAGCTATGAGCAAGCGGCGATAAATCCCGCTACTGGTATCACTGGTAAGTAATCCTATTCTGTGAAGGTTAAAGGGTAATTGGGCATTATTAGAAGCTTTGCGATCGTAGGATAGCATAGAACAACAACATCAACAATATGGAGATTGATGAGAATCTTATTAGTTGAAGATGATCGCCGCATCGCTAAACCACTGGCAGAAGACCTGAGACATCAGCACCATGTTGTAGACATCGAAACCGATGGACTCGCCGGATGGGAAGCGGCGCAATCGGCAGTGTATGACTTAATTTTGCTCGATGTTATGCTGCCACAGATTGATGGCATCAACTTATGTAAACGTCTGCGCGATGCAGGATCTCAGGCGTTAATTCTGATGGTGACAGCACGAGATACCACAAGCGATAAGATTATCGGACTTGATGCCGGAGCCGATGATTATTTGGTGAAGCCGTTTGACCTCGAAGAACTTGCAGCCCGAATTCGAGCCTTGGCACGTCGCAGTCCAGAAACAAAGCCGCCTATCCTGATTCACGGGCGGGTTCAGCTTGATCCGAGTACTCGCACTGTGACTTACGCCGAGTTGCCCCTATCGCTAACGCCCAGAGAATACATGATTCTGGAGTGTTTTTTGCGATCGCCCAATCAAGTCCTAACTCGTTCAGATCTGCTTGACAAGCTTTGGGAATTTGATAAATCCTCTGGCGAAGAAACGATTAAAACGCACATTCTCAATCTGCGGCGTAAGTTAAAAACTGCCGGAAGTCCAGAAAATTTTATCGAAACTGTATACGGTCTCGGTTATCGTCTTTATTCTGTTGAGTGAGAAAATCTTTCCAAGTTCTTGACATTGTTGCTCTATGTTAAGGGCGTTCTTTTAGTATTTGCGCTTAAATGCTGTCCTACATTCTTGTCACTTCTGCCTGTACGAGCGATGTTGATTTAGGCTTTGTTCAACTCGGTTGGTTTAAGATCATGATCTTGGGGGTTGTGCAGGGTATTACTGAGCTACTGCCGATTAGCAGTACAGCCCATCTGCGAATTGTTCCAGGATTGTTAGGCTGGAAAGATCCAGGGAGTGCCTTTAGTGCCGCAATGCAACTCGCCAGTCTGACCGCTGTAGTGACTTATTTCTGGCAGGATCTAAAACGATTGAGTGGTGTAACGGTCAGAGCAGTATTGCAGCAAGACTATCGAGATCAAGACTTTCGATTAGCCCTTGGGGTGTTAGTCGGCACGATTCCGATCGCGATCGCTGGACTACTGCTGAAAAAATCGCTCAATGCCTGTAATTCGCCGTTCAGGACGCTGACTGTGGTTGGAGTTGCCTCGATCATCATGGCAGGGCTACTCGCGATCGCAGAACGGCAAGGCAAACGAGATCGAGACTTTGGGAAGCTTTCCCTCTTGGATGGTGTTTGGGTCGGTCTCGCTCAAGCGCTTGCACTCATTCCTGGAGTTTCGCGCTCTGGATCGACCCTAACCGCAGGATTGTTCTTACAAATGGATCGGGAAACGGCGGCAAGATTTTCCTTTCTGCTGGGATTGCCAGCTATTATCTTAGCGGGTGCACTCGAACTGCACACACTGTTCAAGGCAGGACTTGATCCCTACGGATGGATGATTTTACTGCTCGGTTTAGGGACTGCTAGTATTGCTGCTTTTGGAGCCATTTATGGATTGTTGCACTATCTGGAAAGACGATCGACTTGGATCTTTGTTTGGTACCGTCTGATTATGGGTGTGTTTCTGCTTGTGGGTGTTAGCCGTGGTTTTCTTGCAAATTAGAGTTCAGCTTGTTTTTGAGTCAAGGACTTGTGTTTAAGCCAATTCAGTATCGGTTGCTGGCTTCTTACTTAGTAGTGTTCGCTTCAATTCTAGGGGTGTTTGCGATCGCGGTTCGCCTCGTTTACGCTCACACCCTCAGACAGCAACTGACCGAACAATTAACGGCACTCGGACAAGGAGCCGTATCGAGTGCAGAGTTCAACAATGGTCGGCTCGAAGTGGGGAATGATGTCTCGAATCAAGACTTAATCGCTCGAAATCAGGCGCTACAGTGGTATAACCTACAAGAAAAATTGATTGCTCAACAGGGGAAAGTAGTTTCAACCTTACCGTTTTCTAGCCGCGCAACCGTCGAAATTCAATCCTCGAATCCTCGCATTCAATCGATTACGCTGCCAATTGTGAGTGGTCGCAATCAACAACGGCAGATCGGTTATGTCAGAGCAAGTCAATCACTTGAAGAATTCGATGAAAATTTGCAAAAGCTCGACTGGGGATTAGGGGGCGGGATTGTGATAGCACTGATCCTCAGCGGTGTGGGTGGCATTTGGTTGACGCGACAAGCAATGCAACCGATCGAGGAGAGTTTTCAGCGTCTAACGCAATTCACGGCGGATGCGTCTCATGAATTACGCAGTCCGTTGATGGCAATCAAAAGCAATGTTGCAGTGGCACTGAAATATCCAGAGGGTATGCGACCAACCGATATCGAAAAGTTTGAAGCGATCTCCAGTGCTAGTAACCAGATAACGCACCTTACCGAGGATTTACTGCTTTTAGCACGAGTAGATAAAACAAACCTTCCGAATCACCAGCCTGTTGATCTAACTCAAGTTCTAGAGGAGTTAGTCGAGTTGTATCAACCGCAAGCGCAAGCCAAACACGTTACTTTACAAGCTGACTTGGTGAAATCTGCTGTTGTGTTGGGGGATGCCGCACAAATTACTCGATTGTTTACGAACCTCATCACGAACGCATTGCATTACACCTTGGAACGAGGAAAAGTCGCTGTGAAATTAAAGCAAACAGGACAAAGCTTAGTGGTTGAAGTAAGCGATACAGGTGTTGGAATCGCTCTAGAACATCTTCCGCGAGTGTTTGATCGATTTTGGCGAGCAGACACTTCGCGCACCCACTGGGAGGGTGGATCGGGATTGGGACTGGCGATCGCGCAATCGATTGCTCAAAACCACAATGGAACAATCTCAGTGAGCAGCCGAGTAGGGGTCGGCAGTTGTTTTACAGTGCGCTTACCAGTTAAAGAGCCATAAACTTTACCGTAAGGGGAAACGCAGCATGAACGTGGGTGTATTTCTGGGTACATTGAGCGGTGCAGGCATCGAGTTTTTTGAGACAGCAGCGATTGCTTATGCAATTGCGCGATCAGGGTACCGTCGTGAGGCAGTTTGGGGAACGATTGCCGGGCTGATTTCGGTTGGAGTTGCCGCCGCGATTCTGGGAACGGGATTACAAGTTGTGCCGTTACGTCTGCTCCAAGTCGTGATCGGGTTGCTGCTCCTATGGTTTGGTTGGGGTTGGACGAAAAAGTCGGTCTTGCGACAAGCACGAGGAAAACGGGCAGGATGGGTAGTCGATCCGCTTGAAGCGGAGAAGATATCACTGGAGCAACGGTCTCGTGGCTTTAGTCGATTGAACTTTGTGATCATGGCAAAAAGCGCCGCACTTGAAGGGCTAGAAGTCGCGATCGTGGTGATCACTCTGGGGCTGGCATCGAGTGCCTGGACTGAAGCACTGTTGGGAGCGGCGATCGCATTGGTGTTAACGACGGCGATCGCTGCGATGCTGCATGGTCATTTGCTGAAGGTTCCCGATGTTTTGATTAAACTGGGAGCAGGAATCTTACTGTTAGCCTTTGGTACATTTTGGCTCGGAGAAGGAATTGGCATCGATTGGCGGATTGGAGACTGGGCAATCTTGGTGTTAGCCGGACTCTACAGTTCGATCGCTCTCATTTCGATTCGTCTATTGCACAGACAATCAGTATAATTTTCTCATTTCTTACTTCAATTCTGAGCGCAACTTTGACCAATCGGCTTGAACCTGGGGGGAAGAAGTTATCGCTTTTTGCAAGAGAACAACTCCATCTTTCACTCCAAGAACTCCATATTTCTGTTGAGTAATCAGTGTCTCTATCAAGGGAACAAGCACTTGAAGTCTTTGTCGATCGGGTTTCCTAACAACTTGGTATCGTTGTAGATGCCATAAATCAGCTAAAACGTAATCGACAGCAGCAGTCTCTTTCTTGTCGTTCTGTAGCATCAGAGACGGTGAGCGCTCATTTGCCAGTTCGACAATTTCTCGCCGTCCTGAAAGATGCGGGATCAGAAAGGCAGTTGCCGAAACGCTAGCCTGCGGCGGAATCAACTTGATTAGCGACTGGATCTGTTTGGCGTGATCCCACTGACGATTGAGAGAAACGTAGAGGGCAGGCTGCCCGAAGTCTGGAATCAAAAAGTAGAAAGCACCCTGCCCATTTGTCGTAACCGCTAGAAGAATCGATAAGGCGATACATCCGCTCCAAAAGCGGCGAAAACGCGGCTTAAATTCAAATCGATGCTTTGACCACCACAGAATTGCACCATAAAATAATCCAGGAACGACGCTCAAGGCATAGCGAATATTGACGGCAAGCGCTTTTTCACTTTTTTGAAGCAACAGTTCCAATAATGGAAAGCTGGTTAGTACCCAAGCTGCGGGAGAGATAGCAGGAATGAATGCTAAAGGGAGACATTGCAGCAGAAAATACTCTGCTCGCCTGTCAAAGGGAGTCAACAAGCTCACTGCAAGCTCTTTAGGGTGACTGATAATGCTCCAAAGAAGTTGAAGAGTGCTGGGCGCATCTCCTTCAACATATTGATGAAAGTAACTCTTCACATAAAGCCGAGAACTATCATTAGAAAATAGCGGCATCACGACATTTGTGACTAGCGCAACATAGCTAAAACTCAGTAGGCATAACGCCAAGCCTAAGCGAAGACGGCGATCGAGTAGCATCAAATAAACACCAATGCTAAAGATGATCAGCCCTGCATCCTCGCGAATTCCTAATGTTAGAACAACAAAGAGCCAAAACAGTAACCACCGACGCTTTGCTAAAGCGAGTAGTAAGCTGAATACAAATAAAGGAATTTGACAAGATTCGTAGAAATTACCAAGCGTTGGTGCTATCACGGCGATAGAACCGTAAAAACTAGCAGTAATTAAAATGGCGATCGAGCACGGAAGATAATGACGAGATAATGCAAATAAAACAATTCCTGCTGCTGTAATTAATGTAATTTGTAAGACAACTAACGTGGCACTGTGAGGAAATAGCGCGTATATCGGTAGCCAAAGCAAAAAATCAACAACAAAGTGTTGTCCCAAATGATAGTAGGATACCGTAGCGATTTGACCATCATCCAGCACAGCACTGGATTGACCAGAAGAAAGAGAACTCTGAAAGAAGTGACCGTGGAGACTGTTCCAAAACACCTGGTTGAAAAGTCCTTGATCGTAGGATGAGTAAAAGCTATCGTAGCGGTTGAGTGAGACAATCAACATGAACGTAAAGAAGATTGACGCGATCGCCAATACGATCAGGGTTAAGTCTTGCTTGATGCGTGAAACGATTTTAAGCGGCGAGAATAGCTTTGGCATTCGGTTACTGAGTGAGGTTCGATAGTTCATTCGCTACTAGAATGCTCATAAATAATGGATGCAATGTTCTAACAGGACAAACCCAGTATGTTGAGACATTGCCAGCCACGTGCGTTTAGCAAACCAACGCATCAGTAGTCCACTAAATCGAATTAAATGACCGTGCCGCTTCAGCCGACAAGCTTCTTTCCAAACCGATCGAAACTCACGCACGCTCCAGCCATAGGCTCGAAAAAATTCTGTTCCCTGTTCAGGCGCAAATAAAAAGGTAGGATTGCCATTTGCGAAGTACTGGTCAAACAGCTTCTGTTGTTTAGACTTCTGGATCTGTTGGAGAGCGACAGGTGATGCTAACTCAAACAACCACCCGTGAAAATTCGATTGCTGATGTAAGTCGTTTGCCAGCGATGCGACTTGTGCTTCAGTCAGATAAGAGAGCAAACCTTCTGTAATGATTAAGACCTGTTTTGCTGATGCGTTAATCTGCGCGAATAATCGCCTTCTCGCAGCAACATCCATCAGGTCTAGTTCAATACGTTTTACTGAGCAAAAAGGTTGTTCGCTGCTTAACTCCTGCTCTTTGTACCTCAGAATTTCTGGAAGATCGACTTCAATCCAGCACAGTGATGTAGGGAGGTTGAGCCGATAAGGACGAGTATCCAAACCAGCACCCAGATTCAGAACCGTATCAATGCGATCGACTTCGATCAAGCGTTGAAGCATTGAGTCGATCGCGCAAGTCCGAATCGCCATTGCGGTTGTGCCTTGATGTTTCGCTCCCAGCACCTCAACCATCATCGCACCTTCTCCACCTGCTAAACGACGAGCGAAGAAATCGTGAAATAGTGCATCCGGACGTTCAGTTTCGAGGGCACGGTACATTGCAACTAAGCGAGCAGTCGCAGAAATGTTATTCATTCAGCGGCAAGGACAAAAGTTGAATCACGATAAGCAAGATATTTAAACCCTGAGCCTTGATAATGCTGCTTCACGGTTACTAATCCCTGCGATCGCAGAACGGGAACTAGCTGTGCTGCAACATCAAAGAACAGAGGCTGCCAGCCATACGCTTCGGTGAACATTAAGAACTCATACAAGGCGACTACCATTTGCGAATCTTTCGTTTGCATCGCGCTAGAAATGCTTGTTGCAAGTCGCTCAAACGCTTCAAAAACAGTTTCTTCATCAATCCTGGAGTCGCAATGAGATTGGCAATCAACGGCTAATGCCATGTAGCTCACAAATGAGGAGACGTAGGTTCTACTCGAAGGAAGCGACATTTCTTGATCGCAGCCGACAATAGAAGCCGAACTAATTCCTGAGAAAGTTGAACAGCTTGTATTTTGCGAAAGTTTTGCTGAAGTTGTGAATGGAACTTGAAGCGTCGAACTGCTGCCGAATTGATTCATGAACTTGCCTATTGACGAATTAAGTAGATGGAATCACAAGTAAACTCATGTTTCCATTAGAACTAAAGCAGGTTAGAGCAATAATTTATACAACAAATGTCAAGAACTCGGAAAGATTGAATAACTTTTAGAAAACGTTACTGAATGTGGGTTAACTTCTGTTTTTCATCAGTTCAAATTAAACATCAGGTTAGTGTTTACTTGTCCGTTGATGTTGCCAATAATGATAGGGCTTTAAATGCTGCCAGAAGTAGCCGAAAATGATCGAGTTGATGGCAAATATCAAGCATTTGAGCAATGTAAAACCATGCGCGAGTTCATACAGTTCAATCGGCAAACCGATGCCTGCGGTGAGTAGCACAAGCCCTTTTGTCCAGGTTCGATTGAACCATAGCCCTACCGCCTGCACGAAAATCAGAATCGCGTACAGTGCAGTGATCGTTCCCCAGAACTGCATTGTACTTTGATTCCAGTTCAGCACTTGATCTAAGCTGCGATCGAGAAACCACAGGTGAATCTCGAACAAACCAGAATCTGCGATCGCATCAAGCTTGCTCGAATTGTAGGCGGTTGAGAACAGCGAGAGCGAAATTGCACTCAACAATCCAGCCACAGAAAACTTGTAGTAGATGGCAATTTCCAATCCTGTTGAGCGCGATGAGTTCATTTCATTCTCCTTATTGATCAATTGATAGCAGATCGCCCGCCATTTCTCCCAGCGTGGTTGCACAGATTTTCATGATCCAGAAAAACGTGGTGATTTGAGGAAGTTTACTCATTCGGTGTTTCTAAGTTCGGGGTGAAGGTCGGAGTTTGAATGCTTTACTCCATCCATCAAGATAGTGGCGGAAAGTCAAGAACTTGAAAAGATCTGAGAATGGCTACTTTCAAATCCATCTTTTCGAGTTCTTGACTTTTATCACTTACCCTTTGATTCATCCATACAACTCAAATTAGCCTTGTTTCTGATCGCCTTTATAGAACCAGATTATCTTGCAATCAACCATTGCTCTAAAACTGGTCGATCGCTTAACAACGTCAAGGAACAATCGCGATTTGAGCTACATCGAGACAGGAAGATGAAAGCAACCCAGAGAGATGAAACTGCAAACTTGCTGAGCAAAGTTCCAGAGGTAACACTTTACTTCACTTCTGGATCATCAAGATTCTGTGTACTACAGTCGGAGAGACTGTTTCTGATTTTTTGAACAGAAGTCTTGGTTTTGGTTTGAATGGCACCTCGATCGTGATGGGAATATTGCTGCTGATTGCGTTATTCTTTCAGTTTAGAGCGAAGCAGTACATCCCCACCTTGTACTGGTTGACTGTTGTTCTCATCAGTATCTTCGGAACATTAGTGACCGACAATTTGACGGACAATTTAGGGATTCCGCTTGAAGTGAGTACAACGGTCTTCAGCTTCGCTTTAGCACTAACCTTTGCCGCTTGGTTCTATAGCGAGAAAACGCTGTCCATTCATTCAATTTTTACTCGACGAAGGGAAGTTTTTTATTGGCTGACGATCCTGTTCACGTTCGCCTTGGGAACAGCGTCAGGAGACCTGATGGCAGAGGGTCTGGGTCGTGGCTACTTCAACACAGGGATTATCGTAGCTGTAGTCATTGCTTTGGCTACGATTGCTTGGAGATTCGGTTTGAACCCAGTTTTGTCATTCTGGATTGCATATATCATGACGCGCCCACTCGGTGCTTCACTCGGCGATTTCCTGTCTCAACCCCAAGAGAACGGAGGATTGGGGCTAGGTGCAACCCTCACCAGTGCTATCTTTTTGGCAGCAATTCTGGCAACCATTCTATTCCTCTCCGTCACCAAGCGAGATTTGATCGTGAGTTCATCCACAAATGAAGCAGCCAGCAGAAGACGCAACTATTAGATGTCAAGCATCTGGGTGAGTCGCGACAGTGAAAAAGACGAGTCAGTGAAAATAAAAAACAGCATTAC
>PSLO01000011.1:62923-68782 GCA_040289665.1 Leptolyngbya sp. ERB_1_1 | reverse complement strand
TTCGTTTTCATCCGCAAGTCTGACAATTCTCCTGTTCTACAGGTTACCGTTTCTAGTTATTCATGCAACAAAGCCGTTTGAAACCACAGAATCTATACCGTTAGACGCTTCACGATCGCCCCCCAAATCAGTAATGTCTAGATTCTATAATGGAATTTAAAAAAATACTACTTCATAGTGCTATATTTTGCTTCTAAGCACTATCATAAGGTGCTGTAGCCATTCATCCCCTAACTCCTGAACTGTTTATGTCTGCGCATTCCCTCCCGTCGCCAATCACGGCTTGGCATACCTTGGACACTGCTGGTTCACTCTCAACCCTGAAAAGTGATCCCCAATCCGGTTTAAGTGAGCAAGAAGCGGCAAATCGCCTGGAGCAATACGGAACCAACGAACTCGAAGAAACGGGTGGTCGTAGTGCCTGGGAAATTCTGGTCGATCAGTTCAAAAACGTCATGCTGTTGATGCTGATTGGTGTTGCATTGATCTCTGGAATTCTGGATCTTGTTGCCATCACGCAGAACAATCTCAAACCCGGTGAAGTACCGTTCAAGGATACGATCGCAATTTTAGCGATCGTCATTCTCAATGGCGCGTTGGGTTACATTCAAGAAAGCCGCGCCGAACAAGCGTTAGCTGCCTTAAAACAACTCTCGTCGCTAAGAGTGCGGGTGTTACGAGGGGGACGAGTCACCGAGGTGGATTCTAAATACTTAGTTCCTGGTGACGTGATGCTGGTCGAAGCAGGCGTGCAGGTCGCAGCAGATGGGCGAATTCTCGAAGCGGCAAATTTACAAATCCGAGAAGCAGCACTGACTGGAGAAGCCGAAGCGGTCAACAAAAACGCCAATATCACGGTCAAAGAAGATGCAATGCCTGCCGATCGCATCAACATGATCTACCAAGGAACCGAAGTGGTTAACGGTCGTGGAACAGTCTTGGTGACAGGAACCGGAATGCGAACGGAGCTAGGAAAGATTGCAGCACAGATTCAAGGTGTGGAATCAGAACCGACTCCACTGCAAAAACGCATGGATCAGCTGAGTAAAGCACTTGTAACAGGAGCGATGATCCTGGTCGCGATCGTGGTGATCGGTGGCTTGATTTTTACGCGCGACTTCGGCAAGCTGCAAAACTTACTGCAAACCGCTTTGAGTATGGCGGTTGCGGTTGTACCGGAAGGATTGCCTGCGGTGATTACGGTGACTTTGGCAATCGGGACTCAGCGCATGGTGAGAAGAAATGCGTTGATTCGTAAACTGCCTGCGGTAGAAACACTCGGTTCGGTGACGACCGTTTGTTCAGATAAGACCGGAACCTTGACCCAGAACAAAATGGTCGTGCGATCGCTGCATACCATTAGCCTTAGTCCCAAAGTCACAGGCGAAGGATATGCACCGAATGGGGAGTTTCTCCGTGATGGCTCAAAGGTGATTCCCGCAGATGAGCCAGAACTGAGAGCATTGCTACTGGCTTGTACCATCTGTAATGACTCGATTCTGCAACAAGAAAACGGGCAATGGATCATCATCGGTGATCCGACTGAAGGGGCATTGTTAACGGTTGCAGCGAAAGCTGGATTAGAGCGGGATCAGTGGAATAGCAAGCTACCACGTGTTTCAGAATTTCCGTTCTCGTCTGAGCGTAAACGGATGAGCGTAATTGTCAAAGATGCAGCAGGCTTGCTACAAGCTGAAACTGATTTTCTGTCAACGCCTTTCTTGATGTTCACGAAAGGATCACCGGAAATTGTGCTGGAACGCTGTCAACAGATTCAAATTGGTGATCGAGTAGAACCGATTACCCAAGCTCAACGCACCCAAATTCTTCAGCGCAACAATGAATTGGCTGGAAATGGCTTACGGGTGTTGGGTTTTGCATACAAACCTTTAAAAGAAGTTCCTCCAGAAGGGGCAGACGAAGCCTCAGAACAAGGATTAGTCTGGTTAGGCTTAGTGGATATGCTCGATGCGCCTCGTCCAGAAGTGCGTGAAGCGGTGAAACGGTGTCGCTCGGCAGGAATTCGTCCCGTGATGATCACTGGAGATCACCAACTGACAGCAAGTGCGATCGCGCAAGATTTAGGCATCTCTAGACCAGGGGATGAAGTTCTAGTAGGTCGTCAACTTGAACAGATGAGCGATCAAGAACTCGAACAGCACGTCGATCGCGTGAGTGTGTATGCACGAGTCGCACCCGAACATAAACTTCGCATTGTCAAAGCCCTCCAGCGCCGAGGACAAATTGCCGCGATGACCGGAGACGGGGTAAATGATGCACCTGCACTGAAGCAAGCGGACATCGGGATCGCAATGGGAATCACCGGAACCGACGTGAGCAAGGAAGCCTCGGATGTGGTGTTGCTCGATGATAACTTTGCCACGATCGTTGCTGCGACCGAAGAAGGGCGCGTCGTCTACACCAACATTCGCCGCTTTATCAAATACATTCTCGGCTCGAACATCGGGGAAGTCATTACGATCACGGCTTCAGTTATCCTGATTCCAGCCGTTGCAGCAACCGGAAGTGTTCCCCTCACCCCGCTGCAAATTTTGTGGATGAACTTAGTGACCGATGGTTTGCCCGCGTTGGCGTTGGCGGTTGAACCCGCAGAGCCGAATGTGATGAACCGCCCACCGAATCATCCGGGAGAAAGCATCTTTGCACGGGGATTAGGAACATACATGATCCGAATCGGGATTGTGTTGGCGATTCTCTCCATTGCGACAATGGTTTGGGCATACAACTACACCACCACACACTTTGGTGGTGCTTTAGATGACGATCGCTGGAAAACGATCGTCTTTACGACCCTGTGTTTGGCGCAGATGGGACACGCGATCGCTATTCGATCGAACAATCGATTAACGATCGAACTGAATCCGTTTACAAACCTGTATGTTTGGGCTGCGGTGATTCTGACTTCGATTCTGCAATTGATGTTAGTGTATGTTCCACCATTGCGGGCTTTCTTTGGAACCCACTACTTACCGTTCAACGAATTGATGGTTTGTGTAGGTGTGAGTGCATTGATGTTTGTGTGGATTGAAATGGAGAAATTATTCTTCCGCTTCTATTTCAGGAAGAAGCGCTAAGAGTAATTTTTGATTGCCGTGCAGCCGTCCTCAAGTTGAGGACGGCTGTTTATGCTTGATTTGATACACTTGGAAAGATTCGCAATTTGGTGGGTCAAATTCCGAATTCCGAATTCTCAATTTCGCACCTGATATGTATCTTCGCGCTCTGCATCTTCGCCACTTCCGCAACTATCGCGATCAGCACATTGATTTTACTGCTGCGAAAACCATTCTTTTGGGCAACAATGCACAAGGAAAGTCGAATTTACTCGAAGCTGTAGAGCTATTGTCTTCGCTCAAATCTCATCGGACTTCACGCGATCGCGATTTGATCTACGACAGTGAAGCGCTCTCTCAAATCACCGGACAACTAAAACGCGAAACCGGGGAACTTGAACTCAGCATGACGCTACGAGACACTGGACGGCGAACCGTGGCACAAAATGGTGTTTCTCTGCGGCGACAACTCGATTTTCTTGGCACGTTAAACATGGTGCAATTTTCGAGTTTAGACCTCGATTTGGTGCGGGGAGGTCCAGATCAGCGCAGACATTGGATCGATGCGCTCTTAGTTCAGCTTGAGCCGATCTATGCTTATGTGCTGCAGCAGTATAATCATGTTCTCCGACAGCGCAACGCCTTACTCAGAGCGCGATTGAAAGACGAAAGCGAAGGTAAAGCAGTTTCATCACCTGACTTAGCATTATGGGATGCTCAGTTAGCGATCGCCGGATCAAGAGTGATTCGACGACGTTCGAGAGTGCTCGATCGATTAGCTCCATTCGCGGAACAGTGGCATCAGGCGATTAGTGGTAGTACTGAAAAGCTAGAGATTCGCTATGCACCGAATGTCACGGCTGAGATAGATACACCCGAAGCATTGCAGCAGGCATTTTTAGAGAAGATTCAAACGAGAGCGATCGCAGAACAACATCAAGGAACAACGTTAGTTGGGGCACATCGGGATGAAGTGGATTTTCTGATTAATCAAACGCCTGCGCGTCAATATGGTTCACAGGGGCAACAACGAACCTTAGTTTTAGCATTGAAGTTAGCAGAGCTTAAGCTGATCGAAGATGTGATCGGAGAACCGCCGCTTTTGCTATTAGATGATGTGTTAGCAGAATTAGATCTAAATCGGCAAAATCAATTGTTAGATGCGATTCAGGATCGATTTCAAACTTTGATTACGACAACACATTTAGGATCGTTTGATGCACAGTGGATTGATGCAGCACAAATTCTGGAGGTGAAGGCGGGACAGCTTTATACAGGTTAAATCGCCTGAATCCATTCCTTGATGTCGTATTCTGTCCAAATCTGGTTTTGCCAATATGGATCAGACTCGATCAAATCCCGCACGATCAATTCATTTTCAGCTTCATAGATGCCAAACACTTTCGTAACGTCTTTTGTCGGACCAATAGTGATCAGAATTCCATCCGCTTTTTGTTTGGCTAATCCATCTAAATGAGCTTGGCGATAAGGCGCTCTTTTTTCGAGCACATCTTCGCAATAGCTCCCCCAAACCACATATTTTGGCACAGTTTCACTCCTTAGCTTCTCAGTTCTACCCGGAATTTCTCGGCTAATGCTTCGCGCACCTTCTGATGCACCGGATCAACATCCTCGTCTTTTAAGGTGCGATCGTCTGCCCGATATACTAATCGGAAGGCTAAACTCCGCTGACCTTCTGGAACGCGATCGCCTCTGTATTCATCAAACAGTTCCACTGATTCGAGCAGTTTACCGCCTGCTTTAACGATCGTGCGCTCCAAGTCGCTCACCGCAACATCAAGAGCCGCATAGAAGGCAATATCTCGATCGGAAGCGGGATAAGTTGAGAACGGCTTGAAGATCGGAACCATTGCTTCATCAGTTTCAAGCTGGCGAATCACCACATCAAGATCAAGCTGGAAAACATACACCTCATCCGGTAATCCGCGCTCTTGACGAAGTTGAGGATGCAACTGTCCAAAGGTTCCTAAGCTATTGCCTCTCACCCACAAGGATGCAGTTCGCCCCGGATGCAATCGGGCATCTCGTCGATCGGGCTGATATTCCACGGTTAAACCGATGCGATCGAAGACGCTATCCAAAATCCCCTTTGCCTCAAACCAAGATAAAGGTTGATCTTTACCGCCTCGAATCCATTTGCCCTGAGTCGGGTCTCCGCCTAAAATTCCAGCGATCGCTTCAGATTCGATCAGTTCTTCTTCTTGAGCAAAGATGTGCCCAATCTCAAAGCCGTTCAAAGCTCCATTGCCTTGTTCTAAGTTGTACTGGAATGCTTCGATCAATCCATTGATCAAATCCGTTCGCAGTGCAGAGTATTCGGTAAACAATGGATTCGCGAGAACAATCTGCCGTTCTTCTCCAGGTTTACCGAGAGAATAGTGAATCAGTTCGGTTAATCCTGCCGCTCGAAAGGCTTCGCGAACTTTGCGGGTGATCGATTGTTCGATCGACAAATATCCCGGCTCTGTTTTTGCAGGTAAAGTATCGCTGAAATTGTTGTAACCGTACAGTCGCGCGATTTCTTCGATCAAATCGATTTCACGCTCTAAGTCGCGATAGCGATACGGCGGAACGGTGACGATCCAAGTGTTTGAACCATTTGATTTCAACTCACAACCCAAAGCGGTTAACGTTCGCTCTACATCATTCGCTTGCAGTTCGCCCAATTCTTCACCAAATTCGACCAGACCTAAAACTTCTCGAACACGCTCCAACCGAAGCTCGATCGTTCTGGTGAGTGTGCCTTGGCGATGGTCGATCGTGC